>JAKAAZ010000211.1 GCA_021802085.1 Acidobacteriota bacterium
TATTGTGCTGTGTCCACGCGCACGCCGGTGCCACCGGGCAGGTTATATGCGGTAATTTTTCCGGCGGAAGGCGTGAATTTTTCCGGATGCTCTGCGTTGATGCGGCATTCGATGGCATGACCGCGAATTTCAAGATTTTTCGGAAGAATGTTGCTGAGCTTTTCGCCCGCCGCGATGCGAAACTGCGCCTTGACCAGATCGATGCCTGTCACCATCTCGGTGACGGGATGCTCCACCTGAATGCGTGTGTTCATTTCGATGAAGTAGAGCTTGCCATCTTCATCCATCAAAAACTCGACGGTACCGGCATTCATATAACCGATGGCTTCCAGGCACCGCTTGAGCGTGGCGCCAATTTCTTCGCGCATCTTCGGCGTTACCTGGAGCGACGGCGCTTCCTCAATCAATTTCTGATGCCTTCGCTGGATGGAGCACTCACGCTCTCCGAGCGACACAACGTTGCCGTGCTCGTCGGCCAAAACCTGAAATTCGATATGGCGCGGACGCTCGATGAATTTTTCCATGTACAGATCGCCATTGCCGAAGGCGTTTTGCGCCTCGGTGCGCGCGGCATGGAAAAAATTCGGCAGCTCTTCGGCGCTGCGCACGACGCGCATCCCGCGCCCCCCTCCGCCTGCGGAAGCCTTCAGGATTACTGGATAACCCGTGTGCTTGGCCCAATCCAGCGCCTCTTCTTCGCTCTGGATGACGCCTTCAGAGCCGGGAAGGATGGGCACCTTGGCCTTTTTCATGGACATGCGGGCCTTTTCTTTCTCACCCATCAGCCGCGTCACTTCCGGCGGCGGTCCAATAAATTTGATGTTCGACGCGCGGCAAACTTCGGCGAAGTTGGCATTCTCGCTCAGCAGCCCATAGCCCGGATGGATGGCATCGACATCGGCAATCTCCGCTGCGCTGATGACCGCCGGGACGTTCAGATAGCTGTCTGCGGAACGCGGCGGCCCAATGCAGATGGCCTCATCCGCAAAGCGGACGTGCAACGAGTTGCGGTCGGCCTCACTGTAGACGGCGACCGTGCGGATGCCCATCTCTTTGCAGGCACTGATGATGCGTAAGGCGATTTCGCCGCGATTGGCGATGAGAACTTTTCGGAACATAGACCTCGACTCGGTGGAGTGTTCGACGGATGCAAAACTTAGCGTGGACGAATGGCAAAAAGAGGCTGGCCGTATTCCACGGGTTGGCCCGCAGTCACCATGCGTTTGACGATTTCACCCGCCGTATCGCACTCGATTTCATTCATCAGCTTCATCGCTTCCACAATGCAGATCACCTGGCCGGACTCGACTTGATCGCCCACTTTGACGAAAGGTTCAGCGCCGGGCGACGGCGCGTCATAAAACGTCCCAACAATGGGAGACTTCACGATGTGCAGGCCTGCCTCCTCGTTGCCGGTGGAGGGTGCCGGAGCCGCGGAAGTTGTAAGTCCGGAGGTTTGGGGGCTGCTGGCCAAAGTTTGCGCCGGCGGTTGAATCGGGGCCAATGGTATAGCTGGCTGCGATGCACGCAGCAAATTTGCCAACTGGCTGGCATCGATGTTGGTGGCAGAACCGCCCTGTCCCGCGAAGCTCAGGCGGACTTTCAGGTCCTCCTGCTCCAGTTCAAACTCGCCCACTTCATTTTTCTTCAGAAACTCGATCAGATCTTTCAGCGATTGCAATTGTCCTGCGTTCATATCGAGACGTGCTCCTAAGAATTTCTTGGCGAATCTATTCTGCCATTGCAAGTATAGTGGTCTGCGCGACAAGGTGGCAGCCGAACTTACAAACTTGCGCCCTCAGTGGAAGCCCCACTCTATAGTTCAATCCATGCTTTCGTAGCAGGCGTCAAAACCTCCGCGCCGCTCCGTGTCACCAGGACCATGTCTTCAATGCGTATGCCGAATTTTCCTGGCAAATAGACCCCGGGTTCAATGGTAATCACCATGCCAGCTTCCAGTCTTTGCTCTTGCCGCGCCGCAATGCGTGGGCCTTCGTGAATCTCCAGACCAACTCCGTGCCCAGTGGAATGCGTAAAGTAGTCCGCCAGTTTGGCCTGCCGCAACACGCAGCGGGCCGCCTCATCAACCTCACCGCAGGTCACGCCCGCCTTGACAGCGGCGATGGCCGCCAGTTGCGCTTCCATTACAGCTTCATACGCAAAGCGCTCGGCAATACTTGCAGGACCGAGCCGCACCGTCCGCGTCATGTCCGAACAATAACCACTGAGCATAACACCGAAGTCGAGGACGACGAACCCTCGTTTAGGCAAGCGCTGCGTGGTGGCGTGGCCATGGGGCAGGGCAGAACGCGCGCCGCTGGCCACAATCGTTTCAAAGGACATGGCCTCCGCGCCTGCCATGCGCGCGGCGAACTCCAGTTGCGCGGCGATTTCCACTTCTCGTTTGCCTGGTTCGATAGCTGTCAGCAGATGGTGGAACAGAGAGCATCCAAGCTGCGCGGCTGCGCGTAGACGGACCAATTCGTTCGCATCTTTAATTTCTCTCAGGCGGGCAACCAGCGAGGGTGCGGCTTGAAAAAAACCGCGCCGCAGTTTGCTGGCGATTTCCGCGCCCATCGTCTCCAATGTTGCAACAGTGGTGTGCTCGGCATCGAACGCGCAATGGCGGATGCCTTGTGTCCGCATCCACGCGCACGCTTCGCGCAGGACGGGACCCTGGGCAATCACCACGCCAGCGCCTTTGGTTTCCTGCCGCGCCTGCTCGATGTAGCGGCCATCGGTAAAAAGCATGGCAGTGGCCGCGTTTTTCTTTGCAGATGTCTGCCCGGCAGCCTTGACAGAGCGAAGCACCAGAGCTGCGTGGGAGCCGGTAAATCCCGTCAGATAGCGGACGTCCTGCGGATGCGCAATCAGCATTGCGTCCGCAGAGGGAAGTTGAGATGAGAGCGCGGCTGCCAGCCGCTTCAGGCGAACCATACGCTTTTGGTTATAGCATCCGCGAGAAAGTCGCGGCCATCTTGCCTTTAGGGTCGGAATTTATCCGGTTTGTCATCGGGGGACAAGAACCGTTTCGCGCGTCATGACGGGTTCGCCGCGCGAACGAAATGTCACGAGCAAGATCGTCGGCCCCATCAGGCGGATGTTCTTGCCAGCACAATCAGCGTCATGTCGTCATGTTGAGGAGCATTCTGGGTGAAAGCATCGGCACCGGAGAAGATGCACTCCAGAATTTTGTCCGCAGGCAGTGTCCTACAGGCGCAAATCGCTTCGATCATTTTTTCTTCGCCCCATTCTTCCTCACGCAGGTTCATCGCCTCACTGATGCCATCGGTAAACGCTACCAGCACGTCCCCGGCACGCAGCAGGATGGAGCCGAGCTCGTATTGTGGATTGTCGATGAGACCCAGGACGGTGCCGCCGACCTCCAGTCGTAAAATTTCGCAGTCGTCGTCTCTACAGGAATCCTGCCCAGACGGCTTGGGGCGCACGACTACGGGAGGATTATGCCCCGCATTTACATAACGCAGCAATTGCGTGTGCGGATCATACTCTCCGAAGAAAAAGGTCGCATAGCGGCTGAGGGTCGAGGCGTCATGGATCAGTCGGCTGATAGTTTGTATCAGCGTCGGTAGATCCAAAACAATGTCCGGCGAGCCGCTCAAGGTAATTCCGCGGAGAGAAGCGCGGAGCGATGCCATGACCAGAGCGGCGGAAATTCCCTTGCCGGAGACATCTCCCACAGCGATGCCAACGCGCCCGGAAAAGAGCGGAATAAAGTCGTAATAATCGCCGCCCACTCCCAGCGCTGGCCGACAGTGCCCGGCGCAGCTTCCATCCGGAATTTCCGGCATGACCTGCGGAAAGAGCCGTTCCTGCACTTCACGCGCAATCTCAATTTCGCGACTCAGACGTTCACGCTGCGCGGCCTCTTTTCCCAGACGGGCCATCAATTCAGTATTTTCGATGGCCAGACCGGTTTGCACCGCGACGGATTGCAGCAATTGCAGATCGGCACGAGAGTAAGGTTCTTCGCTGAGTTTCGGCCCCAGCGCCATGACGCCCACCATCTCCTTGCGCCCAGGGAGCGGCAGCAAAAGTTCCGCGGAAAGTTGCTGCAATGCTTCCCGTTCCGATTCACTGGCCAGCATCAGCCATCCTTGCGGGTCTTTGCCATACAGCATGGTGGGTGCGCGACTGTGCAGTAGGTGGCGAATCGCGCTGGAATTTTCCGGCAGCATAACAGTCCCTGAAGGAGTCAGGCCCACAGCCTGTTGCAATTGATAGCTTCCACCCTGGTTCAACAACACGGCTATTTGTTCGATGTGCAGAGTGCGGCCAATCTGTAGGGTGACGGTTTCGAGCAGTGGACGGGTCTCAGTAAAAGTTCGCACCTGTTCGGCGAGTTCGCTCAATACCTGCTCGGCGGAATAGGCTTCGCGGAAGAACTTGCGATCCAGCCAGGTGGAAACGGAGCGGGCCACCCGATCACGCATCGCCAGAAATATAAATCCGAGGACCAAAAGGACGAAAATTTCATTTCGAGACACGCGAGGTTCATGCAGCACTTGTGCCAGACGGTAGGTAATAGCGGCAATGAATGCCACCTGCAATATCCATAAGGTGCTTCGCGCAAACGCATATTTTGTTCCCTGGCGCAACAGGATGCGTACATCCATGGCGCGCTGCACGATGACTATGTATGCCAGGGAAAACGGGAACGCCGTTTGACATATTACCGCAAATACAACCAGCCACTGTGGCACTCCCACTCCGAAATCCCTCTCACGGAAGAGGCTGTACATCACGAGAAAAAATGCCGGTGTAAGGCCGATGAAAGTCCCAGTGTTAAGAATCGTCAAACGTCGGCGCGTATCGCGATCAGTCGCGGTCACGGCCTTATATACCGCAGCGAAAAAATAGATGCTGATGGCCAGAACCTGAAGGACAGTTTCAGAACGGTCGAGCAGGGCGAAAATCGGTAGATAGTGCGTGCCTGCGTCAAAATTGAAAAATTTTGTGTACGTAAACCAGCAGAGTCCTGCGAAAAAGAGAAAACTCGGGACGAGAATGATCCATTTTGCCCATGGAAATCGCGCATCCAGGGGCCATCGATCAGGGAAATAGATCCCAAAGAGCATCATCCATAAAGGCAGACACATCTGCACGAGTAAGGACCAGAAAAGCGCCGGACCGAGCAATGGCCCTGTAGATACCGGTTGCGGGAGGAGGAATTCAAAGCTTGCCATGATCCCCAGCAAAAGCCATGCGTTCCAATCTTGAGGTTTGGCTGCGACCACCCAAAAACCGACCATCAGGCAAAGGAGAGGAAATACGCCGCGCAGCGCGATGGTTCCCACCCAAATGGGCACGGAAGCGGGGCCGGTGTGCAGGGTTTGAAGAGGAATTTCGATTTTGCTGGTTGCACCGCTCGCGTGCAGGATTTCCGCCGTAAGGCTCTCGCCAGCATGGGACCGACCCATAAGATTCAATAGCTGGGCATAGCCCGTATAGGGCCTGCCATTCAAGGACAATACCTGGTCGCCCAGCCGAGCGCCAGCCTTGGATGCTTCAGGCTCAATGCTGGTAATCGTCCGCATTTCGGTATTGAAGTCGAAGGGAAGACGTAGGGCAGTCTCCCCATGTTGCAGTTCGTGCAGAACGCGGGTCATTCCGCCCAGATAATATGCCGAAGAGGCGAGCACGATAATGCCGAGGAGGACGTACTGAAGAACGGGCGTCTTATTTTTGTCGCTGGCAGTCGGTGGCGTCATTGGCTGTATAGTATGAGCCTCGAACATAGTTTCCCGTTGCGCTCACTTTACCCAGCGCGCAGTCCCCGCCTTGCCTTCGTCATCTTCGTTACCCTTTCGCATTACAGCAGCTCGCTATGGGATACGTTTTGCGTGGGCAAGGTCAAACGTCGAGAGAAACTGTCGACTGGCCATGGCCTGTCCGGATTACACGCGCCAAAGAGCTTCTCCATCGGAGATCGGGCTGGATGCAAGAGAAACCATCGCGCGCTCTCTTGGAGAGGTTGGGAGAAGACTTTCTTCTTGACTTCCCTTCTCATAGGACTCATCGAGATCAGATTAGTAACGAAAAAGTCGGCCAATATTTGGCGATTGGATGCTTGGTGAAATGTGGAACGAAGTCCACTTGAGAGAGACCCGCCTCGTTG
>JAKAAZ010000212.1 GCA_021802085.1 Acidobacteriota bacterium
GCTGCCTGAACTCTGTCCTCTACCATCTCACTGAATCTTGCCCGTGGGATGTGCAGCCAGAAGACGAAGGACCAGCCGTAACGCTCCGCGTCGGTGCGATAGCCTGTCGCTTCCACGAACTGACGGAAAAACCGATTGGTTACCGTGGAGCGGTCGATGGAGAACGGACGCAACATGACCGGGCGCACCGGACCCTCTCCATCTGCAGGAAACCCATCCGTAAAATCCGTACCCATCAGAAAAGTTCCGCCCGGCAGAGAGACCATGCGGGAACGCGTGTCCGCGTCCACCTGCTTAGGCGAAACGGAAGCTTCCTCTGCGCACGACGCGGCGGACTGGCGATCCGCGGAGGGCGTACAGCAACCGCCCTTCGGCTTCCGATCCGGCGCATTGGCTTCGCAGGGATTCATCTCCATGTTTCAGTCTGACAGTTGAAGCTCTAAAACGGCAAGATCGCGTTTGGCTTATGCCTCGAGCTTCAACTTGTCGCCAAGCTCCTGTTGCAGCCCTTTCAATTGTTGCAGCAGTTCCGCCTTAACTTCAGCGGATGCCGGATCTGCGGAGAGGTCGTGCATTTCCCAGGGGTCATTCTGGATATCGAACACCTGAGTTTTCTGAATCTGCGGATACACGATCAGTTTATGGGTCTTCGTTCGCACCATTCGCTGGAACCCTTTGTAGTAGCTGAACATCGCCTCATACGGAGGCTGGCCCTGGCCATGAATCAACGGTGCGAGACTTGGGAATTCGACGGTCTGAGGGGTGGGGATGCCGGCAAGGTCGCACGTGGTGGCATACATGCAGTGCTGATACACCATTTCGTCGATTCGCTTTCCTGCGGCAATCCCCGGGCCGGAAATCATCAAGGGCATCCGAACGCTACAGTCATACATATTCTGCTTGCCCATCAAGCCATGCTCACCGACGGCCAATCCATGATCGGCGGTCAGGATGACGTAGGTGTTGGAAGCTTTGCCGGATCGCTGCAGCGCATCCAGAACTCTCCCTATCTGTTCATCCATGAATGTGATCAGAGAATAATATTCGCGGCGATGCAGTTGAACGTCCTCGGGAGTTCGGGGAAATGGCGCGAGCATTTCATCCCGAATGTAGTAATCTCCCAGATCGAATGGATGCCGGGGTAGAAAATTTGGCGGAACCTCGATCTTGTCCTGCGGATAGCGAGCGAGATATTCCCGGGGTGATTGCCGCGGATCATGCGGGGAATTGAAACCCAGATACATGAAGAACGGCGCATCGCGTTTGGCGGCCTTATTCAGCAGATGATCGATGAAGCAGTCGCTGTACAACACATCCGCGTGCTTGATTCTGTCCGGCGTCTGGTTCGCCCAGAGTTGAGTGTGAAGCCAATGACCCTTGAGAGATTCGTCCCATGGCTGCCAATTGTCTCCCGGCCGTGGGCGGTCGTAGGCGGCGCCGCCCATCGGAGTGGACACCAACATGCCTGGCGCTACCGGTCCCATTTCCTTGAAGCTGCGCTGCAGGACTGTTGTGTCGAGGTGCCATTTGCCGCAGATATAGGTGTCGTATCCGGCGTTTCCCAGCGTCTGACCCCAGGTAGGGACTTCATCGATTCCCGCCTGCGCGTGAAATGCGGTGAGCCCGCTGTTCAGCATGGTGCGGCTGGGAAGGCAAACCGCTCCGCTCCACGATCCCTGGTGAAAGCAATGTGTGAAGGCGCATCCGGAGGCAGCGAGGCGGTCCATGTTCGGCGTTTGGACCTCTGGATTGGTGAGGCTATGAATGGTGCGAAACATCAGATCGTCGCAAATGATGAAAAGAAAGTTAGGACGGCCGGAAGTAGGTTGGGATCGATCCTGCGCCATGGAAAGCGCCGGGCCGAGATTGCTGGCGGCAATGCCGCTTCCCACCAGTCCAAGAAATTTGCGACGATTCATGAATTTTCTCCTCTTGGTCCCCATCGGCGACGCTCGTTTCTCACCGAACTTGGCGTACTTGCATCTTGCGCCGGAATCGACCCTAAAATCCTACCAAATACCCTGTCTACACAGACTCGGGCGACCGATCATGGTTAGGGGCGGGGCGATAGCGCGAGCGCATTGGACGTTGGCGTGATTCAGAAAACAATTGAATCCTATGTTTCACAATGATTCATTGTCAAGCCAACGCAATGGAGAAATGTGAAGGAACGCTTTTCCTGTACATCCAGCGAGACAAGCCCGCCGCAGAACGATGCGGGACACGGCGCCTGAAGAGTCATACAGAGAAAGGAACGGCAAATATCGTGACGAACACCACCGTATAGATATGGGCGACTACGCCATCTGAATCTCGCGCCCTGTTATCACCTCGTACTGCGTGGAGGTTTTTCGGTCCTGGCAGATGATTCATATCGATCCAAAATTGAGAAACATTTGGCTTGACAGGTCAGTTTGTCAGTCCTTATGATCCGTAACTGTCCAGAAAACGCTTCATATTTCCGCATTGAGTGTATTGAGGTCGTAAACAATGAATCGACAACTTAGAAGCTCCCATTCTCTGTCAGCGTCCTGGGGCCGCATCATGGTGTTGGTGGCATTGACCGGAATCGGTCTGCTGCTCAGCTCTTCCAGCATAGACGCCCAGCTTTCCACTGCCGCAATCAATGGCACGGTGCGGGACAGTACGGGCGCGGTAGTCGCGGACGCTCAGGTCAACCTGCGGGAGATCTCCACGGGCACGGAGCGGACGACTCAATCCAATTCAGTGGGGGACTACGCTTTTATCGACGTAGCCCCGGGCACCTATACGTTAGAAGTTGTCAAGGCGGGTTTTTCCACCGCGAAACAAAACCCCTTTGTACTTTACGTGAACCAAACCGCGACGTTCAATTTCTCTTTGACTGTGGGTACCCAAGTGCAACAGGTCACGGTTGCAGCGGCTTCGGCCCAACTGGAAACATCGACGGCAAATCTAGGTACTGTCATCAATCAAACCGCAGTCAATGCGCTACCCCTGAATGGGAGGAACTTCACGCAACTGCTGACCCTTACGCCAGGGTCGAGCAGGGCGGATACAGGACAAGGCGGGGGTGGCGGGTTCGCCATCCTTATCGGGTCGTTCGGATTCCCGTCGGTGAACGGGCAGATGAATCGGAGCAATCTTTATTTGCTGGACGGGATTGTCAACCAGCAGTTTTGGTTCAGCGAGTATGCAGTCGAGCCTATCGTGGATGACATCGCCGAATTCAAGGTCCAGTCGCACAACGATCAGAGCCAGTTTGGCGGCGTGATGGGAGGAATTGTCAACGTCGTTACAAAGTCGGGCACGAATGAATATCACGGGGATGTATGGGAATTTCTGCGCAACGACGCATTCGACGCGCGCGATCCGCTGCTGACCAAGAAGACGCCTTTGAAGCAAAGCGTGTATGGCCTTACGATCGGCGGTCCGGTCTTGTTTCCACACTACAACGGGAGGAACCATACATTCTTTTTCGGCTCATTTGAAGGCACGAATATCAACTCCGCCAATGAGCGGCTCTACAATGTGCCCACAGCAGCTGAGTTGAACGGCGACTTTAGCGCAATACCGCAGCAACTGTACAACCCGTATACGACTGCCCCCGATCCGAACAATCCTGGGAAGTTCCTGCGGACACCTTTTCCAAATAATAATGTCTCGTCGGAGATTGACCCGGTGATGCAGACGCTGATGAAACAGATGTATCCCGCGCCTGTTCCCCTGGTCTCCGGATTCAATGGCGTGGACACCACACCGACGCTGACCCGCCAGAATAACTACAGCCTGCGGCTAGATGAGGATTTCAATCCATCGAATTCGCTGTGGGCACGGCTGAGCCAACTGCATGCAACTCAGACTTCGTCCGGAGGGTTCCAGGGACTGGTATCCGACAATATCAGTGACGCGCAGAATTGGGGCGTGGGCTACCTGCATACTTTTGGAGCGTCCGCCACCCTGCAGATCACTGCCGGACATGTGTGGCAAGAGTTCGCAAACCCCGTGGCATTTACGCACACTGTTTCCGCGAGTGGATTCAACCCATTCTTCGCATGCGGGTATCTCGGACCACTTGCCTGCCAGGTTCCCGATATCGGAGTCACCGGCTACGCGGGAGGAGGGCCCAGTTATATCGCCAATAATGATGGCGATATCTACGAGTGGAGCGGCAACTTCACGAAATTGGCCGGTCGCCATACCTGGCAAGCTGGCGCCATGGTCAGCAACAACACTGAGAGCATCTTGAATGCCAATGGCAATCTTGGCTTCTCGGCCTTTCAGACTTCCAACCTCGAAAACCAGAAGAATACGGGCAACGCTCTGGCATCATTTCTGATTGGAGTTCCTAATAACGGTGAACGGCGGAACAATCTCAAGCTCCCTAAAAACGGGTGGGTCAATGGGGTCTATGCTGGCGACCAGTGGAAAATCACTCCCAAGCTAACCATGAACATTGGATTGCGGTACGACTGGGACATCATGCCGGCGCTGGCGCCCAACTCTACCAAATCGAACATTACAGGCGCGCTCAATCTACGCAACGGAACCTATATTCTTAGCAAAGATACCGCGGGTCTTGGCTCCTGCGCCACGCTGTTAGCTGCGCCGTGCATCCCTGGAGGCGTTCTTCCCGCGCATGTCGTGCAAGGAACGAGCCAGAGCCTGATCAACAACCAGATCGACAACATCCAGCCGCGTATTGGCTTCGCGTATCAGATCGACCGCCAGCGCGTCCTGCATGCTTCCTATGATCGGGTCTATGATGACTGGTCCGGCATCATGCAAATGACACAGAACGAAGGAGCATTGTGGCCATCCTTCGGGCTGGATATCACGAGCAACCTGAATTCGACCACCGTCACTACCACCGCCGAGAACCCGCTGAATCTGCCAGCGGGCCAAACCCACACTCTTCCTCTCGCCAGTCCCTTTACGCAGTCCGCAAACTTCATCGCGCCGTATCTGAAAAATCCTTACTCAGACCAATGGAATCTGGGCATTCAACAGCAGCTTGGAGCGGTGTCGCTGCTCAGTGTCAATTACGTTGGATCCCGTACCACTCATATGCCGTGCTGCGGTTTTTACAATGTCGCAGTGACGCCTGGTCCTGGGAATCCTCAACTCCGCGCGCCATTTCCGTATATCACTCCGACGCAGTATGAACAAAGCAACGGATCGAGCAGCTACAACGCCCTGCAGGCACAGTTCGACCGGAGGTTGGCTTCCGGGCTGGCTTATACGATCAGCTACACTTGGTCGAAAACGATCGATGTGGCCTGCGATGGCTACTTCGGCGCGGAAGGCTGCTTTATTCGCAATCCGTACAACCCCGCTGCCGATCGAAGTGTCGCCGGCATCGATCTCCCACAGATGCTTACGGCCGATGTAACCTATTTTCTACCCTTCGGCAAAGGACAGAGGTTTCAAACCGGCAATCGTGTCGCGGACGCAGTTGTGGGGGGATGGCAGGTGAATGCGATCGCAACCCTGACGTCCGGGAGGCCATACACAGTATCGTACTCAGGCGACGTTGCGAATACCGGAAATAATTATCAGGGAGTCAACTTGGTCGGCGATCCGCATCTGGCAAATCCAACAATTTCCAAGTGGTTCAACACTGCGGCATTTCAAGCCCCTGCTCAGTACACGTACGGAGACGTAGGCAGGAATACGATGCGGTCGAACTGGTATCGGGATCTGGATCTTTCGATCTTCCGCAGATTTTCAATCAAACGTGTCCAAACAGAGTTCCGCCTGGAAACGTTCAATATCACCAATACGTCTGTCTGGGGAATTCCGGATGCGACCTTGAATAGCCCAACTTTTGGCCAAATATCCAATACCGCAAGCACGCAGCGGGAATTGCAATTGGCATTGAAAATTTACTTCTAGCAGTGAAGCTCGCAGGACAATTCAAGATGAAGTAGGTTGGCGCAACGGAAGGCTCGGTTTTGTAGATCGCACCTTCAGGGGAATCATCGCTTGACCGGACACCGATAAGGAGGCCATCCTGCTCAACCGCGAAAGAATGCGCACTTGGCTTACGATTCTGCTGCTAGGTGTG
>JAKAAZ010000213.1 GCA_021802085.1 Acidobacteriota bacterium
CGGGTTCCGAGCGGAACGGCTCGGGTTTGGAACCCAGCCAGACGGAAACAATGGTGCGTCCGCGCACGCGTTTGTCGACGCCGCGCGCGATGGTCTCGACCTCTGGCAATTCTGGCATTTGTGGGCCGATCTATTCCGAAGCGGACCTGGATCCGCTTTCCGCTTTTATCGCGTCACTTCGTAGTATAGGATTCTTAGTTGAGTGCTTGAAGAGTTGGCGAGTCGCCAGCAACCCTCCTGAACAAAATTGGTTGCATTACCCATCGGGGCCCGGCACGGCCTGAAACGCCTTCTGAACCTGGGAAGCGTTTGCGTGCCCGGACCCCAGAGAGACGAGCGGAAACGAGTAGAAATGCAAGCGAAGACTGCAGTGGTTCTGGGCGCCCAGTGGGGCGACGAAGGCAAAGGCAAGATTGTTGACGTTTTATCCGGACGATTTTCCGTGGTGGCGCGCTACGCCGGCGGCCACAATGCCGGACATACAGTGATTATCGGCGGCAAGAAATTTATCTTGCAGCTGGTGCCGTGCGGCGTGCTACGGCCGGATTGCCGCGCCGTGATCGGCAATGGGGTCGTCCTCGATCCCATTGCGTTTCTGCAGGAAGTGGAACGCCTGAAGGAGCTGGGCGTGGATGTGGCCGGCCAGCTATTTGTCTCCGACCGCGCGCATGTCATCCTGCCCTACCATCGGATGATCGAGCTGGCGTCGGAAAATGCTCCGGGGCGGATAAAGATTGGGACCACCAGCCGAGGGATTGGGCCGGCGTACGAAGACAAGATGAAGCGCAGCGGGCTGCGCGTGGTGGATCTGCTGAATTCGTCGCTATTGCGCACGCACATTCAAAATGCGTGCAAGGAAAAAAATACCATCGCGCAGGCATTGTTCTCGAGCGATCCGATCGACCCCAACAAGATGTACGAGGAATACGCGCGCGCGGCGGAACGGATTGCACCGTTTGTGGCCGACACGTCGCGCATGTTGAACGATGCGCTGCGGGCGGGCGGAAGCATCATGTTTGAAGGGGCCCAGGGCACCTTGCTCGATATCGACCATGGGACCTACCCATTTGTCACTTCCTCGTCGGCAACCGCGGGTGGAGCGGCGACCGGAACGGGCGTGGGACCGACCAAGATTGGCACTGTGATTGGCGTGACGAAAGCCTATGTCACGCGGGTCGGGGAGGGTCCGTTCCCGACAGAGATTCATGACGGACAAGGGGACCTGCTGCGGGCGCGGGGACAGGAATATGGGGCCGTGACCGGACGGCCACGCCGCTGCGGATGGCTGGATCTGCCGCTGCTGCGCTATTCCAGCCAGGTCAACGGGACGGAATGGCTGGTGGTGACGAAGCTGGATGTGCTGGACACGCTGCAAGAAATCCCCGTATGCACGGCATACCGGATCAATGGAAAAATCACCGATACGATTCCGGCGGATGTACGCGGGCTGGAGGCAATTGAACCGATCCTGACCACCATGAAGGGTTGGGACTGTGCCACGGATACCATCCGCGCATTCGACGAATTGCCCGACGCCGCGAAAGCGTACCTGAAGTTTCTGGAAGCGGAATCGGGGGCAAAGATCGGCATGATTTCGACCGGCCCCGATCGCGACCAGACCATTTTTCTGCCCGAATTCGCCGCCACACTGGAACGAATGTCGGCGAGCGGGAACTGATCGGGCATATCGAACCGATTGCAAACCAAAGCAGATGGATTGCAATCCGCAACGGCTTCAATCCCACTCAAGCCAAGAGGCGGCTTGAATGGGCCACCCCGAAAGAACGGCCTATGGAGAAACTTGAATGATTTCGTTTATTGTGCGCATGCGTTTCGCGCAGGAAAATCGCAAAGATGTGCTGGAAGCGGTGCGGCGCCTGGCTGCGGCGTCTCGCCAGGAACCGGGGTGCGTCAGCTATATTCCGCATGAACTGGCGGGCGATTCCAGCCAGGTGCTGATTTACGAGCAGTACCGCGATGAAGCAGCCCTGGAAGCCCACCGGGCGTCTCCGCACTTTCACGAGTACGTCATCGGAGGACTGTACCAGTGGATGAAGGAACGCAGTGTGGAGGATTTGAACGCGCTAGCGTAGAGTGAGTGGTAGCGCCATGCCGGGAACAATCCAATTTGTACAAAATTGTCTTTGACTCCGGCGAACGCGCGAACTAATATCCCGATACGGCCATGCGAGCACGGTTTCATTCCCCGATACGATTCTGCATACCGAACAAAGTTGTGCGCGCGAATGTCTGGATATTGGGCCTCGTGCTGTGCGTTTCCGCCGCGCAGGCAGCCTCGCTGCCGCGACCCCATCATCAGCCCAAGGAGATTGTCCGCACCGTAGAGAAGTTGGAGCGGCAGTGGCAGCATGCGGAGCTGACGGCGGACACAGCGGTCATGGCGGCCATGCTCTCTGAAGATTACCTCGGCATCTACGGGGATGGGACCCTGGCGACCCGTGGAGAGACACTGGAGAGCTTCAAGAACCGTACCACTCGCTTTAGCGAGGTCTATACTTTCGACCGCAAAATCCGAGTCTTTGGCAGCACTGTTGTTGTAGTTTCGAAGGCCCGTGCAAACGGCGTCCATGACGGCGAGGCCATCAGCGGACTCTATCGCTACACGCGTGTGTACCATCGCCACAATGGGGTCTGGAAGATCGTCAGCTTCGAGGCCAGCGCGATCCATCCGCACGGGCCTGGACATGGACCGAACGCTGGAGCGGGGGCCGCACCGGGGCCGGGCTCCCAGCCTGAACCGGTGGTTCCGCCGGAGTGATACGCGGCGCGCAGAGTTAGACCGGTTCTTCCGATACCCTAGCGGTGGGAGGAAGAATTGCCACACTCCAAAGCCGAAGGGGCACAATCCAGGTTTCGCCGCAGCTAAAATCTGCGTTTCGACCCTTGCAAAGTCGTATATTTTCACTTGTGCCAGAATCGTATAGTTTCATCTATACTGTTTTTCATGGCAGACCTGTATACCCCGCGCGATGCCGCCGAGCGCCTCGGCATCTCCTATCCGACCATCAAGCAGTGGCTCTATCGCGGCAAGCTGCGCGCCGTGAAAACTCCCGGCGGCCATTATCGCATTCATGAGAGCGACATTCAGGCCATTCTGCACGCCGACTCGCCGGTCGCGCCCAAACAAAAGAAACTCACATCGTCAGTCAGCGGCCGCAATCAACTCGTCGGCAAGGTCGTGCAGGTGCGCTTCGACGGCCTGCTCGCCCAGGTCAAGCTGGCCATCGGCGACCAGATTGTCACCGCCGTCATCACCGCCGACGCCGCGCGCGAACTGCAACTCCGCCCTGGAATCAAAGCAGCCGCCCTCATCAAGGCGACGGAAGTGATGGTGGTCCGTGTCTAGACGATGCTTGGCGAGCTCGACATCCCTCCATTGCCACCGCTCTGTCATCCTGAGCCGCGGGCGAAGGATCTTGCGGTTTGCCGGAGACCGCAAAATCGAAAGGCTTGTCATCCTGAGCGAAGCGAAGGACCTCGCGTTCCTTCCGCCCACCGCCAGCAGCGTTCGGCTTCTGTTGATCCTCTGCGCTCTGCTGCTGCCCGCAACGCTGTTGCCCGCGCAAACAAGAACCCTGCGCATCGCCGCCGCCGCAGACTTGCAGCCGGTGCTGCCCGCCTTCGTCACAAACTTCGAAAAATCCTCCGGCGCGAAGGTCGAAGTCTCTTACGCCTCCTCCGCCACGCTGGCCACGCAAATTCTAAACGGCGCGCCCTACGATCTCTTCCTCGCCGCCAACCTTGCTTTCCCGCAAAAAGTCGTCGATGCCGGCCTGACCGTCGAGCCCAGCCCCGTTCCCTACGCGCAAGGTTCGCTGGTGCTGTGGGCGCGGCGCGGCGTGTTGCCCCACTCGCTCACCATGCAGTCGCTGACCGATCCCTCCATCCATCGCATCGCGGTCGCCGACCCGGTCCATGCCCCATACGGCGCCGCCGCCATGACCGCCATGCAATCCTTAGGCTTGAAAACCGCCCTGCAACCGAAACTCGTCTTCGCGGAAAATATCGCGCAAGCCGCGCAGTTCGGCCAGTCCAGCAACACAGACTGCGCATTGATTTCGAAAACAATCGCCATCACACCAACCATGCGCCAGGCAGGCAGATTCGTTCCTGTACCGGTCAATGCCTATCCGCCCATCCGGCAAGGCGCGGTCATCCTGCGCAACGCACCCGACAAACAGGCCGCTGAGGATTTTCTCCGCTATCTGCAATCTCCCGCTGGCCGCAACCTGCTGGCGTCGAGCGGTCTCGAACCTCCAACGCAATAAGCAGCTTGCTCGACGAATGACACGCAGCAGGAACAACCGACTCGAATGGACACTGTCGCACTCCTATTGACGCTTCGCCTCGCGCTGGTCACCACGGCGATTCTGCTGGTGCTCGCGGTGCCGCTGGCCTACTGGCTCGCCTTCACGCGCTGCCGATGGAAAACCCTCGTCCAGGCCGTCTGCTCGCTGCCCATTGTTTTGCCTCCCACCGTCCTCGGGTTTTATCTGCTGGTCGGCCTGGGTCCCGGCACCGCATTCGGTCGCGCCCTCACGCACCTTCTCGGTCATCCGCTAGCATTTTCTTTTGCCGGATTGGTGGTCGGCTCGGTGCTCTATAGCCTGCCCTTTGCCGTGCAGCCGCTCACCTCCGGCTTCGCCGCCGTCGACCGCTCCATGCTCGACGCCGCCACCACGCTGGGCAGCGGCCGCTGGGACAGAATGGCGCGCGTCGTCCTTCCGCTCTCGCGCGGATCGCTGCTCACCGCCGGCGTGTTGAGCTTCGCCCACACCGTGGGCGAATTCGGCGTCGTGCTGATGATTGGCGGCAATCTTCCCGGCGCAACCCGCACCCTGTCCATCGCGCTCTACGATCAGGTGCAGGATTTTCAATACGCCCAGGCCAATCGCACCGCGCTCTTTCTGCTGGCCATCTGCCTGCTTGCCTTAATGTTCCTCTACAGCCGCGGTTCACGGAGCGATGCCAGGAGCAGCGACCTTGTCTGACCTGCCCATCTCCGTCGCGGCCAACGCTCCCTGGCTCTCCGCCCACATCGAGCACCACTTCCAGCGCGATCGCGCCGGCTTTACGCTGCATCTCGCCTTCACCGCCAGCGCGCAACGCACGGTCGTCTTCGGGCCGTCGGGCTCCGGCAAGTCCTCCCTGCTGCGCGCCATCGCCGGTCTGCTGCAGCCGGACGTGGGCAGCATTCAACTCCACGGCGCCGTTGTCTGCCAGACCATGCGCGGCCATCAGCCGCGATTCTTCCTTCCGCCGGAAAAACGCCGCGTCGGGCTGGTCATGCAAAACCCGGCGGTGTTTCCACATCTCACCGCCGCGCGCAACGTCGCCTTCGCGCTGCATGGAACGGAAAAGTCCGCGCAAAAAGAAAAGACCGCCCGCCTGCTGCAACTGGTCGAGGCGGAAGCCCTGGCGGACCGCTGGCCGCGCGAACTCTCCGGCGGACAACTCCAGCGCATCGCGATTGCCCGCACGCTCGCCGCCGAGCCTTCCGTTCTGTTGCTGGATGAGCCCTTCGCCGCGCTCGACGCGCAGAGCCGTCAAACCATCTCGCAGAACCTGCATCGGTGGGCCCGCGAGCGCAACGTCCCCGTGCTCACCGTCACCCACAATTTGGAAGAAGCTTTCAACGCCGGAGATGAAGTGCTCACCATGGAAGAAGGACGCATCCTCGCCCAGGGCGCGCCGGAACAAGTTCTTTTCGAGCAACGCGAACAGCTCTTGCAGATGCTGCGCGCAACGCCCACGCCTGGCTCGGTGGATGTCCCCGGCGGAGAATAGTTTGTCGTCCTGTGCGGAGCGAAGGACCTTGCGATTGGCCGAAAAACCATCCATCTGGGCCCCCATTCTAGGAGTGTGTCGGGCATAGATTGGTGACGGAGTCTACAGCAGGGGTGGGGCGTTTTGTTTTAGTTTTAATTCATGGGCCAGAACTTCATTTCTGACACGGTCAACCAGACTCTTTTATTTCCG
>JAKAAZ010000214.1 GCA_021802085.1 Acidobacteriota bacterium
ACCTCAGCTATACGGCCAAACATGGCACACAACAAGTACCTACATTGGTTACCTTTACATGCGGTCATGGTACTAGCAGGAAGGATGACCACAGCGACAGGAACACCACTCTATCCAACGACAAAACTCCGTCAGTATTCGAGCGGTTGCGAGTTGTGTGTGCTCAAGTCGCATGGAACATCTAGCTTCGTGGCGCGAACTCGGTGCGCATCGGGAAGCAATTCTCCTCAAGCGCAACGTTCGCGCTCCGCGCGAATTTCCCCACATCTCATCTGGACGCGGTCGCCTCCACCTTCCGAAAATGTTTCTGCTTCTCCGGAAATTGACGGTATCATTAGATTTTCTCAGTCAGCGAATCACCCAGAGAATTCCCTCCCCCCGCCCGCTGGTTTCAATAGCCGGATGCGCCAGGCATTGCGGGTTGAGGGATCGCCGCAAGAGCAGTTGCACGCTCCTGTAGTAGTAGATCGAACAAGCGAGGTATTCCAGTGACCCAGTCCTACGAATCAACTGACGCCAACCACGTTTTGACTCTGGAGGAAATCACGAACCTCACGGAAGAAGGCGGCAAGCCCGCCGATACCCTCATGAATGTTGTCGCCTTGATCGCGACCCGGTTCAGGACCGACGTCTGCTCCGCCTATTTGCTGGAGCCGGATCGATCGAATCTGGTGCTGGCGGCGACGCTTGGCCTGCACCCGCGATGCATCGGCACATTGCGCATGCCGCTCAACGAGGGCCTGACCGGCCTGGTCGCGGAACAGGTCTTGCCGGTAGCCGTCGAGGAAGTCAAGAATCATCCCCGCTTCAAGTATTTTGTCGAGTCCGGCGAAGAGGTCTACCACTCCTTTCTCGGTGTGCCTCTCATCGACCGTGGAGTGCTGCAAGGCGTTCTCGTTGTTCAAACAAAGGATCGCCGCATCTTTCGCGAGGACGAGATTCGCATGTTGGTCGAGGCGGCCAGCGAAGTCGCGCCCGTGGTCAGCGAAGCCCGCACGCTGGATCGCTTCATTGCGCCAGTGCAAGAACGCCTCTGGTCTCTGGCCCGCAATCTCTGGTGGAGTTGGGACCACGACAGCATCAGTCTGTTTCGCGATCTGGATCCGACACGCTGGCGGCATCTGAATCAAAATCCCATTTCGCTGCTCGGAGAAATTCCGCTCGGAGAAATCGAGCGCCGCGCTGCGGAACTGGCATTGCATAGCCGCATTAACTATTGCTATCGCCGCCAGCAGGAGTATCTCCGCGCGGACCGCACCTGGGGAGCGGCCAATGCAGGTGTGCTGCGCCCTCGCCCCGTCGCCTATTTCTCCGCGGAGTTCGGACTGCATGAGTCCCTGCCGATCTATTCCGGCGGGCTGGGAGTTCTGGCCGGAGACCACATCAAGAGCGCGTCCGATCTCGACATTCCGCTGATCGGAATTGGATTGTTCTACGGACAGGGATACTTCCTCCAGCGACTCGACCAAAGCGGATGGCAGCGCGAGGAATACCTGCAAACCGACGTCAATCAGCTCCCCATGCAGCCGGCCATTGGCCAAAACGGCGAGTCCATCGTCGTGGAAATTGCCACGCGCACCGGCTTGATCCGCGCCAAGGTCTGGCGAGTGAAAGTGGGACGCTGCGACCTGCTGCTGCTCGACTCCAACGTGGCCGGCAATGCGCCCGAGGATCTGGAACTCACCTCGCGCCTCTATGGCGGCGATGGACGCACGCGCATTCGTCAGGAACTGCTGCTCGGGGTCGGCGGCTTTCGCGCGCTGAAGGCGATGGGCATTTCTCCCGGAGTGCTGCACCTGAACGAAGGGCACAGCGGCTTCGCGGTCCTGGAGGCGATTCGCAACCGCATGGAGGAAGAGGGCCTGAGCTTCGAGGTTGCCGCGACACAAATTCCGCGCGAAGTGGTCTTCACCACCCATACTCCCGTGCCGGCCGGTCACGACCGTTTCAACGGCGATTTGATTGAGGAGCACCTGGGTCCGCTGCGCGAACAACTTGGCATTTCGCATGAGATGCTGATGAGCTTTGGCCGCGAACACTCGAGTGACCAGCATGAGCAATTCTGCATGACCGTTCTCGGCCTCCAGCTCTCGCGCCGCGCCAATGCGGTTTCTTCGCTGCATGGCGAGGTGTCGCGCGCGATGTGGAAGAGCCTGTTCCCCGGCAAGGAGGAAGAGGCTGTCCCCATCGGCCACATCACGAATGGCGTCCACGTGCCATCGTGGCTGGCGCCGCAAATGTGTCGCCTGTATGATCGCCATCTCGGCGTAGGCTGGCAGGAGCGCAGCGGTTCGGCGCGCACCTGGGAGGAGATCGAAAACGTCGACGATGGCGAGCTTTGGGAAACACACCTCAATCTGAAATCGCGGCTGCTCGACTTCGCCCGCCGCCGGGCGCGGGAGCAGGCGGAACGGCGCGGCGAGTCGCCGGAGACGCTGCGCAATCTTGGCAAAGTACTCTCCCCGGACGCATTGACCATCGGCTTCGCGCGGCGGTTTGCCACCTACAAACGCGCCAACTTGATCCTTGCCGACATCGAGAAGCTGGCGACCATGGTCAACGATCCCAACCGCCCCGTGCAATTCCTCTTCGCCGGCAAGGCCCACCCGCATGACGAACCGGGCAAAAGGATGCTGCAGCAGATTGCCGAGATGATGCGCGACTCCAACTTCGCCCACAAGCTCGTCTTCATTGAGGACTACGACATCAATGTCGGCCGCTATCTGGTCCAGGGCGTCGATGTCTGGCTCAACAATCCCCGGAGGCCGCTGGAAGCATCCGGCACCAGCGGGCAAAAAGTTGTGCTCAACGGAGGGCTCAACCTGTCCGTGCTGGATGGCTGGTGGGCAGAGGCATACGACGGCCGCAACGGCTTCGCCATCGGCGCCGGCAGGACCCACGCGAACATGGATGTGCATGACAGCCGCGACGGCGCCGACCTCTACCGCGTTCTCCGCGACGAATTGATTCCACTCTTCTATGAGCGTGACCGCGACGGCCTGCCCCGGGGATGGATCAAGCGCATGAAGCGCACCATTCGCACATTGGGCTGGCGCTTCAACGCCGACCGCATGGTGATGGACTACACGCTGAAGTGCTACGTCCCAGCCGCCGGCGGCACCTCCAGCGAAATCAAAACCCTAGCCTAGGCTGAATCGCCTTCGCCCTACGAAGCCATTCGCAGCAGTTCCTGTTCCGCCCGCAACCAGTCTTGCTCCGCGTATCCATCCTGGCAACCGCGCTCAGCCCAAAACTTCTGCGCAAGCCGCTCGATCTCCTCGCGAGACGGCGCTGGCTTTGTTATCTTTGTTATCTCAGTCACGTTCTCTTTTTTCTTCGCGGCCTTGCGTGGCTTCGCGGTGGCCTTCGTCTTCTTCCCTGTATCTGTCATTTCACTTTCCTCCGTTGGATTCGCCGCCAACGTATGGGGCTTCCCTTCAGCATACGAAAATTCCTGCTTCCCCGCGATACTCAATTCGATTCGAGTACCTTTTTATTCAACTTCGCAGCACCACGCTTGCTGGGAATTCGCGCGAAGCGCCAACCCGGGACACATCCGGCAAGGAAACCTCAGCGAGCAACATGTTCTGGCTTGCGCGAATTTCCCCCATCTCGAATTCAAGATGGGGCACGCCCAAATTGATCTGATGTTGCGATGCAGGTACGAAGGCTGTCCAAGAATGCTCCCCGTTTAGAATGCTCTCCATATAATATGTAGCCATGCTGACTCGGATATACATCGATAATTTCCGCAGCTTCGTCAACTTCGAGTACAGACCGGAGCGAAAGCAACTGCTGCTTGGACCCAATGGCAGCGGCAAGTCGTCGTTGCTCGACGCGATTCGCTATCTTAAACGGTTTATAGAGGGCGATGAGAATCCATTCACGCAGTCCACTCGCACCCGTTGGCAGGACAAACCTCTCCAGGTCGTGGAAATTGAGGCCTTTTTGGATCGCCAGAAATACGAATATCGGGTTGAAATCCGATTTGAACCTGAGACGAGACAACCGTCAGTAAATCTAGAAAGTTTAAGGGTCTCTGGTGCAACCGTTTTTGAGTTGGCCAAGGGAGAAATTCGCTTTTTCTCAAATGGCAGCGACCAGGCAACGGCCGTACCGCTGGAAACGGTCAGATCTGCCTTGCATCTATCACAATTGAGCAACTCGCACGTCCGCCATTTCGTTGAGTGGATGAAATCTGTCCATTGCTTCCGGATCGACGAATATCACAACGCGATGAATGAGAGTGCCGATAGCGAGGAAGACCAGCCCGACTACGAACTCGAAAACATCGCTGGTTGGTACCGCCATTTGGTGGGAGCTTATCCCGATGAAAATCTGAAATTCTTGGGGTCCATGAAGGCAGCGCTCGATGGATTTCAGACTCTGCGGTTTTCGTCCGAAGAAGATGGCGTGAGAAAACTTCGCGCTGATTTTACGACCTCAACAAAGAAACGAGCGAATTATTCACTGTCCGAACTTTCCGATGGTCAGCGATGCTTATTGGCCTTATACATGATCCTTCACTTTCTGATAGCCAAGGGGCATACGATATTTATCGAT
Source organism: Acidobacteriota bacterium (assembly GCA_021802085.1). Lineage (GTDB taxonomy): Bacteria > Acidobacteriota > Terriglobia > Terriglobales > Acidobacteriaceae > JAKAAZ01. The sequence goes on from JAKAAZ010000214.1 coordinate 4,564, forward strand.
GAACCGGATAACTTCATCTCCTTGCGTGAAATACAGCCATGGCTCCTGGCGGCGGAGGAAGCGGTCGAAGATCATCATGGACAACTTATCCTTATCTCACATCACCCGGAAATTCTGAATCAATGGGCCATAAGACATGGATTGCGTTTTTTTCGAGAGGATAATGGCCACGTCCGGACGGAGAAATTCAAGCCTGATCCTGGCGGAAATCTACGGCCCTCTGAATTGATCGCGCGGGGATGGGAGGATGAGTAAGCCATCGCAGGTCATCGTGCTTTTGGAAGATGACCATCACAAAATGCTCCTCCTCAGATATCTCAAGATACACGGGCTGGGACATGAGATAAGGATTGAGCTTCCCACCAGAGGCAGAGAGAGCGCCGAAGGTTGGGTGCGGAACAGGTTTGCCAAGGAAGTAAGCGCATACCGCCTCCGACAACGCAAAGCGAAAACTGCGCTGATCGTGGTAATCGATGCAGACACCCATACGGTCCAAGATAGATGGAAGCAACTCGATCAAGCGTTGAAGGATGCTGAAAAACCACCCGTCGATGTCGAGCATGAGAAAATTGCGCGGATGGTTCCAAAGCGCAATATCGAGACATGGATTCTTTGTCTAACTAAGCAGACGGTAGACGAGAAAACCGATTACAAAAATACGAGGAACGACTGGAATGAGCTGATTCCTCCAGCGGCGGCAACGCTATTTCAATGGACCCGGCAGGAATCCGAACTGCCAAACCACTGCATCGACTCTTTGCGGACTGGAGTCAAAGAGCTGAATCGCCTTGCACTTTGAAGCAACTTCACACTCTAAATATCCAACTGGGAGAATGTCGATCTTGAGACCTTTCCGGCAAAGAATACATCTCTCGAAAATGACACTATTCGGGACAAGTAGTCGGCCAGCCGGAAACGAAGACGCCCCCTACAGATCCTGCGCTTGTTCTGCGCGCGGTAAGGTTTCGGCAGGGTGGAAGCGGCGCAGGAAGAAGCCGAGCGAGCCGCCCTGCAGCACCACCGAGAACACCACCACAATGTAGGTCGTGGCAAGTATCCAGTCGCGGCCGTCGGTCAGTGGCAGCGCCAGAGCCAGCGCCAGCGACAGTCCGCCGTGCAGCCCGCCCCAGGTAAGCACCAGCACCGAGCTTCGATGGTCGCGCCCGACGAGCCGCAGCCCTCGCAGGACCAGCGCAACTACGGCGACGCGAATAGCCAGCACAGCGACAATCGCGGTCGCGCCCGATCCCAGCAATGGCCAATGAAACGGAATGGCCAGCACCTCCAGACCGAGCAGCACGAAGAGGACGCCGTTCTGCACCTCATCGACCATCTTCCAGAACTCTTCCATCCTTTCATGCGCAATCAGCTCGGCGGG
>JAKAAZ010000215.1 GCA_021802085.1 Acidobacteriota bacterium
TACGGGAAGCGGTGGGCTGGCCAACAATTTGGGGGCCCACGGGCAACATCCGCTGACGCCGGCTACGCGCAACCAATATAACGTCGGCCTGCAACAGGGATTCGGAAAATATATTGTTATCAGCGCACAATACTTCTGGAAATACACGAAGTCGGATTACGACTTCGATGTCATCCTGAACACGCCGCTGACCTTTCCCATACAGTGGAAAAAGTCCGATATTACCGGCGCCGACGCGGAAATCACGCTTGTTCCGATCCATGGAGTTTCCGCGTACACCACGATGGGCCATTCGCATTCGTTGTTTTATCCGCCAGAGATTGGCGGCATCATCTTCAACGACAATACCAACGCGGTGGATTCTGAACCTTTCCTGATCGATCACGATCAGGTCTACGAGCAGAATTCCCACCTGCAATACCAACCCAAGCCGAGCGGCCCCTGGTATGGTTTCACCTGGCGCTATGACAGCGGCCTGGTCGCGGGCAATGTGCCATTTGGGACCGCGCCCGGCGTGCCGGTCAGCCTGACATACCTGACCGCCGATCAGCAGCAACAGATTCGACTCAGCTGCAACGGGGTGCAGGCGACATTTTCCGCTCCGCTGGTCAGCTGCCTGCCGGAGCAGTTGAAATCGCCGCTGGTCACGATTCCCGCCGCCGGAACGGAAACGCCATACAGCAATCCGCCGCGCGTCGCTCCACGCAGTCTGTTCGATATGGATGCAGGGTGGGACAACGTATTTCGCCGCAAGCGCTATCAAACTAACCTGAGCCTCACGGTGACCAATGTCACGAACAAGGTCGCGCTCTACAATTTCCTGTCCACCTTCAGCGGAACGCACTTTGTGCCGCCGAGAATGATTACCGGGCAGGCGGTCTTCAATTTCTAGTATGCTGAAAGAGAAGCCGAGTTCCGCAGTCCTTCCCCAGAACAGCAAGGGGCAGGTGGTTTGCCACTCTGCCCCTGGACCAATTTCCCCGCTGACAGCCAGAACATCCCTTCAACTACGCTGAGGAGAGAATTTTCGTAGCGAAGTGAAGCACCCAGACGATATGCACAGAGCATGCTCTGCCGTCGCCCTCTGGAACGGAGCGCAGCGGAGTGAAGAATCCAGACGATATGCGCCTGGTCATTGCCGCCGTCACCCTCTGGATTCTTCGCTTCGCTCAGAATGACTCCTTCCATTTTGATCACAGTATCTGTACATTCGCGCTAGAAAAACGGCAGCTCGGAACAAAAGCCTGGAACAAAACTCGACCGGTCGCATCTTCCCGCTGGAACCGGTCGAAAATTTCTTTCCTCCTGTGCTCGCTTCTGCGAAAATAGATCGTGCCTACCTCGTACGATCCAGTGCCCAAATCATTTCAAGGAGCCGCACCCATGTCGGCCAAGTACATCTTCGTGACGGGTGGAGTTGTGTCCAGCCTTGGAAAAGGACTGGCTGCGGCCTCGCTCGGCTGTCTGCTGGAAAGCCGCGGGCTACGCGTCAACCTGATGAAGCTCGATCCGTACCTGAACGTCGATCCCGGCACCATGTCGCCGTTTCAACACGGCGAAGTGTTTGTCACCGACGACGGCGCGGAGACCGATCTGGACCTGGGCCACTACGAGCGTTTCACCCACGCGCATCTCTCGCGCGACAACAACACGACGACCGGCCGCATCTACGAGCAGATCATCACCAAAGAACGGCGCGGCGATTATCTGGGCAAAACAGTCCAGGTGATTCCTCACGTGACCAACGAAATCAAGAACGCCATGCGCAAGGTGGCGATCGACACGGACGTGGTGCTGGTTGAAATCGGCGGCACGGTCGGCGATATCGAATCCTTGCCATTTCTGGAAGCGATCCGCCAGATGCGCCAGGAGCTGGGCCGGGAGAACACCCTATTTGTACACGTCACGCTGGTCCCGTGGATTGCCGCAGCGCAGGAATTGAAGACCAAGCCCACGCAGCACTCCGTCAAAGAATTGCTGTCCATTGGAATCCAGCCCGACATTCTTCTCTGCCGCACGGACCGTTTCCTTTCGCGCGAAATGAAGTCGAAGATCGCGCTGTTCTGCAACGTCGAAGAGCAGGCTGTCGTGACGGCGAAGGATGTTCCGTCGATCTACGAGGTGCCGCTGGTTTTCGCGCAGGAAAAAGTGGATGCGCTGGTCCTGAAGTATCTGCATTTGCAGGCTGGCGAGGCCAATCTGGAGAGCTGGCGCGAACTGGCGCATCGCTACTACAACCCCAGGGATGAAGTCTCCATTGGGATCGTCGGCAAATATGTCGAGTATGAGGACAGCTATAAATCGTTGAAAGAGGCGTTGGTCCACGGCGCGCTGGCGCATAATTTGAAGCTGTCCGTCACCTGGGTAGAGGCCGAGGGCCTGGAATCGAAGGACGCCGCCGATCGCAGCTATGAAAGCCAGTTCACCGGCTTCGATGGCATCCTGGTGCCGGGCGGGTTCGGCAAGCGCGGCATTGAAGGAATGCTGAACGCCATTCGCTACGCCCGCGAGAAGGAGATTCCATACTTCGGCATCTGCCTGGGCATGCAAACCGCCTGCATCGAATACGCGCGCAACGTGTGCGGGCTGGAAGGCGCGAACTCGAGCGAGTTCGATCCGGCAACGCCGCATCGCATCATCTACAAGCTGCGGGAGTTGACCGGCGTGGAAGAAATGGGCGGCACGATGCGGCTGGGCGCATGGCCCTGCATGTTGCAGCCGGATTCGCTGGCCGCACGCGCCTACGGACAAACGGAAATCAGCGAACGCCATCGCCATCGCTACGAGTTCAATCGGGAATATGAAGCGATCTTGACGGGCGCCGGTTTGCGCATCACCGGGACCACCCCGGACGCAACCTATGTCGAGATCGTGGAGATTCCCACGCATCCATTTTTTCTTGGTTGCCAGTTCCATCCGGAATTCAAATCGAAACCACTGCAGCCGCATCCGTTATTTCGAGACTTTGTTGCAGCCAGTTATCGGAACCGGCTGGCCAGCGCTGAGAAACTTGGCGACCAGGTTGAGATTGCACGGCAACATGCGGCGCATTGATATGTATTGATCGAAGGAATCATTCTGAACGGAGCGCAACGCAGTGAAGAATCCGGATGATATTCGCATGGACTGCGCAGCCATCACCGTCTGGATTCTTGTCGCCGCGGCGACCTCAGAATGACTTATCTCTTTTTGGAATACAGTATCTGTAAGTTCGCACTCAACAATTCTCAACGGGAAACTGTTGCTTAGGATTCGCATGACAATTTTGCACGTCATTATTCTGGCCATCATTCAAGGACTGGCCGAGCTGCTGCCGATTTCGAGTTCCGCGCACGTCGTGGTCGCGGAAAAACTGATGGGCATGGACCCGACCGCGCCGGCGATGACGCTGCTGCTGGTCATGCTCCACACGGGCACCATGTTCGCGGTGATTGCCTATTTTTGGGCCCAATGGCGCGCGACTTACTTCCGCGACGTGGAGACGTTCAAGACCATCGTGCTCCAATTGTTTGTCGCGAGTTTCGTGACCGCCGTGATCGGCTACGGCCTGATTGAAGCGATTGAGAAGCTTGTGCTCCACGGCAAACATGCGGAGGTGGAGCAGTTATTTGGGCGGCTCGACCTGATTGCTCCAGCATTGGCGGCTGTCGGAATTTTGATTCTGATCGCGGGCCTGCGCCACAGCCGGGAACAGTCAACTTCCGATGCAGTCGCTGCAGACAATCGCGATGACTCGACTGGGCTCGACGTGCGGCAGGCTGGCTGGATTGGCGCCATCCAGGGTTTGTGCCTGCCCTTCCGCGGATTTTCCCGTTCCGGCGCGACCATCTCGACTGGCATGTTGCTGGGCGTGGCGAAAGCGCGGGCGGAAGAGTTCAGCTTCGCCCTCGCTGTGATTTTGACGCCTCCGGCCATCGCCCGTGAGGCATGGAGGCTAGTTAAAGCGCAGCATCTCACCGGGGCTGCGCCGATTGCCTCCGCTATGATGCCGAGTCTGTTGGGGATGCTGTTCGCGTTTCTGGCCGGCCTGGTCGCGTTGAAGTGGCTGAGCCAATGGCTGGAGAGCGGGCGCTGGCATTGGTTCGGCGTCTACTGCCTTGTTGCCGCGGTTGCCGTCGAGTATCTGCATCACGTGGGGTACTGAGAAAGAAGGCAGAGGATGTCATCTCCTGTCATTCCCTTTACTCGCGAGTAAACTCCGAGAAGAATCTCTCCGTTCTAGCGGAACGCGATATACCCGTCCTTTTCGCCTGCGGCGAGACGGCGGCCCCCTACATTGCTGTTTACCCTTATTCTTCGCTCACGCGACAACAGATCATCATAATTTGTCGCCTGGAGCTTGCGGTGCAATGTAGCATGGCTGAGATGAAAGGCGGCAACCATGAGCATCTGCTTTGACAGGCTTTCAAGCACACAATTCGAGGAGTTCAGCTCAGACCTATTAAATTCAGCCGGCTTCGTGAATGTTGATTGGCGGAAAGGCACAGGGCTCGCGTCGAGCCCCGCCGATAAAGGGCGTGACATTGTCTGTGATCGTCTACGCGTCGAACCTGACGATAGCCAGCACTTCGAGCGTTGGTTTGTCGACTGCAAACATTTTAAAAAGGGTATTCCTCCGAGAGAATTGCAAAATCTGCTTGCCTGGGCAGAAGCAGAGCGGCCTGATGTCGCCCTGATCATTGCCTCGAACTTTCTCAGCAATCCCGCGAAGGAATACTTGGATAGCTATAGAAAGAACAATCGTCCGCCTTTCAAGATTCGATATTGGGAAAAACCACAGATCGTACGAATGCTTGGGCGCAAGGTAAGTCTTCAACGCAAATATGACTTGACTGACACGCCGGTTCGAAGCGTGAAACAGATCCTGACGGCTGAGGAGGAATTTTTTACAAAGGTTTGGTACGGCCGCAAAGCCTCCGCTGAGCACTATCGCGCGCAGGGCACGCCCGAAGATATCATCAAGGGAATGCTGAGGGCTAAACGTGACGCCGAAAAGCGATACGGCAAGAAAAATCTCGGACCATGGACTGACTTTGAATGGGGGATGCTCAGCCGCAAGCCATCTGCGATTCGGTGGGTGTTAGGCGATGAATGGGACATGCTCGATACCTAGAGCAAGCGTCCGTTGGTGTTGATCGCGAGACCCCGGCGTGTGCCGTCCGTTTGTCGTGGAAACATGCGGATGCTGCCGATAACGCTTCCTGCTGTCTTCCTCATTTAAACTGGTGTTCTATGTCGAGTTCGTCTGTACCCGCGAATGCCGCACCTCTCCAGAAAACCGCTCTCAATCCAACTCACCGCCAGTCGGGCGCGAAGATGGTCGACTTTGGCGGCTGGGACATGCCGGTGGAATATTCCGGCCTGATCGCCGAGCACATGGCGGTGCGCGCGCGGGTGGGATTGTTTGACGTCAGCCACATGGGCGAGATCCAGTTTCGCGGGCCCGAAGCGCTCGACGCCGTCCAGTTTGTTTCGATGAACGACGCCTCGAAGCTGTCGGAAGGGCAGGCGCAATACTCCGCGCTGCTGACGCCGGAGGGCACGTTCGTCGACGACATTCTGGTCCATAAACTCAGCCCGAACGATTATTTATTGGTGGTGAATGCCGGCACGCGGCTGAAGGACTACGCGTGGATCAAGCAACATGTTCAGCGCTTCCACTGCCATGTCAGCGATTTCAGCGACTATTATTCGCAACTGGCGATTCAAGGACCGCAGGCGTTGGCGACGCTGCAGAAGCTGACGCGCATCGATCTGGCAGCCATCAAGAATTACTGGTTTGTCTGGGGCCAGGTCTGCGGCATTCATCAGGTGCTGGTGTCGCGCACCGGCTATACCGGCGAGGACGGTTTTGAAATTTATATCCCCTCCGACCCGGCGACCACGGTGCGCGCGTGGCAGGAAATTCTGGAAGCCGG
>JAKAAZ010000216.1 GCA_021802085.1 Acidobacteriota bacterium
AAATACTCCCTGCAAGCCGCCTCGCTCGAAAAGCGGCGCTCCAACTCCAGCAGATCTCGCGGATAATCTCCCACCGCCGCAAACACTACAGGTTGTGGTCACCTGAGTCAAGTAAATACCCACCTAGGGATATTCCCAGTAGTCCGACTCGTGGCGACCCCGAGAGCGTTCCGGCTTGGTGACAGGATTCAAAGACCAGCCGGAACTTTCACAACCTTCGCCACGTATCTTCTAAATGAAGCAAAGTGCATTCTCACACTTTGCCTCTGCTGCTGCGGATTCTTGGACCGCAATGGGAGGAGATGATGGTGAAGTTCCTGCTTTGGTGCGTATTGCTGATTCTATGCTGGCCGCTGGCTCTGTTCGCGCTGGTGCTGTATCCAATTGTGTGGCTGATTCTGCTGCCCTTTCGGATCCTGGGCATCGCCGTACATGGCGTGCTGGCCTTCGTCGCCGCGCTGATCTTCCTGCCAGCGCGTCTCCTCCGCGCGGTGTAGGCTACACCTTCGCGGCGATTCGCGCAGCATGGTAGTGCTGCAGGGCGGTCACAGAGATTTCCTGTTGCTGGATCGCCGCGATCCCGCCTGCGGCAGCGCGCGCGGCGCCAATCGTGGTGATTGTAGGAATCCGCTGGGTCACGGCAGCCCGGCGAATTGCCTTCTCGTCGAAAAACGTGTCCTGCCCGCGCGGCGTGTTGATGATCAGCTGAATCCGATCTCCCTTGATCAGATCGACCACGTTGGGTCTGCCTTCCTTCACTTTGTACACGCGCTCGACTACGAATCCGGCCTGTTCCAGCACATCGGCAGTCCCATGGGTCGCAACCAGCTTGAATCCAAGCTCGACAAACTGCAATGCCAGGTCGGCGACAGCAGGTTTGTCATGATCGTTCACGCTCAAAAATATCGTCCCTTTCACTGGCAGCTTTTGGCCCGCAGAAATCTGTGCCTTGGCGAACGCCTCGCCGAAGCTGTCTGCCACGCCCATCACTTCCCCAGTCGACTTCATCTCCGGGCCAAGAACAGTATCGACGCCGGGGAATTTGTTCCACGCAAACACGGGCGACTTCACAAAATAATGCGGTCCCGTTTCAAGCACCGCTTCCCGATCGATCGAATCGGGAAGAAATTCACGGAGCTTGCGACCCGTCATCAACCGCGCGGCGATCTTGGCGAGCGGAACTCCGGTCGCCTTCGATACATAGGGAACGGTACGGGAAGCGCGAGGATTGACTTCGATCACGAACACATTCTCGCGTTGCACCGCGAACTGGATGTTCACCAATCCAATCACGTTCAGCGCCCGCGCCAGCTTGTGCGTATGCGCGCGAATCGTCGTCAGCACCTCTTCCGAAAGATCGACACTTGGCATGACGCACGACGAGTCTCCAGAGTGGATGCCGGCCTCCTCAATGTGCTGCATGATGCCGGCAATCACCACATCGTCCCCATCCGCCAGGGCGTCGACGTCGACCTCGATTGCATCTTCCAGAAAGTGATCGATCAGCACCGGTCGTTGCTGCGAGTATTCAACCGCTTCCCGCATGTAATGCGTGACCGCTGCGTCATCATATGCGATGACCATGGCGCGCCCACCCAGTACATACGAAGGCCGCACTAGCACGGGATATCCCACGCGCCGCGCTCCGGCAACGGCTTCTTCCACGCTGGTGGCCAGCGCGCCGGGCGGCTGCGCAATCTTCAGATCGTCGAGTAGCTTGCCGAAACGCTTGCGATCTTCCGCCAAATCGATCGATTCCGGCGAGGTGCCGATGATGGGCACGCCCGCGGCCTTCAACGGCAGCGCAAGGTTCAAAGGAGTCTGTCCGCCGAACTGCACGATCATCCCAATCGGCGCGCCCGAGGCAGCTTCGTGCTCGTAGACTTCCAGCACATCTTCAAAGGTTAGCGGTTCGAAATACAGCCGGTCGCTGGTGTCATAATCCGTCGACACTGTCTCTGGATTGCAGTTGACCATGATGGTTTCGTAGCCATCTTCTTTCAGCGCGAACGCGGCATGGCAACAGCAATAATCGAACTCAATTCCCTGCCCAATGCGATTCGGACCGCTGCCCAGGATGATCACTTTCCTCTTCTGGGTGGGCGTGGCTTCATCTTCCTCGTCGTAGCAGGAGTAAAAATACGGCGTAAAACTTTCAAACTCCGCCGCGCATGTATCCACCAGTTTGTAGACTGGTCGCAGCTTGTGCTTCAGTCGCAGTTCTCGGATTTTCCCGGCTGTATCGGGCCCATCGATCCCCCACACGGCGGCGAGGCGCGCATCGGAGATGCCCATGCGCTTCACTTTGCGCAGCAATTCCGGCGCAATCGTGTCGTAGCTTGTTTCGCCCAGCTCGCCGACACAATCGGTGATCTCTTTGATCTGCTGCAGAAACCATGGGTCCATCGAGGTCATCCGGGCAACTTCGCGCACCGATTGACCACTGCGAAATGCATAGCGAATGTACGCCAGCCGGTCAGGATGAGGCGTGACCAGCCGCTGCGTCAATCGACGCGGCTCAATCACCTCCGAACCGATGGATTTACCGGTTTCCAGCGAGCGCATCGCCTTCATTAAGGATTCCTTGAAGGTTCTGCCAATGGCCATCACCTCGCCCACCGATTTCATCTGCGGCCCTAGGCCTTCATCGGTGCCAGGGAATTTTTCGAACTGCCACTTGGGAATTTTTACGACTACGTAATCGATCGTCGGCTCAAAACACGAAGGCGTTTTCTGCGTAATGTCATTGGGGATTTCATCCAGGGTGTAACCGACAGCGAGGCGCGCCGCAATCTTTGCGATTGGGAAACCCGTGGCCTTGGAAGCCAGCGCGGAAGATCGCGACACACGCGGGTTCATCTCAATCACGACCAGCCGCCCGGTCGATGGATGCACTCCAAACTGCACGTTCGAACCGCCGGTCTCCACTCCGATCTCACGGATAACTTTGATCGCAGCATCGCGCATTGCCTGATATTCGCGGTCTGTCAGCGTCTGCGCCGGCGCCACCGTGATCGAGTCGCCGGTATGCACGCCCATGGGGTCAACATTTTCAATCGAGCAGATGATGATGACGTTGTCGGCCAGATCGCGCATCACCTCCAGCTCGTACTCTTTCCAACCCAGCACAGACTCTTCGATTAAACACTCATGCACTGGCGAAAGATCGAGTCCCCGAGAAAGAATCTCCATCAGTTCTTCGCGGTTGTAGGCAAGGCCGCCGCCGGAGCCGCCCAGCGTAAACGAGGGCCGAATAATGACGGGGAATCCGATCTTTCCGGCAAACTCCAATCCATCGCGAAGATTGTTCACCAGCGCCGACCGCGGAACGTCCAAACCGATGCGACGCATCGCGTCCTTGAACAGTAGCCGGTCCTCCGCCTTCTTGATGGCTTCCAGTTTCGCGCCGATCAACTCCACTTTGTATTTATCCAGCACGCCGGAATCCGCCAACTCCACGGCAAGATTCAGCGCGGTCTGACCGCCCACCGTAGGCAGCAGAGCAAACACGCCGGTGCGGTTGGCGTTCGTCAACATCTCCGTTTCAATGCGGAGGATTTCTTCCACATACTCCAGCGTCAACGGCTCAATGTAGGTCCGGTCCGCCGTGTCTGGATCGGTCATGATTGTGGCTGGGTTGGAATTCACCAGCACAACTTCATAGCCATCCGCGCGAAGCGCCTTGCAGGCCTGCGTGCCGGAGTAGTCGAACTCCGCCGACTGGCCAATCACAATGGGCCCGGAGCCAATGACCAGGATCTTCGTAATGTCATTTCTGCGTGGCATCTAACTCCAACCTATGCTTGTTCTGTTGTCTTCGCGTGCTGTACTTCAGATGTTGTTTGTTCAAACCTAAATGTCGAGCAACTTCGTCCAGGGTGTAGATAGGCTCGCTGCGCTCAAGAACCTGGTTTGAGAGCGCATAATCTGCACAATCTTCTTCTAACTGAAGGATTAGTCTGCGACTTTTCTTCAATTTATTGTGATCTGGCATTGTTACTGTTTCCTGGGGAGAGCGTTAATTCGTCCTTCGAGCGACATCAGTAAACCTGCAAACGTCAATTCCTCAGATGGCTCTCTATACCTTCCATTTAGTCCTTCAGAGGCAGAAGAAAGAAGCAGGCAGGCACTGTCGTAGTGGCGTTCTCGAACAAGCTTCGTCAACAGAATTTCATACCTCCGCAAGTAGGAGGCGCCTTTGAACTCTGGAAAAACTTTGAAATGAGTTTCACACACCCCAACGGGTCGCGTTGAAGCATCTGCATCCTCAAGCATCATGAAATAGCCGAGCCAGGGTCGTTGTGACGGAGCAAATGCTCCTTCCCGATATGCTGCCCAAATATCAGCCGCGCTTCCAAGAGCTTCTTCCGATCGATTGTTGAAATTGTTTCCAAACGAGCCCACCTGAGACTTAAATTCGATGGCAGCTATCAGGCAACCGTCCACCACAATCAGGAGGTCCCACTTCTTTTCAGCTCTGAACCAGCCGGGCAACTCGACCGAGCGATCACAATAAATGTGCGGCTTATCGATCCCAGATTCGCCCAAAAAATCACGAACGATTTCAACGAATCCATTCATCTGCTTCCCTCCGGTAACCGCAGTTCTCAATCCGGCATCCCGCTGTCCACTCTTTGCCCCTTGAGCAACCGACTGCTTCTCACGAGTTGCCCAAAAATAGCGCACTGCCTCATGCAGTTGCGCCTGCCAACGAGGTTCAAGTTCAGGGGTCATGGGATCTCGTGAATTTCCGGTTGATGGAAAAGGCTTGATGTCTCCCTCTCAAGCCTCTCCATAGAGGCACGCAAATAGCTGCTGTCAATTTCATAGCCGATGCTATTCCGAGCGCACCGAGTAGCTGCCAAACTCGTTGTTGCAGTGCCAGAAAACGGATCAAGTACGACGTCACCAACGAAGCTAAACATGCGAATCAACCTCTCCGCTAGTTCAACTGGATAAGGCGCGGGATGGTGCCTGGTTGATTCTCCAGTTATTCCGCTCCAGATTTGCTGGAACCATACCTGGTATCTTTCCGCACTGATGACGCTCATGACCCTGGCCGCAGTTTCCGGCTTGCGGTAGCCCCCGGGTCTACGCTGCATCAAAATATATTCGATATCGTTCTTAATTACCGAATTGGGCTCGTATGGTTTGCCTAAGAACCCGCCAGCCCCCGAGACCTCGTAGACTGCATTGGATATCTTGTGCCAGATGATCGGAGCCAGATTGTCGTATCCAATTTTGCGGCAGGATTCTTGGATCGAAGCGTGAAGAGGTACGACAGTGTGCCGACCTTCATTCTGACGCCGTGATAAGCACACGTCCCCAACCACACATATCAGACGGCCACCGGGAACTAACAAATCAAAGCAACGCTCCCATACTTTGTCAATCTCCCGTAAGAAGCCTTCGTAATCAGCAACGTGTCCAAGTTGGCCCTCCGAATCCTGATACTTTTTCAAAGACCAATACGGAGGCGAAGTAACTATTAAATGGACGCTGCACGATGGAACTTCATGCATTTCCCGAGCATCACCACGGACAATATAGTGTCGAGTTGGTATCTTCCGAAGCGCTAATTCGATTGAAGCCAAAGCCACCTTGTCCTTTGCGACCATAGGGATATAGCTCTGTTCAATGCCATCACGCATTTGAAGTTGTTCATTCGGCAAAAATTCTGCCAAATCGACTGATTCAAAGCGGATTTGTTCCTTCGGGCGTTTCGTGAATGCGTTCGGCAGATGGGCATGCGCGCTCACTTCTTCCACTCCTCCATCAACTTGCGGAAATCCTGGAAGAGATAATGCGAATCGTGCGGCCCGGGGCTGGCTTCCGGATGGTACTGCACGCTGAACAGCGGCAGGCTGCGATGGCGCAATCC
>JAKAAZ010000217.1 GCA_021802085.1 Acidobacteriota bacterium
TGGAAAGCGCGCCGTTGGGTGGTGGAACGAACCCATTCCTGGCTCAATCGCTATCGCAAACTGCTGGTCAGCTTTGAAAAATCGGAGGCCAGCTACGTCGCCTTGCTTTCCTTGGCCGCGGCCTTGACCTGCTGGAGACAGACCGCATCTATTTACGGATAAGTTCTTAGAATAACTGCATGTTTGTTGAACTATTTTTGTCTACAAATGAAAATTGAAAAATCTAATGCTCTTGGTTCCTCGGTTCACCGGCGGGTTCGGAGAGCGTTTGTTGGAAGTAGCCAGCGCGGCTCATTTCTCTCCCTCACGCTTGAGTAGAATGAACGCCAACCGAAACTTTGGCATCCTACGGGTTACAGGAGAATCGAATGAAGCGCCAAGTCTGGATACCTCTCGCACTCAGCGTAGTCGCAGCCTATCTGATTTTGGATCGTCGCGCGGCCAGGTACGCGGCTGAATATGATGATCTTGAGGCAGCTGCGATTCGAACCGCAGACTGGGGAAGCAGACAACGCATCACCGGAACAGGGAGACGATTGCTGGGCAGGCTGAAGGAAAAGCTGGGCCAATTGACCGGTGACGAAGACCTTGCGGAACGGGGAGTCATGGATCAGATCGCGGGCGCGGCGCAGGATACATCGGGCAGAGCCGCCCATGTCGTCAGCGACGCAATTCACGATCTCAATCGCTATTAAGATTCACGTTGGTGGATTCCCCTTAGCCATAGATTGACGCCCGCTCATTCAAACCGTTCACATTGTGGATCGAGTTGTGCCGCATGGGAATGCGGATGGACTCTGTCATCCGGCTGCCACGCGCAACCACCACGATCAGAGTTTGACTCTTTCCCGGCGAAGCAGTCCAGAATGGAGAGGGAGATCAAACTTGTGACGACGTTTTTTGCCAAAGTGTATTGCGTAGCGGGCTGGATGGTGCTGCTGATGTTTGTTATGCCGCGCAGCAGCGGATTGGCGCAAGCGACAGGCGCAACTGAGGTCGGCCCACAAAAAATCATTCTCGACACGGACATCGGCGATGACATTGACGATGCTTTCGCATTGGCGCTCGCGCTCTCCAATGATCGAGTTCAGCTTCTGGGCGTGACGACAGCATGGGGAGACACGGATCTGCGGGCGCGGCTGGCTGAGCGTTTCCTCACCCGAACGGGTCACGGCGACGTTCCGGTGTCTGCCGGTCCCAAGACGGAGGCCGGTTCAACGTTCACACAGGCTCGCTGGGCGAAGGCTTTCCCGGAGCCGGCACAAGGCTGGCCCAACGCGATCGACTTTGTCCTCGACGCAATCCGTCACAACCCAGGACAGATCACACTCATCTCCATCGCCCCGTCGAGCAACGTAGGCGCGCTGATCGACAAGGACCCGGCCACCTTTCGCAAGCTGAAGAAGGTCGTGATCATGGGCGGGTCCATTCGGCGAGGCTATGGCGATCTTGGTTATCTACCGAATCGTGGCCCGAGCGCGGAATACAACATCAAGATGGATGTTCCCGCGGCAAGAAAGCTCTTCGCCTCGGGCGTGCCGCTATACATGATGCCGCTCGACTCCACGCAGTTGAAGCTGGACGAAATCATGCGGGCGACTCTGTTTCGTCAGGGCACACCTTCCACCGATGCGTTGGCTCTCCTCTACGAGCAGTGGACGGCTTCCACGCTGAATCCGACGCCGACTTTGTTTGACGCCATGGCGGTGGCGGAAGTCATCGACCCAGGTTTGTGCCTCACTCAACCGATGCGCATTGAGATCGACGATCAGGGCTACACGCGCGTGGAGCCGGGCATGCCCAACGCGAATGTATGCCTGCAATCGGACTCAGACAGGTTCTTCCACTTCTACATTCCTGCAATTCTGGACGGGAACGAATCCGGCGTGAGCAGGTAGATGCGACTGCGAGAGAATGTGATTGGCATTCTGGCGCAGTTTCTTTCCTTCGTCCGCCTGCAAACCGCATACTCATTTGCTCCGTGGTTCGGACGATCTCATGGTGAGCCTTGCTGCAAGGCCAGTTCAGTGGAATGGAAGAGACCCTACGGGCCACGTTGACTGTTTTCAAAAAATTGTGTCGACGACATTTTTGTTCGATCTTGCAGGCTTGTCGCCTGTTCACAGAACTCGGAATAGGCCGGGCAATTTGTCGCCTGCCTTGCCGAGGATGATTCGGCTGAATGCGACTGCATTCAGGGGCGCTTCCGGACCGACATAATATGTTCGCGCCGGAGTGCCGGCGCGCATTCTGGCCCAATGGACAAAACTCGCCGCGGGATACACTGCACCGGAGGTACCGACCACCAACAGGATGGAGCAGCGGTCGATCTCCCGCTGAATGCACGTCATTTCGAGCGGAATTTCGCCGAACCAGACAATGTGGGGGCGCATACGGGCGCCGCATGCGCAGCGCGGGATTTCTGCGAGGGAATTGTAACTGTTACTGTCCTCTATTATGGGAGCGCCGCAGTTCGCTTCGCAGCGCGACTTGAAAAGCTCCCCATGCATGTGGACTATGTTGCGTGAACCGCTGCGTTCATGCAGATCGTCCACATTCTGGGAGCAGAGAAACAGGCGGTCGCCGATTTCCTGTTCCAACTCCGCCAGTGCATAGTGGGCAGCGTTGGGACAGCTGGCCCGGCATTCTCTCCTGCGCTGAGAATAGAACTGCCAGACGAGTTCAGGGTCCGCCTCCCAGCCCTCGGGGGTGGCAACCGTCTCCACCCTGTGGCCGGCCCACAGTCCGTCGCTATCGCGGAAGGTTTTTAGTCCGCTTTCGGCGCTGATGCCAGCCCCGGTGAGAACGACGACTCGATCACTCGGATGGATTTCAATTGCGTCTCGCGGATCTACGCTCGGGTCATGCTTTGTCATGGTTTCTGAGTAGCAAGTGTACGCCGACCGGTCGGCGACGGGGAGTCGCATGATTGTCCAGATTCTCCACGTGGATTATGGTTTGGCGTCGTTCCTGGGTTTGGGCTGCCACTTGTTGCGCGCGACTTTCGACTGGGGCAGATCGTTTGCTGAGGTCTGCGCCGGCTCCACGGCTGCAGGTTCGGCATTTGCCAATGCCTTCGCCGAAAGGACATCGGTCGTCAGCGGGCCTTCCGCAGATGGGGCAGCGGAATCTGGGACGGGCACGGCTGGTGGAGCATCGCTCACCGCGTTCACTTCCCTACCTAACAGCGGAGGGATCGGCTGCACTCCCATCTTCTTTTGCACGCTCTCTAGCAGCAACTCGGCCACATCCTTGATGACAATTCCATCGGCATCGCTTTTGCCTGGCGTACTGGTCAACATGTTTTTGCAGAATGGGCAGCCGACGGCCAGTGTCTTCTGGTGGGTAGCGGAGCTGAGCCGCTGTTTCACTTCACGGAAGCGGTTTTCGGAAATTCGCTCGCTGCCGGTCTCTTCCTCTTTCCAGAATTGCGCGCCGCCGGCACCGCAGCAGAATGAGTTCTCGCGGGAGCGATCCAGCTCCAGCAATTCATCGCCGAGAACACGCAGGATATTTCTCGGCGCATCATAAATCCCGTTGTGTCGGCCGAGATAGCACGGATCATGGTATGTGATGGTCGCATCTAGGCGGTCGGCATTCAGCTTGCCTGCAGTCACCAGGAATTCGAGATACTGGGTGTGATGCAGGACTGTATACGATCCGCCCATCTGCTTGTATTCGTGACCAATCGCGTTCATGCAGTGCGGACAGCTGGCGACAATGAGTTTTGGCTGGACTGCATTCAATGTGGCGACATTCTGACCAGCAAGTTGCCGGTAGAGAAGCTCATTCCCGGCGCGACGCGCACTGTCCCCGGTGCAACATTCTTTTTTCCCGAGTACCGCAAAGTTTATGCCCGCATAGCCTAGGAGTTGAACGAACGCGCGCGCGGTCTTTTGCGCCTGCGGATCGTAACTCGCCGCACATCCGACCCAGTAGAGAACATCGGGCTCTGGATTCTCTTCGATGGTCTTCACGTGCAGGCCCTCGACCCAGTCCATCCGCTTCTCGTGGTTGATGCCCCAGGGATTCTTCGACCTCTCCATGCCGCGGAACGCCGTGTGGAGTTGCGCGGGGAATTCACCTTCCATCATCACCTGATTGCGACGGATATCGATGATGTCCAGCATCGGCTCATCCTGTACGGGGCATACCTGCACGCAGGCGCCGCACGTGGTGCAGGCCCATGTTGCCTCCGCAGTGAGGGCGATTTGAAGAAGCGTGTGCGGACTGCTTTGTCCAGAATTGAACCCCGAGCGGCTGGATGCGAGATGGTTCAATTCCATGCGCTTGTTGATTTCCAGTGCTGCCGGACTGAGCGATTTTCCGGTTGCAGTGGCGGGACACACATCCTGACAGCGATTGCACTGGATACAGGCATAGGCGTCCAGCAGTCGAGGCCATGTCAGATCCTCCAAACGCTTGGCGCCAATCTGCGGAATGTCGGTAAGGTCATTTTCTGTTTCCAGCTTGATTTCAACCGGCGGCAGGACTCCCGAACCCGCGCGCCGCCCAAAAAAGTATTTCGCAGGCGCCATAAGGATGTGGACATGCTTGCTGTACGGGAAGTAGGAGAGGAACAGCAGCACGCTGCCAAGTGCTCCCCAATAGCCGAAGATGCGCCATGCGTACGCATTCTGCGGCGTGAAGAGATGAGACAGCAGAGTCGCAAAGGGTTGAAATTTGTCCGGCCCTTGCTGGGCCAGCCGCGCGCCTGCTCCAATGGCCCTGCTTGCCACGTGGAACAGGATGAAGCTGGAGACCAGAAGCGAGTCGAGGCCGATCTTGCCTTGTCTCACATCGGGATGCAGCAGTGTGCTCGAATTGAAACGAAAATCACGACGCGCGGGAAGCAGAAATCTGCGAACCACCAGCGCCACGACTCCCAGGATCACGAGCATGGTGAGCAGGTCCGCAAGCGAGTTATAGATCGCGCCCGGGGCCGTGCTTGAGGAAATGGAATAGGACGTGTAGCCTGCGATCGCATCTACCAAATTAACCAGAATGTAGAATACGAATCCGTAAAAAATACATGCGTGGAATGTACTGACAATTGTTCGCGTCTTAAATGTACGGGTTTGGGTGAGCGCTGTGCGAAGTGCATACCAGAGTCGCCGCAACACACGATCCGTGCGGTCTTCAGTATCTGGGCGACCACGGCGTATGCTGCGAACGAGACCGTAGAAACCGCGCGCTCCCCAGGCCGAAGTTACCATCGCGAAGATCAGGAATGCATACTTCTGAGAGAGTGGAAGCATACAACATGGCCCCGAAAGCGCGGTTCATGGGTAGGTCTATTTGCGTAATGCTGCGATCATAGCGGGAACGATCTGGTGCACATCGCCGACGATACCGTAGTCCGCCACTTTAAAAATCGGTGCGTCCGCATCTTTATTAATGGCAACGATGCATTTGCTTTTCCCCATGCCGGAAAGATGCTGCACCGCGCCGGAAATGCCGATGGCAATATAGACTTTCGGCTGCACAGTTTTCCCGGTCTGGCCGACTTGCTCAGCATACGGCCTCCACCCTGCATCCACAACGGCACGTGTAGCGCCAACGGCAGCGCCAAGCCGGTCGGCCAGCCCCTCGATGAGATTGCGAAAGCCTTCCGCGCTGCCGACGCCGCGACCGCCCGCGACGACAATCTCCGCCTCCGCCAGCGAAATGCGCGAGATTTTTTCTGCGGATTTGCCCGTGATTTGCACCCGGCGAGCAGGCAGCGTCAGGTCGACGTCCAATTGCTGGGCTGCCTGCGTGCCTGGCATGGCTGCCGCAAAAGCTCCCTGCCTGATAGTAATGACGGCTACAGGCGCGTGCGTTGTAACTTTCTCTGTAAGTCGCGCCAAGCAGGTATACCGTTCGGCTGCAAGG
>JAKAAZ010000218.1 GCA_021802085.1 Acidobacteriota bacterium
GAGAATCGATTCCAGACGCTTCAAACGCTCGTCGGTCAGAATGCGAATCTCGTCTTCCAGGTTCTTTTCCAGCTTCGCGATCTGATCGGCTTCAATCAGCTTGGCGCGCTCGTCCTTTTCCTGTCCCTTGCGGGAGAAGATGCGGACATCGACAATCGTTCCCTCAACGCCCGGAGGGCAGGTGAGGGAAGCGTCGCGAACATCGCCGGCCTTTTCTCCGAAGATGGCGCGCAACAGCTTCTCTTCCGGCGTCAGCTGCGTCTCGCCCTTGGGAGTTACTTTGCCGACCAGGATGTCGTTGTGCTTCACCTTGGCGCCGATGCGAAT
The DNA here is from genome assembly GCA_021802085.1 of Acidobacteriota bacterium. GTDB lineage: Bacteria > Acidobacteriota > Terriglobia > Terriglobales > Acidobacteriaceae > JAKAAZ01. The sequence continues at coordinate 328 of JAKAAZ010000218.1, forward strand.
GATGCCGCTCTCGTCCAGGTCGCGCAGGGCCGTCTCGGAAACGTTGGGAATGTCCCGCGTGATCTCTTCCGGTCCCAGCTTGGTGTCGCGCGCTTCAATCTCATACTCTTCAATGTGCAGCGAGGTGTAGTAGTCCTCCCGCACCAGCTTTTCGCTGATCAGGATGGCGTCCTCAAAGTTGAAGCCGCGCCACGACATGAAAGCCACCAGCACGTTGCGTCCCAGGCCCAGCTCGCCCTGCTCCGTGCAGGGTCCGTCGGCGATCACCTGCCCCTTCTGCACGCGCTCGCCCTGACGGACGATCGGCTTCTGGTTGATGCAGGTGTTCTGGTTGGAGCGCTTGAACTTCACCAGCTGATAAATATCGGAACCCACCTCGCGCGATAACTGCGTCGGGTGATGCTCGCCCTCGACCCGGACGATGATGCGCTCGGAGTCGACGGAATCGATGATGCCATGGCGGCGCGCCAGAACCACGGCGCCGGAATCGCGCGCCGTGACGCCTTCCATCCCGGTGCCGACAAACGGCGCTTCCGAGATGAGTAGCGGCACCGACTGGCGCTGCATGTTCGCGCCCATCAATGCGCGGTTGGCGTCATCATGCTCCAGGAACGGGACCAGCGACGCCGCAACCGAGACCAACTGCTTCGGGCTCACGTCCACGTACGTCACTTCGCCGCGATTGACCAGGACGAAATTGCCCTGACGCCGCGCGGTGACCAGTTCCCGCTTGATGCTGCCATTCTCATCCAGTTCCACGTTCGCCTGCGCGATCGTGTAGCGATCTTCTTCCCACGCCGACAGATAAAAGCTGAACGGGCCATATTCCATCGGCCGCTTCTTCTCTTTGATCAGCTGCTGGTTCTTCTTGATGGCGTCCGGCTTCTCCAGATGGTCGCCCACCCGCAGCCCGCTATCGCCCGCATTGATCACCTGCACAAAGTCCAGCAGCAGGCCATCGCGCACGCGGCGGTAGGGAGACTCGATAAAGCCATACTCATTGATCCGCGCAAAGCACGACAGTGAGGAAATCAATCCAATGTTCGGACCTTCCGGCGTCTCAATCGGACAGATGCGGCCGTAGTGGGTGGGATGTACGTCACGCACTTCAAATCCAGCACGCTCGCGGCTCAGGCCACCCGGCCCAAGCGCGGACAGACGCCGCTTGTGGGTGATTTCCGACAGCGGATTGGTCTGGTCCATGAACTGCGACAGCTGCGAGCTGCCAAAGAACTCGCGAATCGCAGCCATAACCGGCTTGGCGTTGATCAGGTCATGCGGCATCGCGGTCGACATGTCCGGATACACGCTCATCTTTTCCTTGATGGCGCGCTCCATGCGCACCAGGCCGATGCGGAACTGATTCTCCATCAGCTCGCCCACGGCGCGTACGCGGCGATTGCCAAGATGATCGATGTCGTCGACATTGCCGATGTTCTTGCGCAGCTTCAGCAGGTAGCGAATCGTCGCATAGAAGTCTTCCGGCGTCAGCGTGCGATGGTCGAGCGAAGTTGCATCCTGCTGGTCGTACAGCTTGATGTTGAACTTCAGCCGGCCCACGCGCGAAAAGTCGTACTTCCGCGGATCGAAGAACATGCCTTCAAACAAGGCCGTCGCCGTGTCGAGCGTCGGGGGATCGCCCGGACGAAGTTTGCGGTAAATCTCGATCAGCGCCTCTTCCGGCTTGTGAACCGTATCGCGCCGCAAGGTGTGCGAAATCACATTGCCCACGTCGTCGCGTTCCGGCATGAAAAATTCGAGCGAGGTCACGCCGCTTTCGAGAATCTGCGCCAGCTTTTCCTTGGTCAGCTCCTGGTTCGCTTCCAGCAGCAGATCGCCCGTGGTCGTATCGACCACGTCGGCTGCCGTCATGGCGCCATCCAGCTCGGCATCCTCAATCTCAACTTCGCCGATTTTGGCCGCGCGCAGCGCCTTCAAAATGCTGGCGGTAATCTTGCGGCCCGAATGCGCAATTTCCTCGCCCTTCACAACGACCGCATGGGCCGGCTTCACGCCCAGCAGATGGGTCGTCTTGGCCTCGTCATGGCCCACGGTCCAGTGCAGTTTCCCGTCCTTCAGCGCGATCGTGTCGATGGTATAGAAGCTCTTCAGAATTTCTTCGTCCGACTTCAAACCCAGGGCACGGAGAAACACGGTTCCAAGGAACTTGCGCTTGCGATCGATGCGGACATACAGCGTGTTCTTCTGGTCGTACTCAAACTCCACCCACGAGCCGCGGTAGGGAATGATCTTGCCCAGAAAATACGTGCGATTGTTGGCCGTCTCGAAGAACACTCCTGGCGAGCGATGCAGTTGGCTCACAATTACGCGCTCTGTCCCATTGACGAGGAAAGTCCCATTCTGCGTCATCAACGGAATATCGCCGAAAAAGACCTCCTGCTCCTTCATGTCGCGGATGGTCTTGACGCCCGTTTCCGGGTTCTTATCGTAGATCTTCAGCCGGATCGTGACTTTGAGCGGCGCCGAATACGTCATACTGCGTTCTTCGCACTCGCTCTGGTCATACTTCAGTTGCAGGCCCACAGGATCGCCGCACTTGTTGCAGAAGTCCGGCGTGTTCTTGTTGTAGGTGCCGCACTTTCCGCACAGCACATCGCCGGGATGGAATGGATCGGTAATCACCATCGCGCCGCAATGGATGCAGGTCGTGCGCAGATGATGCAGTCCCTTCAGGTGTCCGCACTTGCATTCCCAGTTGCCGATCGAAAAATCGACAAACTCCAGCTCCGACAAATTGCGGAAGTCGGTAATGGGAAACACGGAGGCAAACACAGACTGCAGCCCGAGATCGTCGCGCTCGGTCGGCAATTTGTCCATTTGCAAAAATCGTTCGTACGAACGTCGCTGCACTTCAATGAGGTTCGGAATCTGGATTTCGGTGGGAATTTTGGAGAAATCGAGACGGCTGCGGATCGCGCGTTTCTCGTTCGGCATGCTTCACTCCTGGCTGATTTGCCTTGTGCGGCCTACTCCCGGCGGCAACCCGGGAATTGGTTCGACGGAATTCTGGTTCCTTCACAGAAGACCCGTCGAGTCGACGTGGTTGAGCTGCTACTCTTCAAGTTCGCCTGCTGCGATTCGGTCCTTACTTTTTCGCGCAAGACAATTCGTGAACGGGTCATCCCTCTAGCAGGGTCGAGGGGGGACTCTTCTGCGATGTTTGTCTGTTTCCCAGCCGGCAACCATGTGCTGAATTGCCGCTTTCAATCAAGCGTGTCCTATCACGGCCCGTACTCTCCGGAGCTTCCGATGCCGGCCTGCAAACAAAAATAGTTGTTAAAAACAGAAAGCTGCCCGCGAGAGACAGTGAGTCCCGCGAGCGCCACAACCGGATTGTGCACTATTCGAATAGATGGGTTTTTGCTTCCGCCTGCGCTGGAGATCGCTCCCAAGCGCTGTTAGACCAATCGAAGTGAAGAGATACTGCTAAATTGCTAGCCGTAGGAACTTCACGAGCCATCGAGCCTGCGGGGCGAATGGCTCACTCTTGTACTAGAGTAACGCAGATTCGCCCCACTGGCAAGGTCAACTACTTTACATCCACAGCAGCGCCGGCGTCAGTAAATTTCTTCTTGATCGCCTCCGCTTCGTCTTTGCTGATGCCCTCTTTTACCGTCTTGGGAGCGCCATCGACCAGGTCCTTCGCTTCCTTCAGGCCCAGCGCCGTCACTTCCCGTACTACCTTGATAGTGTTGATCTTATTGGTGCCCGCATCCTTCAGGATCACGGCAAATTCCGTCTGCTCTTCCGCAGGCGCCGCAGCGGTGCCCGCACCTCCGCCCGCTACCATCACCGGCGCGGCGGCCGCGGCCGAAACTCCCAGCCGCTCTTCAAGCTTCTTCACCAGGGCCGCCGCATCCAGCAGGGTCAACCCCACAATTTGATCTTCAATCTGCTGCAAATCCGCCATGTCCATTCTCCATAGTGCTAAATTTCGTGTGTACCGCTCAATCCTGTACTGCTTGCGGGACTCTTCCTGCCCATCCCGATTGCCGCCGCGGTGGTTTCCGTTGTGTCCAGACGACACCCCAACGCAATGCAGCAGATCCTATATCTATCCAGCGTTACAGAGTAAGTTGGGTGTCAATCCCAGCGTAGCTAGGGTGGGATAGTATGAAGCCCGCATACCAGTAACAGTGAAAATCCTTTGAAAACTCGCAGCCGCTACGACGCAGCCGCCTCTGAAAACTTCTTTTGCTCGACTGCCTGACCCAGCACCACCGCCAGATCGCGGCCGGTAGCATTCAACACCGTCGCCAATCGCTGCGCCGGCGAATTGATCAGGAACAGCAACTTCGAGTACAGCTCTTCGCGTCCTGGCATCGAGGCCAGTTGCTGAATCTCCGCGACCGACAGAACCTTGCCATCCACAATCGCCAGCTTGAAGGAAAACTCCGCGTTCTCCTTGACCCATGTGGTCAGCGCCTTCGCCAACGCCACGGGATCGCCGCTGCTGTAGGCCAGCGAGGAAACGCCCTTTAGCCCCTGCAGCGCCTGCTCCACGCCAGTTCCCTGGGCAGCGCGTGCAGCCAGCTTGTTCTTCACCACGCGATACTTGCCGCCTGCGTTCCGAACCACGGTGCGCAAGGCAAAATCCTGAGAAACCGTCAGCTTTTGAAAGGTCCCTACAATCGCCGTGGTCGCGCCCGTCAACTCCGCCGTCAGCTTTTCAACCTGCTCTGCCTTCTTGGCTCTCGTCAATGCCATCTCAATGTCCTCTATATCTGGGTGCCCCATGTCTCACTTCTGTGACACGGGTAGTTTTCTCTGCCCACTCTACTGCTGGGCCTTCCCAGCCGCGTCCACAACTGCCTGGTCCAACTGAATCCCAGGTCCCATGGTCGAGCTGAGCGTGATCCCCTTGACATACTTGCCTTTGGCGGCGGAAGGCTTGGCCTTCACCACGCTGGTAATCACGGTCGTCGCGTTCTCGATCAGCTTTTCCGGGCTAAACGAAAGCTTGCCGACCGGCACGTGGATCAGCGCCGTCTTGTCCGTGCGAAATTCAATCTTGCCGGCCTTGATTTCCTTCACTGCGGCCGCGACATCGGTCGTCACAGTGCCCGTCTTCGGATTGGGCATCAGCCCGCGAGGCCCCAGAATCTTTCCCAGTCTGCCCAGCGCCTTCATCATGTCCGGCGTGGCGATCAGCGCATCGAAATCGGTCCAATTCTCTTTTTGAATTCGCTCCACCAGGTCGTCGCCGCCAACGAAGTCCGCACCCGCGGCCTCCGCCTCGCGCACCTTTTCGCCGGAAGCAATCACAGCCACGCGCTTGGTCTTGCCCAATCCATGGGGCAACACAACCGTGCCGCGCACCATCTGGTCGGCATGTTTAGGATCGACGCCCAAACGCAGCGTGATCTCCACCGTCTCATCGAACTTTGCGTATTTGACCTTTTGCAGAAGCGGGACCGCTTCGGTCAAAGAATAGGGGCGCACTTCCACAGCCGCGCGCGCCTTCTCTATATTCTTTCCAGACTTTCTCGACATAGTTCCTCTGTCTCCCACCGCGCGGACCTAGTA
>JAKAAZ010000219.1 GCA_021802085.1 Acidobacteriota bacterium
GCGGTGAGTCCCTGGGAACTGTGGCTGGTGACTGCGTAGCCATGATCGAAATGCCGAAGTCTGGACGAATCGAAATCAATCTGCCTGCCGCTGTCGAGACGGATAGAAAGCAGTCCATCCTGAGCGATCCGGTTGAGCGTACCCAGCTCTCGATTGGAGACGCCGAGTCCCTTGTCGGGCGCGGTGAACTGGATGCGGTCGCCTACCGCGAAGTCTCTTTCCATTTCTCGGTACACACTGACACCAGTGAGACGCTTCGGGTCATAGGTCACTCGCTCACCGGAAACTTTCTCTACAGTGACAAGATTTTCTTTTGGATTTGTGGAGACAACACGGGCATAGCTGCCGCCTTCGATTTCAAGCGCGGCGCTTCCGCGCGAATACCGCAGGATGTCTTCCGCGTTGTAGCGGGTGGCCCACTGACGGTCTGCGCCTGTCATGTCCTGGCGCGGAACCAGCAGGCACAGATGCCGCAACGTGTGAGCCGTGAAGCCCGTGGCTCCGGCACGCTTCAGACGCTGGCCGAGGATTATGGGGTTGAGATGATCTCCCCCAACCGAATCCAACCGCAAACAGAAGACCCAGGATGGCCGACCGCTGCGACGCTACCGGCGCAGATGGAAGATCGAAAGAGTCTTCGCATGGATGCAGAACTACCGCCGCCTTGTACCCCAATGGGAATACCGCATCGAAAACTTCCTCGGCTTCGTACATCTGGCGTGCCTAATGATGCTGCTCAGGCATTTATGAGATGGGTCCTGGGCTCTGCTTTGCAGGCTTGCCGCAGGTGGGAACGCCCGGTTCAATCGCCGTGCCCTCTTCGTAATCGTTCCATGTTTCCAGCATCAGAAAGGGAATCGGTTCATCGGCCGGGAAGTATTTGCGCCAGAAGTTGAACGTGTCCTGAAACGTCTGGCCGCAACGCGCAGACATGTGTCGATTCAAGGTCCACGCCGCTTTGCTGTCGTTGAACTGAGACCATGCCCCACCGACGATGATCTTGTCGGAATATTTAGAAAGCATGGTCTTATAAAAGGTATTTAGATATTCCTCGCCCCAGTGGCTGCCGTCGGGCGCCCATCCCTGCGGTCCAGGGTTGATCCAAGGGTAGAACCCATCAAACGCATCCGCGTACTGGCCAGGCGGATTTTCATCGATTAGCAGTGGCGCAGGACTCCACTTGTTCACTACGGACCTCACCTGGTCCCAGTTTGTGTGCATTCCGTTCGGCCAAATGAAGATTATCGGACGGCCTTCGTAAGTCAGGTACGCCTGATGTCCCGGCGACTTTGGCGAAAGGTAGGTGTCGTGAAACATCGTGAAATCGGCGATGGCTTCGTCGGTGGCTCCATCTTCTTCGCTGGTCTCGTCATACATCATCGCGACGTGGAAGTGCTGTTTCGCGGCAGTGGTCTGCATCCGGGCATAGCTTTGATCGATGAAGGGCTCGCGATCGCCGTACCAATCCACCACGAACGCCGAAATTCCCATGCTTTTCGCCTCCTGAATCTGCCGGCGTATCACAGCAGGATCGTGGGACGAGTAGCCGACGGAGATGTGCTTGGAGAATCCGAACCATGCTTCGTAGAGAGCCAAAATCTCCGGGGATGTTCCGGCGGCCTTATATTTCAATTGCACCGGCGCGGGCAACCCGGGGCTCGAGCATCCATGGGGCAGAAGGAAAAGAAAAAATAGAGTAAGGATTGCACGACCTAACATAGGAATACCTATTAGAAGCACTCAAGAATGTGATGGGTTGTCACCATGACGAAAAATAGTTGGCTCCCCTTGCGTTTACGAGCAGCCAGAACCTGGGTTGGCGCATCGAAATGATTTATTGCGGATTGAATCTCATCTCCGAGCCTTACCGGCTGCCTGTGCATATCTTTGCCGGCCTGATTCCACCGGATTTCCCCTGTTTGGTAACTGGAGCCTCAAGAAGTGTTAACAACCACGACACAGAAGCCGACAACGCTGCGAGCACGGGTTCTGTCGGGGAGCTTCATCCTGCTCTCTGGCTCAGGCCTTGCAACCGCGACCAACTTTGTCTACAACATCGCTGTCGCGCGATTTCTGGGCCCGAACGGCTTCGGTGACGCTACCGCAGTCTATACTCTGCTCACCTTGGTCTCGGCTGTGACGCTCTCCTTCCAGATCATTTCTGCGAAGGTTGTGGCGCAACAGAAGTCCCCGGAGGGAAAGTCTGCCGGCTATCGAAGTTTTCATCGTGGCGCATGGGCGTCCGGCATAGCCGTTGCATCGATGTTGCTGCTGTTTTACAGATCCATTGCCAGTTATCTGAATCTGGCTGATCCGATTCTCATTCTGCTGCTCGCGGTAGGAGTCGCATTCTACATTCCACTGGGGAGCCGGCGCGGCTACCTTCAAGGTGCCTACGGGTTCCGTCGCCTCGCTAACAACCTCGTCTTCGAGGGGGTGATACGACTCGGCGGTTCGGTGCTTCTTATCTTGCTTGGTTTCGGTGTTCGGGGGGTGATAGCGGCAAACTCCGCGGCTGTTGTGGCGGCCTATCTGACGATAGTACCCAAACTGGCGCTCCGGATTCCGAGTCCTCTTCGCCGTTCCTATGCCCTTCGCGAAATGTCGCAGGCGATAATCTTTTTTTCTGGCCAGATGTTGATCAACAACTGTGACATCGTGCTGGTGAAGCATTTTTTTCTCCTCAGAGCGGCAGGTCTATATGCCGCTGTGGCGATGGTGGGTCGAGTTGTTTTTTCCTTCTCCCAAGCTGTCGTGAACAGCATGTTCCCACATGTAGCGGGCACGGACAAGGAGGAAAGGAAAGACCTCACAGTCATCGCAACTTCTCTGCTGCTGGTGTTGATGATCGGTTCTATCTTGGCCTTGGGCCTGCGACTGACACCCGATTGGATATGGAAAGGCTTCTTCGGATCCAAGTTTGAAATCACCGGACCGTACGGTCTTTCCTATCTATTGGCGTTGTATGCCATCACTGCGGTTGTGTACTCCCTGAGTGCCGTGATCATCACGTACGAGATGTCTTACAAGATTGCGAACACCAGTTGGGTACAGTTGGCGTTCAGTGGTGTCGTCATAGTCGGAATCTGCCTCTTTCATTCGTCTTTACGGCAAGTCATCCTGGTACAGCTAGTGCTGATGTCCGTTCTTCTCGCTCTTGTGGCAGTGCCCTTCCTTCTCAGCTCATTGAGCGACCCATACAAGGTGCAGAGGGGCGAGATGTTTCAACCGGTCAGGGTCCTTCGGCGCGTCTCGGAAGATGAGGTCATCGCAGAATTTCTAAAGAGTGATTTCCATAATCCAGTTTTTCGCGAGTATCAGGAATCGCTGCGTGACATTGTAGTGAACCCTGACATCGATAATGCAGGCGAAAATGCAAAACGGCGGGCGCTGTTCTTCATTCGGCACCGTGCCTTGTGGAATGAGCTTCCCGCCGGAACAGAATGGTATGAGTTAGAGCTGAAGACAGCAGACCTCGCTCAGATTAGGGTATTTCCCCGGGCCCAGTGGCGGAAAATCGCGCAGGGAAATTTTTCGGTCGTCGCAGTAGCCGAGTGCGTGAGTAGACGCCAAAACGTGATCGACAATCAGTTTCTAGTGAAACTCGCTGAGATCGGCGATCGGCTCGGCCAGCAAGATCCTGGGATCGGCCCCGTGGTCCTGATCGGCGTTAGCGAAAGCGAGACTCTAACGATTTTGGATGGGAATCATCGACTTGTCGGGGCCATGCTGGCAACGCCAAGTCGCGTGCATAAGCTTCGATTTCTATGCGGCCTTTCGCCACGGATGACCGAGTGTTGTTGGTACAACACGAATTTCGGAACTCTTCTTCGCTATGGGAGAAACGTTCTGCGGAGCGGCACACTGAGCCCGAAGGCGGAATTGTCGCGTTTCTTGCAGGGCTCGGGATAACCTCAACTTCGCAGGCGAGGAGCCGGAGGACGCAATCCATGCGAGCGTGGGCGGCTTCGCTCGTTGGAAGTACGGACGTTGGTTGTAAGAGACACAAGATTGTCGGGAGGCGGGAACATGGCAAATATAAAGCGCGCTGTGGTGGTGAAGCGGTTGCCGAAAATCAAAAGCGTGAAACAGGGACGGATATTTCTTCGTGAAATGCAGAGCTGCATGAACATCGACCGTCCTCGTGTGGTTCTGGACTGTTCAAATGCGTACCAATTGGACCGGTCCGTTATTTACCTGCTGTTATGTTGCCTAGAGGAAGCGATGAAGCGAAATGGCGATGTGAAGCTCGCGGCTTTGCCCGCAGGCGCAGGTGTGATCCTGGAGCGCAACGGAGCACACCGTCTTTTTGATATCCATGACACGACTGCTGAGGCGGTGAGCAGCTTTCATCAGCTCCCGGCAGGCGCTATTTCACACGCGTTTGTGCCCATGCACTCCCAAGACGAGCCTGAAAGTGCAGCGTAATCAGTGGATGTCCTCATTCGTATGTGCAACAAATCGGTGGGATCGGGGAAACTCAATGAGAATCTCAGGTGATTGGCAACGAAAATGGATCGCTAGCTGCTTGATGATGTTTCTGGCTGTGCCGTTCGGAGAAGCAGCCACAACGCAGCCGCAACCGGCAGTTCCCGGCCGGCAGGCGGCAAGCGGGTCTTCCGCGCAGGCTCAGCCTCAAAGCCCTGATAGCACAAACAACAAGCCAGTTGGCAGCATTGTCGAGCCGCAAGGACCGCCGGCTATCGACCACAATCAGCAGTCGGGTACGCCGCCCTCCGCCCCCGAGCAACAGCAAAACAACACTTCGCAACCGGTGGGTGCAGCCGCGGCGCCGTATGAAGCGACCACGGGAGTTGCGGCCTCCAGACCTGCTGGGGCGGTCATCGCGCCGGCAAAACAGAAACGAGCGCGTTCCTTCCTGATCAGGGTAGGCTTGCTCGTGGGGGCAGGCGTCGCTATTGGAACTGTGTTGGCACTATCGAGTGCGAGTCCCAGCCGGCCATAATGACAGAGAACTGGAAACACTCCGAAACAACCGCGGGAGCGTATTCATGCGTGCAAACCAGGAAAACCGGCGCTGCAAATTTGTAAGTTTCTCAGGCATCGATGGCGCCGGGAAGAGTACTCAGATCGAAAATCTTTACACCCGTCTGAAAGATGCTGGTCTATCCGTTCTGTTAATTACCTTCTGGGAAGACGTTGCAAGGTTGAAACGAATTCGCGAAGGCGCCGGGCACACCTTGTTTAGGGGAGATAAGGGCGTCGGAACTCCGGCGGCGCCAATCAACCGGCGAGATAAGAACGTCCAGTCATGGCCGATGAGCGGGGTGAGGCTGGGCCTTTACCTTGTCGATGCTCTCTCGCTTCGATTTGCAGTTGAGAAAGCGGTGCGATCTGGTGCGGATTTCGTAATTTGCGATCGCTATGCCTATGACGAGCTCGCGAACCTGACGCTGAGCAATCCAATCATTCGCGCGTATGTTCGGTTGATCATGAAGATTGTTCCTAGGCCGGATATCGGTTATTTTCTGGATGCGGATCCAGTTCAGGCTCGCGCGCGAAAACCGGAGTACCCTCTGGATTTTCTCTATGCAAGCCGCGCCTCTTATCTGATGCTGAGCGAATTCGTAGGTGGGATGACGATCATACCTCCGACTTCAATCCAGGATGCCGAGCGGCAGGTGACGCAACACGTGCTGAGACTGCTTTCCTTAGATGTGACCAAAAGACACGTGGCGGAAAAGCTAGCCAAAGATATTTGAAATATATCGGCTCTGCGCAGGAATATGTAAGAGGGCGCGATTTTCGTGGATTTTGCTTGAGTGCCGGAATCGGCTATTCTCCTCCCGATGCGCGACAACGATTGGACGCGGGTATTGGGGTGGCCGGG
>JAKAAZ010000220.1 GCA_021802085.1 Acidobacteriota bacterium
TACAGTAGAGATGGTCGAGCTGGACGGGGGCGCTGCGCCCGTCGCCCATAGCTTCGGCTTCGCGGCCATAGTCAACACCAGCCGTCCGCCCCGCAGAATATCCTCATTGCGGAACCATGCTTGATGAAGCGGTGCGCCATTCAGCGTGGCCGCGATGACATATTTATTTTCAGTGGACACATTCTTCGCGACGATCGAGAATGTCTTGCCGTTCGCCAGATGCAGCGTCACTTCCGGAATCGTCGGGCTGCCGATCAGATACACATCCTGCCCCGCATTCGGAAAAATCCCCATCGCGCCGAAGGCATACCACGATGACATGGCGCCCGAGTCATCGTTCCCGGGCAGACCCTTGCGACCCGTGCGATAACTCTTCGCGATAATCTCGCGCACGCGTTCCGCCGTCTTGTCCTGCCTCCCCGCCCAAATGTAAAGATACGGCGCGAGAAATCCCGGCTCATTGCCAACATCGTACCGTCCCGGCACATCGAAAAATGCGTCCAGACGATTCACAAATTGCTGATTGCCGCCACACTTCGCGATCAGTCCCGCTACATCCTGCGGGACAAACAGCGAATACGTCCAGGAGTTCCCTTCATAAAACGAGTCGCCGCCCCAACTGCCACTCTTCATCGCGGTAAAATCTTTTTCCCAACTGCCGTCTCGATGCCTTGGTCGGATAAATCCCCTGAAGCCGCCCGCCTCAAAATTTGCATCCCACAAATTTTTCCAGTTCCCTGACCGTTTCAAATACTTCTGATACTCGGCTTCGTGGCCCAAACCCTGCGCCACCAAAGCAATTTCAAAATCGTCCGCGGCATATTCCATCTGCTTGGACCCGGGCCGGTCCGTGCCTTCGATGGTGACATAGCCCAGCTTCTTCCAATCTTCCAGATCGCTGCGTCCTTCCTTCAGCCCGTCCGCCGGAGAAACCTTGGCGTCCTTCAGCAGGCCCTGGTACGCCTCGTTCCAATCGATCCCCGGCAAATGCTTCACATACGCGTCGCCGATCAACATATCGGCATTGCTTCCACCCTGCGTGCGCCCGGTGTAGTTCCCGCTCCTCGCATCCGGATACCATCCTTCATGCCGGTAGATATCCACCAGCGACCGCACGATGTCGATCTCGCGTTGCTGCGCGATCAGCGTCAGCAAGGGTCCCGAGCTGCGAAATGTATCCCAGATCGCGTAGAAATCGTCGTAGGATGGCTCGTTCGATTGCCACTGTGGATTCTCGCCCGTCCGATCCGTGGGCATCAGCATGGTGTGGTAGAGAGCTGTGTAGAACATCTGCGCCTGCTCCGGTGTCGCCCCTTTCAGCTCGACAGTCCCCAGCGCCTGGTTCCATGCCGCAACCGCAGCCGCGCGCACCCGCTCAAACTCAAAATCCGGAATTTCGCTGGTCACGTTTTTCTTCGCCTGTTCCACGCTGACAAACGAGATGCCGATCTTCAACTCGACCTGCTGCCCCTGCCGCGTCGCGAAGCTCAGCCATGCCCCCGTCTTGCTGCCCGCTTCCGGACCCTCCGTTTTTGTGCCGGGATACAAATGGCCGTCCCGCCATGTTCCCCAGCTTGTCGCCGGCGTGTTGCTGATGGCGTAAAAGTAGATCGTGTAGGGCACCGGCTGTTTGTTCCATCCGCCCTTCGCGCTGCTCGATCCGCTCACTTCCGTCGGCGAAATCACCGTGACCTGCGACGCGGTCAGGATCTGGCCCTCTCCGGATTTGCTGATGCGAGTCAGGTAGTGGCCAGCATCGATCAGAAGGTTGGCCTGCTGCGCCGCTGGATACGTGAACCGATAGAGCGCCGCGCGGCGTGAAGCTGTAATTTCCGCGTCAACGCCGTAGCGTTGCAGGGTCACGCGATAGTACCCGATCGCTCCCCGCTCATCGGCGCGAGCCGAGCCGGTGTCTTCTGCAGCGGGCGCACCAACCGTCGGCTGCACCAGAATGTTTCCGTACTTCGGGCCGCCGCCCGTCCCGCTCACATGCGTCTGGCTGAACCCGTGGATTTCCCCTGTTGCCTCCCAGCCGGCGTTGGCATAATTCGCTCCCACATCCGGACCGGGCTTGATCATGCCGAACGGCAGCGAAGGCCCGGGAATCGTGTTCCCTCCGCCGTCAATTCCCAGGAACGGATCGACATGGCTGGCGACTTGCGCGTTGAGTGCAGTCGCCAGGACCAATACGGCCCCGGCAACGATCCAGGTGCAGCGATGTTGTCTCTGCCGTGCGGTCATAACCAATCCTGCGTTCACAGGTATATCCATTCTGTGGTCAGCTCGATTGCGCTCAAAAACCCTGCGGTGTTCTCCCACGAAAAACTCCAGAAAAAGAGTTACGATGCGCTGCAAGCATAGTAACTTGCCAGCGAGACTGAGCATGATGAAAAAGAAAAGGCGGCACACGCGACGAATAGTTTCGTCAGACCCTTGTCTTCTCTGGGTGCAGGAAAGGAACCGGAAACCGACATGGCCGTTCCTATCAAGAAACGGCCAGTTAAAACGACTCTACAGCATCGACAGTGCCCTGCTCTAGGAGCCTGTCGGGCATAGATTTCATACCCTTTAAAATCAACAACCTACAAAATCTACCATGTTTGGTATGTTGTTGATTCTATGTTGGTTACAAAATCTCAAACCCTTATGCCCGACAGACTCCTAGCTGTGGGCTTCCATGATTTCCGCCAGGACTGCGCGGCTGGGGCGGACACGCTCCGGCGAGAGTGTGGCCAGCGGCTCATCCACCATGTTCAGCATCGAGGTGAAGTCCTGCTTTTGCGTATTCACGTAGAACACGCCGGTCAGTACTTCCTCTTTTTCGTGCGCTTCCATCAGCATCTTCAGGGCATTCGGTTTGTCGGTGGGGTCGTAGTCCTCATGCAGCTTGCGCAGGCGCAGGTGCGATCCGTCGTGCAGTTGGACATCCACGGTGGTGTCGTGATCGTACTCCACGGCAATGTCGTCGAAGTGCGACACAAAGCCCACTTCGGCGACAGGTTCCTCGTGCCCCTGCATGAACTTGTAGCTCTTGGTCGAGCCCTCGTGATCGTTGAACGTGACGCAGGGAGAAATCACATCCAGCATCACCGTTCCCTGATGCGCGATGGCCGCCTTCAGCATGGCGGAGAGCTGCTTCTTGTCGCCGGAAAAAGAACGTCCGACGAAGGTCGCTCCCATCTGGATGGCAAGGGCGCAGGTATCGATGGCCGGCAGATCGTTGACGACGCCCGTCTTCAATGTCGATCCGATGTCGGCGGTCGCGGAAAACTGGCCCTTGGTCAGTCCATACACGCCATTGTCCTCAATGATGTAAATCATCGGGATATTGCGGCGCAGCAGATGAACGAACTGCCCCATGCCGATCGATGCGGTGTCGCCGTCCCCGCTGATGCCGATGGACCGCATGGTCTTGTTGGCCAGCAGCGCTCCGGTGGCCACCGAGGGCATGCGTCCATGGATGGAATTGAAGCTGAAGGAACGGTTCATGAAGTATGCAGGCGACTTCGACGAGCAGCCGATGCCGCTCATCTTCATCACGCGTTCCGGCTGGATGCCCATCTCATAAAAGGCTTCCGTAATGCGCTCGGAAATTGCGTTATGTCCGCAACCGGCGCACAGTGTGGTCTTGCCGCCGCGATAATCCAGAATCTGGAGTCCAATGCGGTTCGTCTTGGGCTGGGGGGTGACGGGGATGGTCGACATGGTTACTTGCCTGCTCCTTCTTGTGCGGCGATGACGGTGGTGATCGAACGTGCGTCGATGGGGAGTCCGTTGAAGTGCAGGACGCTATGCAGCTTTACAACCTGCACCGGGTCAAGATCGACTTTCAGCAGGTTCAACATCTGCCCGTCGCGGTTCTGCTCGACAACATAGACCCGCTCGTGCTGGGCCACAAAGTCGTGGATCTCCTGGGTAAACGGATACGCTCGAATGCGAAGATAATCGGTCCCGAGTTTGGATTCGCGCTCGAGTTGGTCGCGGCTCTCGATCACCGCCCAATGGCTGGTGCCGAAGGCAATGATTCCAACTTTTTGGCGTCCTTTGCCCAGCACAATGGGTTCTGGGACCAGCGTTTTTGCAGTCTCAAACTTCCGCGCCAGCCGCAGCATGTTGTTTTCGTAATCGTCGGCGCGCTCCGAGTACTGTGCTTTGTCGTTGTGGCCGGTGCCGCGCGTAAAATAAGCGGCGCTCGGATGGTCCGTTCCCGGCAGGGTGCGATACGGAATCGCATCGCCGTCCACATCTTTGTAGCGCGCGAACCCGCCCAATTCTTCCAGTTGTTTGGCGTCGAGAACTTTGCCGCGCGTGATCGGCTTTTCTGGATATTCAAACGGCTCGGACATCCAGTTGTTCATTCCCAGATCGAGGTCCGAGAGAACGAATACCGGCGTCTGCAGCTGTTCGGCAAGATTGAACGCCTCGGTCGCAAACTCGAAACACTCTTTCACCGATCCGGGAAGCAGCATGACATGTTTGGTATCGCCATGGGAAAGCCCGGCAATAAAGGTCAGATCGGCTTGCGAGGTGCGGGTTGGCAATCCAGTGGAGGGACCGGTCCGCTGAACGTCGAAAATGACGCCGGGAATTTCGGCGTAGTAGCCGAGCCCCGAAAACTCCGCCATCAGTGAAATTCCAGGGCCGGAGGTCGCAGTCATCGAACGCGCGCCCGCCCACCCCGCGCCCATCACCATGCCAATGGCCGCCAGCTCATCCTCCGCCTGCACAATCGCGAAGCTCGCCTTGCCGTCCGGCTCGACGCGATACTCTTTCATGTACTCGATCAGGTCCTCAACCACGGAGGACGATGGCGTGATCGGATACCATGTCACCACCGTGACCCCGGCGAACATGGCGCCCATGGCGGCGGCTTCATTTCCGTCGATGATGATTTTGCCTTGCGTGGCATTCATCGGCTCCACAATGTATGGATCCTGCTTGGTGAGCGAACTGGCGGCATAATCGAAACCTGCGCGGACCGCCTTCAGGTTCAGTTCCGCCGCTTTCACCTTCTTGGCAAACTGTCTGCGGACCGTCTTCTCCACCCACTCCATATCGATCGAAAGCAGTTGCGCCGCGACCCCGACATAGATCATGTTCTTGACGAGCTTGCGAATCTTGGCGTCCGCGCCCGTGGATGCGGCCAACTGGTCGAACGGCACGGGATAATACGTCAGGTCCTCGCGCAGATGGTCGAGCTTGAGCGACTGATCGTAGATGACCGCCCCGCCGGCCCCGAGCGAGAGCACGTCCTGCTCGGCGGTTTCCGCGTTCATCGCAATCAGAACGTCAATGTCCGTCTTCCGCGCCACCCATCCGTGCTTGCTGACCCGGATGGTGTACCAGGTGGGAAGCCCCGCGATATTGGAGGGAAAAAGATTCTTCCCTCCCACGGGAACGCCCATCCGAAAAATGCTGCGGAGCAGAACGTTGTTGGCGGATTGCGAACCGGAACCGTTGACGGTGGCAATCTGGATGGAGAAATCGTTGACAATCTGCTGGATACCACTGGCAGGGCCCGACGTTGGCTGGCTCTGCACCAAAAGATCACTGGTGGTCATGGTAAAAATAAATTCCTTCCATGTTGGGGGATATTTTCATCGGTAAGTCCACGAAATTTTCAGGCCGCCGGAGTCTCATGTCAAATCATTCGATCGGGGTTCGTGCCGCGGCTGCGAGACCTGGTCGTTTCCGGGAAATCTCTCTACCGCTCCACCTCGTTGTATTGTAGTCCAGCCTCACCGGGGGCATATTGGACATGGCTTTATGAACCTGCCGTATCTGGAACATACACAATCC
>JAKAAZ010000221.1 GCA_021802085.1 Acidobacteriota bacterium
TCTGCATCAGAACGGTGGCGCGGCGATTTTCAAGGTCAAGCAGAGGGTCAGGCATGTACGGCCTCCTTCCCCTAGCGTAATACTACGCTAGGCTTTCTGCCACAAAAAAAGAACCTGCAAAACACCACTTCTATGTCGCGCACCCGGAGTACGCCTGCTTATTATTAGATGGCATTTCTAATGTGGCGATTCATCGGGCGCGGCGACCCCAGGCACGCATTCTCGGGATCAGGTTGCTGCCAGAGGGGTTGGGTGCCCGGCCAACGGGAGCCAAGCAGAGCCATCAGGAATGAATGCTTGCTCCAGAAGTTACCTTTAGAGTACGACTGCGGCCGTTATCCCCGCATCGCATTCCCGGAAAAGGAAAGAATCGCTCGCCCCGGCACCGGTACGCCGTAAAACAGCGCCGGCGTGAAGCGGCTCATCAGCAGCATGTTATCCAGCGCTTCGCGAACGTCCTTCGACGCGGGTCCGGAGACGACACGATAGTCATATACGCGGCCTGTCTTGCTGATCTCCACTTCCACCAGCACCGGCCGGCGAAATGCAGCCTGGCTGTCCGTGCCGCCGACCGTATACAGGAATTGCGGCGTGCTGCTCGTCTCCGCCGTGGCTTCCGTTGCCGCCACGGGTGGAGGCGCCGCCACGGTGCCAACCATCAGGGCGAGTGCGCCCAGCAGGATGACTGCCGTCGCAAGTCCTGCTGCGCCCCGCACCAGCACAGGGGCCACCGAGTTCTGCCAATACAGTTGCCATAGCCCCAGGCGTCTGCGCGTGGTACGTGCCCTTTCCTGAGAAATGGCGACTCGCAGGCGCAAGCCGAGGTCGGCTGGAGGCTTGGTTGGGCCGCTGCTGGAAAGTACTCTCTGCAGAGTCCGCAATTCCGCGAACTCTGCCGTGCATTCCTCGCAGCCCTCGAGATGGCCGGCAATGGAATGCATTGCAGCCCCCGAGATCGCTCCATCCAGGTATTCCGAGAACTGTGATCGTATGGAACCACAATCACTCATACTGCCTCCTCGCAAATACGGCCCTCGACCGACTGGTTCGATCCGTACGACGAACGGCTGGGAGATTTCTCCGGCTGTTGGACCTGAGCGATCAAAGGCCACAGCCGCAGTCGCAACATGGCGCGCCCACGCACCAGGCGGGACTTTACAGTTCCCAAGTGAGCTCCCAGAATCTCCGCAATCTCGTCGTACGACAGCCCTTCCAAATCACGCAAAATTACCACCGTTCGAAACGGCTCCGGAAGCCGCCTCAATTCCGCCTCCACTTTCGCCCGGAGTTCCTCGTGCGCGGTCAGCTCATACGGGGACGCATGTTCGTCGACCAGCATATCCTTCAAGTAGGTGGATGTGGCCTGCTCCGGCCCGCTTGTTTTTGTCTCGATCGTGACTTCCCGCCCTCTGTGGCGAGACCACCAGCGCCGCTGGTTGGAGGCCTCCCGCAAGGCGATGCGATAGATCCAGGTGCGCAGGCTGGAGTCCCCGTGAAAACTGCCAATGCCGCGAAAAACCTTAATAAAAACGTCCTGTGTAATGTCGGCAGCGTCGGACGGATCGTTCAGGACGCGTGAAATCAAGCTGTAGACCGGAGCTTGATATTGCCCGATCAAGAGAAAAAATGCCTCTTCCGAGCCGGCTTGCAGCTCAGCGGTGAGGACGGAATCATCCGCCCGTAGTGCGATTCCAGCAGCCAGATCTCCCAAGGCAAAAGCCGCGGACATGCGGTCCACCTCCACACTATCAGGCAACAGCCTATGTTCTCAAGTGGCTCCGTCAGGTCGTTTATGACAAGAGCCAAAAGATCCGTCTTTTTAGTTAGACAAGGGGCGGCAGAAAAGGTTCCTGTTTTGTTTCATCAAAGGATAAATTTGTCGGATGACACTGTATGGATGGAAGCTCCGTCTTTCCTTCAAGTCGGAGCTGGAACGCTGATTCTAAGCTGGTTGCCTTGGTTCCCGGGTCGTCTCCATCGGCACCGCAACCGCCTCGCGCGATTCTGACTTTATTCTCGCTCCCACTGCGGATTTCAGGCTGGCGGCCTTGATGTGGCTGGCGAGGCCGAATTTTTCAAGGAGTCGGATTCCGTAATAATTGATGTCCACCTCGTACCATGCCAACCCGTGACGGGCCGAGACTGGATAGGCATGGTGGTTGTTGTGCCATCCCTCGCCACCGGTCAGCAGGGCTACCCACAAATTGTTCCGCGAATCGTCACTGGTGGCAAAACGTCGCCCACCCCACAGATGCGTGATGGAATTGACCATCCATGTGATGTGAAAGCCGATGGTTACAGGCAAAGCCGTACCCCATAGGAGCCAGGACCATCCTCCAAAGGCAAACAGGGAAAGGCCAAGCACCGTCAATGGAACCCAGTGGTATTGATTCAGCCAGCGATAGTAGCGATCGCGAACAAGGTCCGGAGCATACTGCTTGAGCGCTTCGGTTTGGTTGTGGAGCGAGCCATTCAGAATCCATCCCATGTGAGACCACCACTTGCCGTCGCGCGGCGAATGCGGGTCTCCAGGCTTATCGGTGTATTTGTGATGCATGCGGTGGACAGCCACCCAGTAGATGGGTCCGCCCTGGAGCGCCAGAGTGCCGCAGGTGGCGATCGCATACTCCAGCCACTTCGGAGTCGAATATCCGCGGTGAGTCAGCAGGCGATGATACCCGATGGCGATTCCGACATTTTCCGCGAAGATCCACACGACGAGAAAGACAATCAAAGCGGACCAGCGAAAATAAAACAACGCGGCCAGCGCGCCTAGATGAAAACTCACAACAGCAATTGTAAAAACCCAATTGGTTCCGCGTACCACTGTTTGGCAGTGAAGATCCGGTGTCTCATCCGCGGTCGCGGGCAGCGGATGTTCCGGTGTCGCTTGGATCATAGGTGTTTTCCTTCATGCCCATTGCTCGATCGGCTGCGCCTGTGGCTCAGGAGGACGACCAACGGTTCGCTGGGAGCGATGTCAACAGGATTGGATGCTCCCTACGGATATTCTTGAATAATTTCAGCTAACCGCACCGGACGATTTTCCTCCACGGAGCGACGCGCGGCAATCCCCATGGTTACGGCCATCAGGCAATCGAATGCGCTCACCGGGACTGGAGTTTTTTTGCGGATGGCATCGACAAATGCCTCTATTTCGTGGCGATAGGACTCAGTGTATCTGTCCATAAAAAAATTCAGGGGCAACGCGGAATGCGAGCCTTCGCTATCGAGAAAGACGTGGTTGTCGGCAGTATTGTTGTTGACCGCGATCATTCCTTTGGATCCAAATACTTCAACGCGCTGGTCGTATCCATAGGCAGCCTTGCGGCTGTTGTCGATCGCGCCCATGGCCCCATTGGCAAATTTCAGGGCGATCACGGCTGTATCCCAATCTCCCAGTTCCCGGAAAATTGGATCGACCAGTACGTTCGCCGTAGCGTAGAGTTCCACGACCTCGCTGGCCAGAAGGTAGCGCGCCATGTCAAAGTCATGAATCGTCATGTCCAGGAACATCCCGCCGGACGAGCGAATGTAATCGGCAGGTGGCGGCCCGGGGTCTCTGCTTGTGATTCTCAATAATTGAGGATCGCCTACCTTGCCATCTTGGACCGTCTCGCGCACCTTTAGAAAATTGCTGTCGTAGCGGCGATTGAATCCAACCATGAGCTGGACGCCATGCTTTTCCACGACCTTGCCGATCGCAGCGATCTTTTCCAGAGACAGTTCCAGCGGCTTCTCGCAAAAGATATGTTTTCCCGCAGCGGCGGCATCGAGAATGATTTGATAGTGTGTGCTGGTCGGCGTGCAGATCGCAATCGCATCCACCTCCGGCATTTCGAGAACCTGCTTGTAGTCGGTGAATGTTTTCGTGACGTTGAGCTCCGAGGCCAAGGCCAGCAGCGGCTCGGAAAAAGTGTCGGACAGCGCGACGACTTTCGTTCCCGGTACTCGATTCACGAGGTTTTCCGCGTGGATTTTACCGATTCGACCCACCCCAAGAACGGCAAACCGCAGCGATTGTGACGACATAATCCAGCCTTTCTAAGGTACAAAGATCGATCGCGGAAGCTGTTACGCTCCAGCACCTGATTTTTGATGGTTTGTGGAGATTGCATCGGCAGAAGATCTTGGAGGAACGGTCGACTTCCTGACGATCAACTCGCCTCGCATCGATATAAACCGCTCCGGGCTATTGCCGGACAGCAATTGAAATAGCGTTCCCGCTGCCAAGCGACCCATCTCGTGCTTTGGCTGCCGGATGGTGGTAAGGGCGGGTTCCGCATAGGACGAGAGAAGAAGGTCGTCGAGGCCTACGACGGAAAGGTCGGAAGGAATCGCCAATCCATGCTCCCTGGCGGCACACATGGCGCCGAAGGCGCTCATATCGTTGAAGCAAAACAGCGCGGTGGGTGGATTGGCGAGAGCCAGCAAACGAGCGGTGGCACTCTTGGCGTTTTCAGGGCCGCCATTGCCATGCACCACCAATTCCGGATCGAAACCGATATCGACCTCCTCCAGCGCGCTTCGATAGCCGGCGTAGCGTTGCGTGTCCGCCTGCAGGCCAAACTGGTTGCCAAGGTAGCCGATGCGTTTATGTCCCAACTGCACCAGATGTCGCGTAGCTTGCAACCCGGCGTTGTGGTTGTCGATGGTGACCGAGAACATGTCGTCGTCCGGATGATGACTGTTGATAAAAATGATGGGCACTTTCATGTCCGCGAGCATCGGTCGGTACAAGGAGCCCACGCGAGAGGAACTGACCAAAATGCCGTCGACCCGCCGTTCATAAAACGATTGGACGGCGAGCATTTCCCGGTTGGGATCCGAATGGCATGTGGCCAGCAGAAGGGAGTAGCCGTGCGTGAGTGCAATTTCCTCAATACCGCTGACGATCTCGGCATTGAATGGGTCTGCGATACTGGTGACCACGACGCCGATCGTATCGGTTCGCCTGTTGACCAGGCTTCGCCCAACAGCGCTGACTCTGTAGCCTTTTTCCTGTGCAATCGTGCGGATACGCAGGCTGGTTTCAGGATTTACCAGCGGACTGTTGCGAAGGGCCCGGGAGACAGTAGAATGCGAAACGTCGGCTGCACGGGCGATGTCTTTAATGGAGATCATTGCACACGTGTTCATACTAAAATGACATAGATTGCAAGTCAATGGGGGCTGCTAATTCTGCCTGAATGGGGCGCTGGGCGAGTCCTCTGTTTCCAGCCTGGATTTGGTTTGTTGGCCTAAGCCCGGATATCATCGACATACATGGTTGGAAAGATGAAGGCGGCCTAGATGGATGTTGTCGGTGTTGGATTGAATGCTACGGATACGGTGATTCCTCTCGCGCACTGTCCGTTGTCCGGTTCCAAAGTTGAGTTTCGCTCTGCCAGCGTATTGCTGGGCGGTCAGGTTGCCAGTTCGATCATGGCATGTCAGCAATGGGGTTTGCGCACGCGGTATGTCGGAAAGCTGGGTGACGACAACGCAGCCGACCTGCATCGAGCGGAATTCTTAAGGTTGGGAGTCGAGACCAGGATTCTCACCGCTCCAGGATGCGCCAGCCAGCAGGCCTTTATTCTGGTCGAAGACTCCGGCGAGCGAACCGTTCTGTGGAAGCGCGATGACCGCCTGACGCTGCGACCTGAGGAACTCAAGCGGGAATGGATTGTGGATGCCCGGGCGCTACACATTGACGGGCATGATACATCCGCGGCGATCAAGGCGGCCCGGTGGGCTCGGGAGGCTGGCATT
>JAKAAZ010000222.1 GCA_021802085.1 Acidobacteriota bacterium
CAGTATCTGTAAATCCGCACTAGTCGCTCCCGATGCGCATTTCGTAAAACGAGCGGTGCACGAAATAGAACGAGATGAGAAAGAATACCGCTGCAAGCACGTGGGTCAACACCGGGTTGGTGGCCGACAGTTGAACCGCTAGCTCGACAGCCAGCAAGCCAAAGAGTGTAGTGAACTTGATGACCGGATTGAGAGCCACCGCGGCTGTGTCCTTGAATGGATCACCCACCAGATCGCCCACAACGGTCGCCTCATGCAGCGCCGTTCCTTTTTCGTGCAAGTCGACTTCGACGATCTTTTTGGCGTTATCCCAGGCTCCCCCTGCGTTCGCCAGAAAGATGGCTGAGTAGAGCCCGAAGATGGCAATCGACACCAGATAGCCGATGAAGAAGAACGGATCCAGGAAGGCAAAAGCCAACGCGGCAAAAAACAGCGAGATGAAGATGGTCAACATCCCGCTTTGCGCGTAGCGGGTACAAATGGCCACCACCTTCTTGCTGTCTTCAGTGGAAGCTTTCGCGGCTCCTTCAATGTGGATATTTCTCTTGATGAACTCCACCGCACGGTACGCCCCTGTGGTCACCGCCTGGGTGGAGGCGCCGACGAACCAGTTGATCACGGCACCGCCTGTCACCAGGCCCAGCAAAAAGGGAGCATGGAGCAGCGAGAGTTTGTCGACGTTTGTGGTGAGCGAGTTGGTCAGAGCCATAATGGTGGCGAAGATCAGGGTAGTGGCGCCCACCACCGCCGTGCCTATCAACACCGGCTTGGCGCTGGCTTTGAAAGTATTGCCCGCGCCATCCGCTGCTTCCAGCATCTTTTTGGCGCGCTCAAAATCCACTTCCACGCCGTATTGCTTTTTCACTTCTTCACGCACACCGGGCTCGGTCTCAATCAACGACAGCTCATAGATCGATTGAGCGTTGTCCGTCACCGGCCCAAAAGAATCGACCGCGATCGTTACCGGTCCCATGCCGAGGAAGCCGAACGCAACCAGGCCAAAGGCGAACATCGGCGCAGCCAGAATCACGTTATCGAATCCCAGAGTGCTGACCCCGTAGCCAAGGGCCATTAAAATGATGACCGCCAATCCCAGGTAGTAGGCGGAAAAACTCCCGGAGACAAATCCGGACAGGATACCGAGAGCTGCTCCACCTTCCCTTGCCGACGCGACCACCTCTTTCACGTGACGAGCGGTGGTTGAAGTGAACACTTTGACAAGCTCAGGAATCAGAGCGCCTGCCACTGTCCCGCAGGAAGTGATCGTCGCCAGTTTCCACCACAGCGTGGGGTCCCCGCCCAACTGAGACAGCAGCAGCCAGGTGACGGGATAGGTTACGGCAATCGTCACGACCGAAGTGATCCAGACGAGTGAGGTGAGCGGTGCCTCAAAGTTCATTTCGGCCGCTTTGCTGTACCGCGCTTTGGAGATGATGCCGTTGATGTAATAGCCCGCAACTGCGGCCACCAGCATGGCTACGCGAACTGCAAAGAGCCAGACCAGCAATTGCACTCCGGAGATAGCGTTCTTCGCGCCCAGAATGATGAATGCGATCAGGGCAACCTGGACTACGCCATAGGTCTCAAAGCCGTCGGCAGTTGGACCGACCGAATCGCCGGCGTTGTCTCCCGTGCAGTCGGCAATCACGCCGGGGTTGCGGGCATCGTCCTCTTTGACGTGGAAGACGATTTTCATCAGGTCGGCGCCGATGTCGGCAATTTTGGTGAAAATGCCGCCTGCCAGACGAAGTACCGCAGCGCCCAGCGATTCGCCGATCGCAAAGCCGATGAAACACGGCCCCGCATAATCCCCTGGAACGAAGAGAATAATGCTGAACATCAGCAGCAGCTCGATGGAGATCAGCATCATGCCGATACTCATGCCCGCCTTCAGCGGAACACTGAATGCGCGATACGGATTACCGCCCAGCGAAGCATAGGCGGCGCGCGAATTCGCCAGCGTATTCACCCGGATACCAAACCAGGCCACAAAGTAGCTGCCCGCCATTCCCAGCACGCTAAACCCAAGGATGATGATCACTTTCAGGGCGCTGAAGTGGAGCAACACAGCGAAATACGCCAGGATGACGACCGCGATGAAGGACCAGAGAAGCAGCAGAAATTTGCCCTGGTTGATCAGATAGGTTTTGCACGTCTCCCAGATCAACTGGGACACTTCCGACATTGATCGATGCACCGGCAGTCCCTTCAGGTGGACGTACATGATGAAGCCGAAGAGCATTCCCAAAAAGCAAAATAGAGGCCCATACATCAGCAGGCTGTGGCCGTTGATGCCCGGCTGCCCAAGAAATCGGACCTGAGTTAGATCTGGGAGCTTCAGATTGGCTTCGCCTCCAACTGGCGCCACAGGTTCTGCAAAAGCTGCACTTTTCCCGAGCAGGATGAGTGCGGTGATCACACTGGCGAATCTCCCCAATCGCGACGAAAGGAAACTGGTTTTCATACGCCCTCCCGGGTTCGCTCGTCGGATTTGCTGCATGGCAGGTGTGCCGGTGTCGGCAGACAGGACATGACGCGCAAACAGCCACGCCGCAAAGAGCGACAGCACGCTCACGACGAAAACAAACCACACCCATGCAATTACAGTCACGAAATCCTCCTATAGTACGACTGAGCCGATTACTGCTGCAAGCGTTTAGCCAGATAGATAAATGTGATGCTTCTGAAGGGACAACGAAGTGTACCACTGGATTTTACAGGTCGAATGTGATGCGTCGCACACCCACCCGGGAGGATATTCGCCGCTCTGACGTACACGTGTCAACAGAAAAAACGTGGAACGGGCGGATGCTATGGCTTATCCAACGAGAGGAAGCCGCCCGCGGATGGCCCTGGCTATAAGAGTTTCTGGGTCAAGCCTGGCTGAATTTGGTGCGGACCTGCGCAAAGTCCACTCGTCCCAGCCCGCGTTGCTCGGCGAGCTTCAAATACGGCAGCGGAGCGCTCTCCAGGTTCCAGTAGGCTTTGGCGACGTAGGCATCCATGGCCACCGGATCGGTCCCCGCAACCAGGGTCTTCTTCAACGCGACATCTTCCAGATTGCCGCCTGTCGGGCCATTGCGCAGCAGCACGCGATAGCGTCGATCATGGTCAGGGTAGGCAGCATGAACGCCGCCAGGTCCACCAGGCTCGGATGGATCTGCCGATGCAGTCGGTTTCTCTGGCCACCCAGAATGCCGAACCAGTTCTTGAATCCCAGCGTGGCGCCAGTCAAGGCATGCTGCTTGGCGATGGCAAGCAGGACACAATTCCGCTACGCGCGCAGTTGGCCGCCTACGGCGACGCCTGGAACTGATTGTCTTGTCCACTGCCTAACAAGGGAAAATCGGTGACCCGCATCACGGCCCATCTTGCGCGCTTTCCAATCGTCCGGTGCTGCGCGAACCTGGGATTCGATGTCTCCCGGAAAATTGCAACAAAAATTGGAACCAAATCGCCGAGACCGGCGTATCTTGATGCAATCTGGATGCATTGCAGCAGAACAGCGGGGGTCGGACATGTATTGCAGTCAATGTGGTCAAGCAGTGGGCGGACAGCCTCATTGCCCGAAATGCGGCGCGCCAACAGGCATCGCAGGCGTTGTGACGGCAGCGGTTGCTGGGATGGTACCGCTTTCCGTTTCCAGGGTCGCCCGGCATCTGCACACGCTCGGCATTCTATGGACGGTCTTCGCCGTCTATTCAGTCCTCCGCTGGCTGCTGGTGCTACCGTTTCTTCACATGGCATTGGGCGGTGGTACCTGGATGCGCGGATCCGATGCGTGGATGATCGCGCCGTTCCATCCAAACGGCTGGCTTTTGCATTTGATCGCCATCGCTGTATTTGCGCGCGCCACTCTATCGCTGGCCGTGGGCACAGCCTTGCTGACGCGCCAGTCCTGGGGCCGCATCTTCGCCATCGTCATTGCTGTGCTCACGTTGATCAAGCCGTTTTTAGGCACGATCCTGGCGATCTATACCCTCTGGGTCCTGCTCGAACGATCTGCGGACCAGAACTACGCCCAACTCTCCGCCGCGCGTCACGCATCCCCGCCCCCAGCCCTGGGTCGCCAGTAATCTGATGCACCCGGGCATTCCATCCTTTGCGGCTTTTGCAAAGGATGGAATGCAGTCGAACCCGTCGTCCCTCCGCTTCAACTTGATTTCGATCCCCATGCGGTAAAATCGATCCCACCATGGATTTTCCTCTGATACGAATGCGACGCCTGCGACGCTCCGAGCCGATGCGGACCTTGGTGCGCGAAACCCGTCTGCATCCCGGCGCGCTGATTGCCCCTCTCTTCATCTGCCCCGGCGAGGGCGTCCGCCGCGCCATCTCCTCCATGCCAGGCGTCTTCAATCAATCCATCGACGAAGCCATCAAGGACGCAACCGAAGCGGCCAAACTCGGCATTGGTGGATTTCTGCTCTTTGGCTTACCGGAGATGAAAGATGAACAAGCCACCGGTGCGTGGGACGATCACGGAATCGTCCAGCAAGCCCTGCGGACCATGAAGCGCGAACGCGCCCTCGATTCCACCCTGCTCATCGCGGATGTTTGCCTGTGCGAATACATGTCGCACGGCCATTGCGGCATCGTGCGCAGTGCGACCGGCGGTGCGTACGAAATTGAAAATGATTCCAGCGTCGAATTGATAGCCAAGACCGCCGCATCGCTCGCCCGTGCCGGTGCGGATATTGTCGCGCCCTCCGATATGATGGACGGCCGCGTCGCCGCCATTCGGGAAGCTCTCGACGACGAGCAATTGCACGACACGCCCATCCTTTCCTACGCATCCAAATTCGCATCCGCGTTCTACGGGCCATTTCGCGAAGCCGCGGACTCCGCACCGCAGTTCGGCGACCGTCGCAGCTATCAAATGGACGGGGCCAATCGCCGCGAAGCGTTGCGCGAAATTGAACTCGATCTGTCCGAAGGCGCCGACATGGTCCTGATGAAGCCCGCGCTGCCGTATCTCGACGTTATCCGTGAAGCACGCGACCGTTACGACGTTCCCCTCGGCGCGTATCAGGTTTCTGGCGAGTACTCCATGCTGCAGGCTGCATTTGAGCGGGGCTGGCTCGACCGCGACCGCGCCATGCTGGAGTCCTTGATCTCCATCCGCCGCGCCGGCGCCGACTTCATCGTCACCTACTTCGCCCAGGCCGCCGCCAAACTTCTGTAGAGCGCTGTCCAGTTCTTATAATGGAAAGGAGCGGTGCATCTGCCGCAGCGAAGGAGAATTATGAGTACGCTCACCCATCCCGAAACAAAAACATCCGCAGGGCCAGCCACCGAAAACAGCGCGGAGCAAGCTGCTCTGCTGTTCGAGTACAGTTCGGCGGCCGACCCGATCGCGTCCGGAAGCATCCCCCCGATTCCCTATGCTGAATTTCCCGCCGATCTCTACGCGACCGGTCCCAGCCGCATCATCCCGCTGGATCTGTCGCAGGCGCTGAAGTGTGCCGCGCCCGCCAGCACGCCGTCGCTTGCCGCCAGCTTTCTTCGCATCGAAGCCGGCGATCGAATCGAGACGTCTGCCAATTCGACCTCGGAACTTTTTTATGTCATTCGTGGAAAAGGCACGTCGACGATTGGCGACAGGCAGATTGCCTGGTCGCAGGGAGATTTTTTT
>JAKAAZ010000012.1 GCA_021802085.1 Acidobacteriota bacterium
CGGTCTCGGTCTTCGAGAAAACCCAGATTTCATGCGCCTTCCAGCCATTTCTATCCCATACTGACTTGTCTGTATTCGCTAACCAACTGAATCTATTCTAGTTCTAGCCGGACACTAGTGTCGCCAAATATTTCCTTATCGGAAGAGATTTCCGGGTGCGCGACATAAAGTGGGAAATTATCGTACCTCAACCTCAGGAGCCACCATTTTCGAGCGAATCCGGCACATTTTGGGCTCTGCTGGTAGGGGTCGCGGTCAGCGGAGCCTGGAGCAGCCCAGTCAGGATTGTCTGTATACCGGGTACGTTCAGATTATCGATGCTTTTCTGGGATTTCGACAAAGTCTCCACTTTCACGTCGCACCCGCGTACTCCTGTGGGCAGAAACATCGCCGCCGGCCTGTGATATCCTAAAGAAGAATGGGGACGTGCGCCCTGGCGTCATGAGTACGCCTACGAGTTGGCCTGCCGTCGCGGCTTCGAACCGCATCCAGAATTGTCTTGCCCACGGACAAACGAACTCTCAAATCAGCATCTCCAAAAGAGGGGCACCTTTGGCTATTAACGATAAATTCGAAGACGACATTCAAAAGCTGATTGAAACCGGCAAGGAAAAAGGCTATCTGACCTTCGGTGAAGTCAACGATCTGATCCCCGGCGAAGTGAATTCCGCCGACGATCTGGACGACCTGATGACTACCATCGGGACGCAGGGCATCGATTTGCTGGAAGACCAACCCAAGGTCGCCGCCGAGCACGATGACCTGGACAGTGAAGACAGCGAAGACGTTGAACTGGACCTGACCCCGGGAGCGATGGAGAAGACCAACGACCCGGTCCGCATGTATCTGCGGGAAATGGGAACCGTTCCGTTGCTCACCCGCGAAGGCGAGGTGGAAATCGCCAAGCGAATCGAGCGAGGACAGATGCGGGTGATGAAAGCCATCGCGCGTTCCTCGATCGTGACCCGCGAAATCATTGCACTCGGCGAAGACCTGAAGCGCGGCGTTCGCAGCATCAAGGAAGTGGTGACGTTCGACGAGGAAGAGCTCACCGAAGAGATTCTTCAGGCGCGGACCAAGCAGACCACCGCCAGCATCGACGCGCTGGTGAAGCACTACAAGAAGGCCCAGCAACTACGCGAAAAACTGGACGGCATCCACGTCAAGGAAAAGAGCAAGGCCAAGGAATATCGCCGTGTCCGCTGGGCTATCGGACGGGAACTGGTGCGAGTTTCCCGTGTCATTCGGGAACTGAAATACACCAATCTGGAACGGAAACGGCTGCTCGATAAGGTAAATAAAACGGTCGAAGTGATGCGCGCGCTCGATCGCCAGATTAAAACTCTGGACCAGAAACACGAACAGTCCAAGAGCGAGGAAATGCGCAAGGAGTATCGCCGCCAGCAGCGCAACTGCAAGGGCGATCTGGAAAAGCTGGAGATCGACGCCGGCGTTTCTGTGGTGGAGCTGAAGCGTACCCAGCGCGAGATGATCCAGGGCGACATGGACGCCGAGCAGGCCAAGCGCGAGCTGATTGAGGCCAACCTGCGGCTGGTGGTTTCGATCGCCAAAAAATATACCAACCGCGGATTGCAGTTCCTCGATCTGATCCAGGAAGGCAATATCGGCCTGATGAAGGCGGTGGACAAATTCGAGTACCGTCGCGGTTACAAATTTTCCACGTACGCAACCTGGTGGATTCGCCAGGCGATTACACGGGCGATTGCGGACCAGGCACGCACCATCCGCATCCCGGTGCACATGATCGAAACCATCAATAAGCTGATCCGCACCTCGCGCCAACTGGTACAGGAATTGGGGCGCGAGCCAACCTCGGAAGAGATTGCCAAGCGCATGGATATTCCTGTCGCCAAGGTGCGCAAGGTGCTGAAGATCGCGCAGGAACCGATCTCGCTGGAAACGCCGATCGGCGAGGAGGAAGATTCCCATCTGGGAGACTTCATCGAAGACCATATGGCGGTTTCGCCTTCCGATGCCGTCATCAGCGTGAACCTGAAGGATTACACCGCGCAGGTACTGCGCACGCTGACGCCGCGCGAGGAGCGCGTCATCAAAATGCGCTTCGGCCTGGAAGATGGCTCCGAGCACACTCTGGAAGAAGTGGGACAAAGCTTCCAGGTGACGCGAGAGCGCATCCGCCAGATTGAAGCCAAGGCGTTGCGCAAGCTGCGGCATCCATCGCGCTCGCGTAAACTGCGTGCATTTCTCGACGGCGTTCGCGAAGCATAGCGGGACAACTCACTTTGAGCAGTTTCCAAGGGGCAGCTTTTCTTATCCCCTCGAATTCAATGGCGTCAAAATGATTTTGCTGGCCTCGCCACTCTTCAGCAGTTCCATCCCATGGGCAAATTCCGCCATCGGAAGCCGATGCGTGATGACGGGCGATAAGTCGAGTTTGCCGGCCCTCAGCAACGCCTCCATCTGGAACCATGTCTCATACATTTTGCGGCCATTGATGCCCAAAACCGTTGCGCCCTTGAAGATAATGTCGCGCGCGAAATCAATCTCTACGGGTTTAGCAGGAATGCCCAGCAGCGAAACCCTGCCGCCTGTCCGCAATATCTCAAAGCCGAGCCGCATACCATCGGCATGACCGGACATTTCCAGCACCACATCGACACCGATCCCGTCCGTTGTTTTGGCAATCTCGGCGGCTACATCGTCGCGCGTGGGATCCAGAACATAGTCGGCATGCATCTCCTGTGCCAGTTTGCGGCGATGTTCGTTCACTTCCAGCGCATAGACCGCGGAAGCGCCGCAAGCTCGCGCCACAGCAATGGCGAACAATCCAATCGGTCCACAGCCGACGACTGCAACGCTGCGCGCGGCAATCTCTCCGGCCAGCACCGAGTGTACGGCGTTGCCCAGTGGGTCAAGGATGGAGCCGTATTCGCGGGGCAGCGCAGGATCGAGTTTCCAGATGTTCGATTCTGGAATAACAACGTAATTGGCGAAAGCGCCGTTCGAATCCACACCAATAATTCTTACGTTCTGGCACACGTGCGCCTGGCCGATGCGGCACTGCAGACACTTGCCGCACGCAACATGCATTTCAGCGGAGACAAAATCGCCGGGCCGCACAGTGGTAACGTGTTCGCCGGCTTCGACGACGGTACCGCAGAACTCGTGTCCAGGAATCAGCGGCGGCCGGAGACGTCCCTGGGCCCATGGATCCCAATCGTAGATATGAACGTCGGTGCCGCAAACGCTGGCCGACTCGACCTTCACCAACACCTCGCTGGGTCCATAGGAAGGAACGGGCACTTCGCGGATTTCGACGCCAGGATGTGCTCCTGTTTTTACAATGGCCTGCATGGTTTGGGACATGTTGTCTCCACAAGAAAAGACCTGGCCCGGACAGCAAGGCCAAAACATTTTAGAGCGGATTTACAGTTATGTAGTCATTTGTGGCAGGGAGTCATTCTGAACGAAGGTCGGTCGCCTGGGCGACGCGACCGCAGTGAAGAATCCAGAAGGTATGCGCATCGTAAACTCTGCCATCACCCTCTGGATTCTTCGCTGCGCACAGAACGACTCATCTCATTTTTGAATACAGTACCTGTAAATCCGCTTCAGTGTATCAGTAGACGAAACAGGCTCTGCGCCGCGGTTCATTCCGCGGAAGGTCGATGATCGCTTCCATCGTCGCTTTCGTGGCGGCTGCGCAATTGTTTTTCGACCCGCTGGACGGCTTCTTCCGCGATCGCCGCGTTGTCGCCGAAACCATTCAGCCAGTAAACATCGGGCTCTCGCCGAAACCATGTTGTTTGCCGTTTCGCATAATGGCGATGCCCCTGTTGCGTCGCCGCTATGGCATCTGCCAGTGAAAGATCGCCCCGCAACAGCATAATGGCCTGCTTATACCCGAGCGACGTCAGGGGCCGGCAATTCGCGCCATAGCGGGCCAGCAATCGCTCCGTCTCCTCGACCAGCCCATTGGAAAACATTGCGGCGGCCCGACGATCGATGCGAGCATACAGTTCGGTCCGCGGCGGATTCAAACCCAGGCGCAGAATGCGGAACCCGCGCAGCGGATCCCGTCCCACTTGCCAGGCGGTGGACATGGGCTGCCGCATCGCCAGCGTCACCTCAATCGCGCGAATGACTTTCGACACGTCGTTGGGATGAATGCGCGCGGCCGAGATCGAATCAACCCGCTGCAATATCCGCGCCAAATAGCTGCCGCCGCGTTCTTTCTCCAGTTCACGCAGCCGCGCCCGCAACGACTCGAATCGCGGCGGACCGGGAAACAGGCCATCCAGCAACGCGCGCAGATAGAGACCTGTTCCACCTGCCACAATCGGCAGGCTGCCACGCGCGGCGATGGCAGCAAGAATGCCACGGGCATCGCGAGCATAGTCCCCCGCCGTATACGGCTGGTCCGGTGAAACCACATCGAGCATGTGATGCGGAACTCTGGCGCGTTCCTCAGGGGAAGGTTTCGCGGTCCCAATCTCCAATTCGCGATACACGGCGACCGAATCGCAACTGACAATCTCGCCAGTAAATTGTTCGGCCAGGTGCACAGCAAGAGAAGTTTTCCCGCTGGCGGTTGCACCATGCAGCACCACCAACCACGGTTCGGAACCATCCGGACGTGTGTCGGGCGGATGGCCGGACTGGCTCTCCTCATACTGCAGATGGGCGACCATGGTGCTCCGCAGCCTCGCCAGGGAAAGGCTGCGCAATCCTTCCTCTCTACTCCTTATGCCTGCGGAAGAGCGCCGGTCCGGTCGCTACCACAGCCTCCACCAGCCGGCCAGAAAGATGGCGTGCCAGCCCGCGCGCACAGCGCAGAAGAGGATGATCGCAAGCGCAATCCATACCAGGCCGACCGCCTGGCGACGCCGCAGGGTACGTTCCGCAGGGGCGATCATTGCTGGGTGTACTGGCCTGTGTCCTCGTTGTAGAGGAAGTAGAAGCGCAGCGCCAGGAATGGCCCTTTGAATTTCTTTGGCAAGGGCGGAAATGGGCTGGCTCCCGTAATGCCGCCCCAGGCAGCTCGATCCAGCGAAACGTCTCCGGACGGCAGGATCAGCTGCATCTGCTTGATGCTGCCGTCCGGCATGATGATGAACTGGATGGCAACCTTACCCTGTTTCAACAGGGGAGCACGGGCCGCCTCAGGAATCAGCAGGTCCCAACTCGCCTGCGTCGCCTGAATCACCTGGCGAAGATACGGGCCAAAATCCACGCCCATCGTGTCGCTGAGGACTTCCACTCCAGATTGCACGCCAGGATGCGCGACCGGCGCATTCTCTCCATTGTCGCCCCCTTGCCCGTCGGATCGAGCGGCATTTCGTTCCGCCTGACGGATGATGTCGCCAACCGACATGTCGGGCTGGTTGGAAGCCTGGTTCTGTTGCGACTTCGACTGCGATTGCGATTGCGACTGCGCAGCCTGCTCCCGCTCCATGGCCGACCTGCTCGCGCTGGGCGCGGAAGGAAGCGCCTGGGTAGGACGATGCACCGGTGGAGAAGGCTGGGTGGCGCGGGCCTGCTGCCGCGGCCGGGGAGTCGGCTGTTGCGGCTGGGGAGCTGGCTGCTGCGCCTGTTGCGCCTTTTGCTGTGGCTGTGGCGGCGGGGAAGGCCGGCCCGCGCGCCGCATGGCCTGCAACTCCTCAATCGTTTTTTGATCGAGCGTGGGGTGCTTGGTCTGGGCGATATGATTCTGGTCGGAAATGATATTCGTCGGCGGAGGCGGGGGCGGCTTCTTCACCAAATCCGGAGGCATGTTCAGGTACACCATGTCCTTTTGCTTCTCCGGCGTGACTGGCATGGGATTGATGACCCTAGCGGGCTGGAGAAATTTCATCCTGGGCCCATAAAATATCCACCAGAAGACCAGCAGATGGAAGATGAGCGAAACCCAGATGGCCTCGCGCACCCGGGCAGACAGCCGCTCTCCCTCCAAGGCGTCGATAACATCGAGCAACTCATGGGGTGGACGAGAATCGTAACGAGCACGCAAACGGTCGAACTTCGGCTCTACTGGTTTCTCGGGCGGACTCGGAGGCGTTTCGGTTGCGGCCATCAAAATTCGACAACACTGACCTTATAGTAATTACCACGCAGTGGGACCAGCGTCCATAGCGCGTACTCGTTCCCATTGTCTCATTCTTTGCCCACTCTAGTCCCTACTCCTAAATGGTTTCCCGTGAAGGTAGAATCGCATATGTGAACGCCGTCGTTATTACCGTAAGCGATTCCTGCGCCAGGGGCCTGCGTGTCGACCGTTCCGGACCCGCCGTCGTCGATCGCCTCCGGCAAGCCGGTTTTACTGTGGAACGTAGCCTGATTGTTCCCGACGATGTGGCGCAAATTTCACTCGCAATACGAGATCAGGCTGAGCAAGCGCGGCTGGTGGTTACTGCCGGAGGCACCGGGATCGCCGCCCGCGACGTCACGCCCGAGGCAACGCGTGCGGTATGCGAGCGCACCCTGGATGGATTCGGGGAGCACATGCGCCGCGAGGGATTGAAACATACTCCCTTTGCCCCCATGAGCCGCGCCGTTTCCGGCACCCTGGGCAGCAGCTTGGTTGTCAATGTTCCAGGCAATCCGCAGGCCGCGATCCAATCGCTGGAGGCTGTTCTTCATCTAATTCCCCACGCGCTGGCCCTATTGTCAGGCGATACGGAGCATGCTGACCCCAACCATGCATCCGAGAAAGAATAAGGCGGCTCGAACCTGCTCGCATGACAGGAAAACCGCTGTACGATGAGCTGACAACTGCACATTCAAGCAAGCTATTGCCTTCAGTTACCCTTGGAAATACCTGTAGAAAACTATCGATGCGTACATTTTGGAAACTCGTCCATCACTGGAAAATCGCGTTGCTGCTCTTCCTGAAACCTCTCGGCTTCTGGGGTGTGGGTGTGCTTGCCGTCATCGATGCCAGCTCGATCGCTGTCCCCATGGACCTGATCATTGCCGGGTATGTGTGGAATGACCGCAGTCACTTCTGGCTATACGCGATTATCGGCGCGCTAGGCGCCGCGGTGGGCGCGCTGGTGCCCTTCTACATTGGACGTACAGGTGGCGAATGGGTGCTGCTCAAGCGCGTCAAGCGGTCGAAATACGACCAGATGCGCGCGCGTTTTGACCGCCATCACTGGTTGGCCGTTCTGGTGCCGGCCGCTATGCCTCCGCCTTTCCCGTTCAAGCTGTTCGCGTTTGGCGCAGGCGTCTTTGAAATGCGCGTGTTTCCCTATATGGCTGCCGTGTTTTTAGGGCGGACCGCCCATTATCTGGTGACCGCCATCCTCGTGATCCGCTTTGGCCCGGAGATTATGACCTTGATCGGTCGACATTCGCCATTGCTGCTCACTCTATTTGCGATCCTCGTAACGGTGTTCATCCTCTACGATATTTTCCGGCGCAAACGCAGGCGTCGAAAGCAAGACCAGCGCATTGGGCCGGTCACTCCATTTTGACTAGGGAAGGAGGCCTTGCGCCTGCTGCCGGTCGCTACATGAGAAGAGGGTTTCGGAGCGGACATCGATGACGTTTCCCTGAGCCGACTTTGACCGGCCTAAGTGAAACTGCGTCTTGAGCAGCCTGCGGAGGAGCTGATCGGGGGCCAGAAGCAGCCTCCAGAGGCCGTTGCAGCCTGCTCGCAGGCCGGATGCGCTGCATAAACTCCTGCCGGCGATCCAAATCCCCCCCGCCGCAACCCCTTCCAAACCTTATCGACGGATTATGGGATAAGAGTCGCTATTGATTTTTGAAGCGATCTTTCGTAGAATTGTAGAGGGCTCATATCTTAGCACCCCTCTGCTAAGCGGATCGCACTATACTCGTTGATACCGCACACATTCTTGCCCGCAAAGGAATAGCGAATTCATGGCAAAACGCCGCGGAAATCCGAACTGGGGCAAGCCCGAACCGATCGGTCCGGTTGTACCTACGGTTACTTCTTTCGAACAGGTTGTCAAGGAATACAAGTTGACCCCCGACCAGTACATTCGGTCTACTCGCCTACGGGAATGGGCACGCCGGAACAAAAACTCGAAGTACATTCCAGAAGCGCTTCTTGAAGCGTGGGGTTTTGAGATCGAATCGTCGCTGTAAAAACACAATTTTCTCAGAGAGATGCCACCTCAATCGGGTGGCATTTCTTTTGCCCGCAGAACTAAGCCACAAGGAGTGTCGGTACAATCAATGCAATGACCGAGCCGAGTCCATTTGTCGATGTTCCGACCGCACTGGGAGAGATCCGGACGGGCCGCATGATCGTCGTGGTGGATGACGAAAACCGCGAGAATGAGGGCGATTTAACTCTGGCGGCGGAATTTGTGACGCCGGAAGCCATCAACTTCATGGCGCGCTTTGGGCGAGGACTTATCTGTCTGGCGCTCACGGAAGATCGCGCCGACCATCTCCGTCTGCGTCCGATGACTGAGGAGAACACCTCGCGCTTTGGCACCGCCTTCACGGAGAGCATCGAGGCGCGGGAAGGCGTGACGACGGGAATCTCCGCGCATGATCGCGCCCATACCATCCGGGTGGCCATCGATCCTAAATCCGGCGCAGCGGACTTGGCGCGGCCGGGGCATGTGTTTCCGCTGCGGGCGCGTCGTGGTGGAGTCCTCGTGCGCGCCGGTCAAACCGAGGCATCTGTCGACCTGGCAAGGTTGGCCGGGCTTGTTCCTGCCGGGGTCATTTGCGAAATCATGAAGGACGACGGCACGATGGCGCGAGTGCCGGACCTGATTCATTTCTGCGAAGAACATGGCATCAAGCTGTTGACCGTTGCAGAAGTGATCCGCTATCGGTTGCAGCATGAGCGGAACATCTATCGTGTGGCGGAATCCATGCTGCCCACTCCGTTCGGGGATTTCCGCATGATCGCCTATGAGAGCGAAGTGGATGGTGGAGAAAGCCACGTTGCGCTGGTGCTTGGGGACGTGGCGCAAAGCGAAGCGCCAGTGTTGGTGCGGGTACATACGCATTGCCTGGCCGGAGATGTATTCGGCACCCCACTGTGCGATTGCCAACAGGTTGTGCGTCGATCATTGCAGATGATTGCAGAAGCGGGATGCGGGGCGCTGATCTATCTGCACAACAATACGAAAGGTTTTGGGATCGATACGAAGGGTTCCGAGGCGCGGCTGGTCTTTCATCACGATATACGCGCGCATGAGCGCAGTGAAGACCGCCAGTATCGCATTTTGCGCCAGGTCGGACTGGGCGGCCAGATTCTGTCGGATCTGAAGATCCGACAGATTCGTTTGCTGACGAATACTCCCACGCACGTTCCTGCTCTACAGGGCTTCAACGTCGAAATTGTCGAACAAGTTCCCATCCCAGTGGAAAAATCCTCGCTGCTGGCACGTTAAATCTTGCATATCCGCGCAAATAAGTCGTGACAAGTGCCTTGCGTTGCGATATTGTCCCTAGGTTTGAGGTGAGTCCATGCGCGCCGTCGCGAGTTTTGCCCTAGAACAGGAGCCACGAATTCCACGCAGCCATTTTTCAACCGGAACAGCGCGGATTTTCCTGTATTTGCTATTCATCTTTGAAATTTTGTCGGCTCCATTCTTGTTTTTGCCGATCGCTTCCGGCCAACAGACCACGTTGAAACGGTATGACGTGTACGCTGGATTCGCAGATCTGAATAGTCCCGCCCTTGGCCTGAATCAGACGGGGTTGCATACGCAATTCGGCGTGAATGAACGCAGGTGGTATGCCCTTGGCCTTGATTACAGCGTCAGCAGCGGTTCGACGGTGCTGAAACCCGATCTGCTGCCAACATCTCTTCAGCAGCAACTGGCGCCTATCATCGAGCAATATATTCTGGCAGGAGTGGTTCCGCAGACCTACCAGTTGACGCTGCCAGCTCATGTCATGACGCAGTCATTTGCTGCCGGGCCGCAATTTGCGTATCGGCACTTCTCGCGGGTCACGTTATTCGTGCGGCCGTCGGTGGGCGCGTTCCGTCTGGCGGCGACGCCCCATCCCGGCGACCCGATTGCCACCGTTATCTCGCAGGCGCTTGTTCCATCCGGTCATAAAGTGGACTGGACGGGCTTTTATGGCTTTGGCGGCGGCGATGAAATCCTTCTCACTCCCCATTTTGGCGTGCGCACCCAAATGGACCTCGTATGGAACCATCCGTTCAACGACATTCTGGCGAACGGCTTTTGGACCGTGCGATATTCGGTCGGCCTGAATGTCCATGTTGGGCGGAACATTTTGGAGTAGACGTTTCGCGCGGCCGGGAGCGTCCCGATTTAGCCGCGGGAACCACACGCGAGCACGGGCGGCAACTGGCTGGCCCAGCCCTCTCGTTCCAGGTCTGTTTGCAGTGTTTGTGGACTGCGGAACACCAGCGCGTGCAATCCCACATGGCGCGCCCCTTCTACATTTTCGGCGCGGTCATCGAGGAAGAGTGCTTCGTCTGCACGGACGTTCAGTTGCTCCAGCGTATGTTCGTAAATCGCCGCCATCGGTTTGATCAAGTTCAACTCACACGACCAGGTGAGATGATGAAAGCGGTCAAGCCAGCGAAAATTGTCTCTCATATACGCGAGCAAATCTTCGCCCATGTTGGACAGAATTGCGATCTTCATCCCGGAAGCGCGCACGCGATCGACCCATGCCAGCATGATTGGGTCGACAGTGGCCCACAGCAGAACATCCTGCTCGATCAGCGCTTCGATTTGTTCTGGAGAAAGAGACACGCCGGTATCGCGCGCAATTGTTGGCCAGTAGGTATGGCCGTTCAACGTGCCGCAGTCGTAATCCAGCCGATATTTCCAGTAATGCGCATCGAAAATCTCGGGAGAAAGTCCGGAGATTTTCAGCAGGCGAGCGCGTGCATCCGGCTCAGGTGGGCCGGACAGTACCAGACCATAATCGAAAATGACAGCGCGCAAAGGCATGAAGTCTATGGTGAAGAATGGGAAAAGCTTGCGGTTTCAAGAATAAAGCGACTGCCTGGAGCCACTGCTCCTGAAGAAATAGCCATATGGTTAGCCTTCTACAGAATACATGCGCAAGAAATGAATTCTCGATCTAGTACAGGACAATTTTCGAGAAGGAATGCGGATCGAGGCTCGCACCGCCCACCAAAGCGCCGTCGATCTCTTCTTGATTCATCAGTGCGCTGGCATTTTCCGGCTTCACGCTACCGCCATAGAGGATGCGCATTTTGTCGGCGATTTCGCGGCCGAGTGAGCGTACCACCTGCTCGCGAATGATGTGATGGGCTTCCGCGGCCATCTCCGGCGTGGCCGTTTTGCCTGTACCGATGGCCCACACCGGTTCATATGCAATCGCGATGGATCCAGCGTGTTCCGGCGCTATGCCAGTCAGAGCCTCTGCGGTTTGCCGTAACAGGACATCTGCGGTTTTGCCGCTTTCGCGCTGGGCCAACAGCTCGCCAACGCAGACGATAGGAATGAGTTTGTGTTTGAGTGCTGCATGAAGTCTCTTATTGACGGTCTCGTCAGTTTCGCCGAAGAACTGACGCCGCTCGGAGTGGCCGAGGACGACATGGGTACAGCCGGCGGCAACCAGCATGGGAGCGGAAATCTCGCCCGTGAAGGCGCCTTCTTCTTTCCAATACATGTTCTGTCCGCCGACGCGGACATTGCTGCCCTGTGCCGCGGCAACAACGGTAGCGATATCGACGAATGGGGGGCAGAGGACGATCTCATCACGAGTGTGGCTGTGAACCAGAGGCAGAAATGCTGTAACAAAGTCATTCGCCTGTGCCGGAGTTTTATACATCTTCCAGTTGGCTGCAATCAAAGGTTTGCGAGTGCTCACGCGGTCTTCTCCGACAGGGCTTCGACGCCCGGTAATTTCTTGCCTTCAAGGAATTCCAGCGACGCGCCGCCACCGGTAGAAATGTGAGTGATTTTATCGGCCACGCCGGCTTTATGGACTGCGGCCACAGAATCTCCGCCGCCGACGATTGAGGTTGCTGAAGGATTGTCCGCGACGGCTTGCGCTACCTGCATGGTGCCAAGCGCGAAGGCGGGCATCTCAAAGACTCCCATGGGACCATTCCAAACGATGGTGCGGGCGCGAGAGATTTCGTCGACAAACAGATCGATGGTTGCTGGGCCGATATCGAGCGCCATCCAGTCGGCGGGAAAAGATTGGTCGCCGGAGAATATCTGCGTGTGGGCGTCGGCGGCAAATTTATCGGCCAGGATGTGATCGACCGGCAGCAGAAAACGCACTCCACGCTTGGTCGCAGATTCCATGGCTTGTCGTGCCACGTCGAGTTTGTCCGCCTCCAGCAAAGACTTGCCGACGTCCTGCCCTTTGGCCTTGAGGAAGGTATACGCCATGCCGCCGCCGATCAGCAGAGCGTCGACTTTGTCGAGCAGATTCTGGATCACCTCAATCTTGTCGGAGACCTTGGCGCCTCCCAGGATCGCGATAAATGGCTTCTCAGGCCCGGTGAGTGCCTTGCCGAGATAGTTCAGCTCCTTCTCCATCAACAATCCCGCGGCGGATTGCGCGACGAAATGCGTAATGCCTTCGGTGGAAGCGTGAGCGCGGTGGGCGCTGCCGAAGGCATCATTGACGTATATGTCGCAGAGTTTTGCGAGTTGTTTCGCGAAGGCTGGATCGTTCTTCTCTTCTTCCGCATGAAAGCGAAGATTTTCCAGCAGCAGCACCTGCCCGGATTCCAGCATGCGCACCATTTCTTTTGCCGTGTCGCCCACGCAGTCCGGCGAGAAGCCGACATTGACCGACTGGCCAAGGCTGTGGCCGAGCAGTTGCCGCAGCCGATCGACAACCGGGCGCAGGCTCATTTGCGGATTGGGCTTTCCTTTCGGTCGACCGAGGTGCGACGCAAGGATGACCTTGGCGCGGTGGCGAAGCGCATATTCCAGCGTAGGAAGCGTCTCGCGGATGCGCGTGTCATCCATGATCTGGGTTCCATCTTCAGAGAGGGGGACGTTGAAGTCCACGCGAATCAAAACATGCTTATGTTCCAGGGACACATCGCGAATCGATAGCTTTGCCATACATGCGCTCGCTTAACTTTCTGCTTTGGGAAGGACTGCTTCCGCTTCGATTTCCACGCGCCAAGCCGGGTTCAACAGCTTAGAGACCACGACCATGGTAGTAGCGGGGCGGACAGTACCGAAGTACTCGCCGTGGACGTGGCCAATCGCTTCCCAGTCCTCAACGTGGGTCAGGTACATGCGTGTACGCACCACATCTTCCAGCTTCGCTCCGGCCTGTTCGAGTGTCTTCTGGATGATGGTCAGGACGTGGCGTGTCTGGGCGTCGGCGTCGGCTTGCTCCGCGCCTACTGGACCAGTACCGGACACATGGATCGTGTTTCCGATACGCACGGCGCGTGAAAACCCGATGATGGGCTCGTATGGGGATGTGCCGGCGATATTCTGTCGCATGATATATGACTCCAAAGATGGAATTTACCGGGCCTTCCGAAGGACAGCGGCATCGTCCCGCAGTCCTTCGGAAATCTGTCGCTCGCGGCGGAATTGCGCTAGAGACCTTTCTTCACGAGGAAAAGAACCAAGTCCCGGACACGGCAGGAGTAGCCCCATTCGTTGTCGTACCAGCTCAGCACCTTAACCATATTGCCGACCACTTTGGTCAGCGGGGCGTCGATGATCGAAGAAAGCGGATTGCCTCTGTAGTCCGACGAGACCAGGGGTGCCGTCTCAAAGCCCAGAATCCCTTTCAGCGGGCCTTCCGCGGCTGCCTTGAGCGCCGCGTTGACGGATTCGACCGTGACCGGCTTTTCTGTAACTACGGTGAGGTCGACGACGGAAACCACAGGGGTCGGAACGCGCAGGGAGAAGCCGTCCAGCTTGCCCTTCAGCTCCGGTATCACAAGGTGCAGCGCCTTGGCTGCGCCGGTCGATGTGGGAATGATAGAGAGGCTGGCGGCACGGGCGCGACGCAGATCTGCATGCGGGAAATCGAGCGTGACCTGATCGTTGGTAAAGCTGTGGATGGTGTTCATCAGGCCGGAAACAATGCCGAAGTTTTCCAGCAGCACCTTGGCCAACGGGGCCAGACAATTGGTGGTGCAGGAGGCATTGGAAATGACGTTGTGTTTAGCGGCATCATACTTGTTCTCATTCACGCCCAGCACAATGGTCAGATCTTCATTCGACGCCGGGGCGGAGATGATGACCTTCTTGACGGTCGACCCCAGGTGCGCCTTTGCCTTCGTGGCATCGGTAAAGTGTCCGGTCGATTCGATGACGATCTGGGCGCCGACGGAGTCCCAGGGAAGTTTGGCAGGGTCCCGTTCCGCAAAGACTTTGATCTTCTTGCCGTCCACGCTGACGAAATCGTCGCCATGCTGGACGTCGTTGTGCAGATTGCCGAGAACAGAATCGTGCTTCAGCAAGTGGGCCAGGGTTTTCGGGTTCGTCAGGTCGTTGACAGCGACAAAATCGATTTCAGGATTGCCGAGAGATGCCCGCAGGACATTGCGTCCAATGCGGCCAAAACCGTTGATGCCAACCTTCACAGCCATTATAAATTTCCCTCCTGTTGAATAACGAAAATGAGCATATATAGGCATTGTACGATGTCTGACAGGACAGCTCAGGTGATGACGAACACAGCGGCGCGAAAATCGGACGGCTCATGATCATGAAAACGTTGCAAGGATGCAGATTCAGGCGTCGAATAGCTTGTAACGCGCTTCGCACCGGACGCGGATTTGGCAAGGGAATGAGTCGCCAGTTTGCAGCGTATGCAGTCAATGTGTTACAAGCGCATCATGCGCGATTGGGTGCGCGAAAAACTAATGAGACGTCGTAAGAAGCCGGTGACGAACAATTCCGAGTCCACCGGAAAGATTGGTCACGAGATTCCGCAGGACCAGCCAGCGCCTTTGCAGCCGTCCTATCCTCAATCGCCCGCACATGAGGATGCGACGCAGAGCCAAGCTCGAACCGACCCCGCCGTGCAACGCTCCAATGACAACGCGGGCGCGGCGGCACAGTCCGACGATCGCAGCACGAAGCAGTCGGGCAGGCAGTGGCGAAACCGGCATGGGAATCGCTCCGAAGGCCAAACCGGCGGCGGAGAGACCAAGCCGGAAAGCCCAGGGAAGGCTGCCTCCGCGGCTTCGACCGGGGAACCGAGCCTGGTG
Source organism: Acidobacteriota bacterium (assembly GCA_021802085.1). GTDB lineage: Bacteria > Acidobacteriota > Terriglobia > Terriglobales > Acidobacteriaceae > JAKAAZ01. Next base: position 15,134 of record JAKAAZ010000012.1, read on the forward strand.
GTGGAGACGCAGCCAGAGTCTCTGGGACAGCCCCCCGCTGAACTGCAGGCATCGAAATCGCCCAAGGGCTACGTCGTGCTGGCGATTGGCTTGCCCGGGTCGGGCAAGACAACCTGGTTCAAGCGCCGCGGGGTCACTCCGCTGTCGAGCGACATGCTGCGCAGCATTCTGTTCGACGACATCACCGAGCAGCGATATCAGGGGCTGGTATTTTCGACATTGCGCTCGCTGCTGCGTGCCCGGCTGATCGCGAAGATGCCATGGAACTACGTGGACGCGACGAACCTTTCGCCCCATGAAAGGCGACAGTGGATCAAGATGGCGAGGAGCTTCGGCTATGAAGTCCATGCCGTCTTTTTCGACGTTCCGTTCGAGGTCTGCATGGAACGAAACCAGCGCCGCGACTACATGGTGAACGAAGCAGCAATGCGCGGCATGGCAGAGCGACTGCGTCCGCCTTCGTTCAAAGAAGGTTTCCATAAAATTACCGTCGTTCGCGTGAAAAACGATCCCGGAACGCCAGTGGAAGACTTCCATCCGCAGGGATGAAATTGGTTCCCACGGGACCGCAGGGAATTGCGGCCCCGCTCGTCTATTTGGCGCGATTATGAGCTTATCCGTAAATAGATGCAGTCTGTCTCCAGCAGATCAAGGCCGCGGCCAAGGAAAGCAAGGCGACGTAGCTGGCCTCAGTTTTTGCGAATGTCGCTCAGGTCCAACGCCAGCACAGTGTTGCCCTGAACGAGACACACCATTTACCCTTGAGCGCGAGCAGTGGGTTCCCGCATCGCTCGATGACGTCTTTGCTTTCTTCGCCGATGCGGGCAATCTCGAACTGCTCACTCCAGAGTGGTTGCGCTTCCAAATCCTCACTCCGCAGCCCATCGCGATGGCCTCCGGCAGGCTGATTGATTACAGGCTCCATTGGCGCGGCATCCCGATGCGCTGGCGAACCAAAATCACCGCATGGCAGCCGCCGCAAGTCTTTGAAGATCTACAGCTCCAAGGCCCCTACAATCTCTGGCGCCATATCCATCGCTTCCAGGCGGTCGACGGCGGCACGCTCATCGGCGATTGCGTGCGCTATTCTCTGCCCTTTGGCATTCTCGGGCGCATGGCGCACGCACTCTCTGCGCGCCAAAATGTTGAGAAGATTTTTGAGTTCCGCGAGCAGAGAGTTCGCGAATTATTCGGCGGCGACATCGGCGAATCGCGGCGTGGGTGACCGGTATGTCCGCGAGTCTCTATTTCGCTCCGGATTCCAGCACGCCCGGGCACTCCGTCTGGATCCAATCCCGATAGGTCTTGTACCGGTTCCGATTGAAACGGTCTCCCGGACATACCGGACACCCCGCCGCCACGCGCAACTGATCGCTCCAGGATTGTTTCGTGTGCGACTCCGGCTCCCAAAGTTCCTGTGAGTCGTTCGCGGCCGAGACCAGCGTCACATCCACATCCCCGCCCACATTTCCCTCCCATTTGGCCTCCGGCTCAGGCGCAACGTCGCCTGTCGGCAGGCTGAGGGAAGACGTGCAGCTGCCGCTTTGGTTGCCATCGCTGCACGTGGCGGAGACACCACCGTGATGCGATTTGCTCTTGGCTTTGCGGCGCGTCAAAGGAGTGATCGAATCGGACTCACTCGTCTGGCCCAAACCCACCGATGGCAGCGCCATTCCCAATTCGAGCACGGCATCCGCCTCATTCGGCTTGGACACCACAGTCAAGCAGGTATCCTGGGCCACTTGCGTCGCGCCGGAATCCGCCGTCGTAGCGGAGTTGGCATCGATATAGACCGTACGGACCGGCTTTCCATCCATGGTGGTGATCGTTCGCTGTGGTTTTTTCGCCCACGCTGGAGCAGTCGCGACAGCCAAAAGCAGCGTCATCCCCAAACAAATTGGCACCGCTGCCCGCCGCTTGCTTGAAATCGCTCCCCGCACTCTTCGCAGCATGACGCGTTCCTCCTGCGCCGGCAGAATTATCCTTGCAGCGCGGCCAGAGTCTTGTCCAGACTGGCAATATTCTCGACATTCAGGCAGGTCCGGCTGGAATCCATCGCACGCATCAACCCGCACAGCACCCTGCCCGGACCAACCTCGATGCAGTAGGTCACCCCTGCCGCAATCAACTGCTGCTCGCACTCCACCCAGCGGACCGCGCCCGTCACCTGACGAGTCAGCGCATCACGCGCGGCATCGCCGGTCTCAACCCAGGCGGCATCGACGTTCGCAACCACACGAATCTTCGGATCGTGAAACGCAATCGTGCCCAGATCTCTCTCCAGTCGAGCCTGCGCCGGCTGCATCAGCGCGCAGTGGAACGGAGCGCTCACCTTCAGCATCACGGCCCGCTTCGCGCCTCGTTCCTTGCATTTCGCCGCCGCCAGTTCCACCGCCGCCGTTGCTCCGGAAATCACCGTCTGTTCGGGAGCATTCATGTTCGCCGGGGCAACCACGCCGCCACATTCCTGCGCCGCATCGGCGCACGCTTCGCCAACCGCCTCCGCCGTCATCCCCAGAATCGCCGCCATCGCGCCCACTCCGGCAGCCACAGCGTCCTGCATATACCGTCCGCGATTGCGCACCGTGCGCACCGCATCCGCAAACGCAAGCGTTCCCGCCGCGACATGCGCCGAATATTCCCCCAGAGAATGGCCCGCCGCAAACTCGCAGCTCACGCCGCGCTCTTCCAGCACCCGCAACGCCGCCACCGACGCCGTTAAAATCGCCGGCTGCGTGTTTTCCGTCAGCCTCAATTCCTCTTCCGGTCCCGCGAAGCAAAGTCGCGAAATGGAAAATCCCAGCGCCTCGTCGGCCTCTTCAAATACCGCCCGCGCCACGGAAAATTGTTCGTACAATTCGCGGCCCATGCCAACGACCTGCGATCCCTGGCCAGGAAAAAGAAATGCAATTGTTTTCTGTGTAGTTGGGTTGGCTGAGGTCGTGCTCATAAGCGTTCGTTTAATCCGCAGTCGGTGCGCTGTTCAACGCCACCAACCCCTGCTCGATGGCTGCATTCACGTTGGCCTGGGCGAACTCCGCGGCCACGCGTATCCCATTCATAATGGCATGATCGTTCGACGAGCCATGGCCCACGATGCACACCCCGCGCACGCCCAGCAGCGGCGCGCCGCCGTATTCCGACTGGTCGATCCGATTCTTGAAGTGGTTGAATGCCTTGCGCGACAGCAGCGCGCCCACCTGCGCCGTTACTGTCGAGGTCAAGGATTCCCGCAGCGAGTCCCGCACCAGCCGCGCCAGCCCTTCCGATGCCTTCAGTGCCACGTTGCCGGTGAATCCATCGCAGACGACAACGTCGGCATGGCCGTTATAGATGTCGCGGCCCTCGACGTTGCCCAGAAAATGAATCGGCAGCCGCTGCAGCAGCGGAAACGTCTCCCGCGTCAACTCATTGCCCTTGCCCTCTTCTTCGCCAATCGAGAGCAGGCCCACACGCGGGCGCGCAATTTTCAGCACCGCGCGGGCGTACATCTCGCCCATCACCGCAAATTGCTCCAGATTTTTCGCCTTGCAATCGACGTTCGCGCCCACATCCAGCAGCAGGCTCGGCTTGCCCGTACTGGTCGGCAAAATCGCCACCAGCGCCGGACGATCCACGCCCGGCAGCGTGCCCAGAACCATCTTCGCCGTGGCCATGGCAGCGCCCGTGTTGCCCGCCGTCATAAAGCCCGCCGCGGTCCCGTCCCGCACCATTTTCAGGCCGACGCGCATCGTCGAATCCCGCTTGGAGCGGACCGCCTGCACCGCCTTTTCGTCCATGCCGATCGCTTCGCTGGCCTGAACAATTTTGATAGCGAGATGACGCGCGCCCACGCGACGCATTTGCTTGGCCAGCAGCGGCCGCAACGTGCGCTCCGGCCCAATTAAAAACACCCGCACCGGGAGCTGCCGACACGCCAGGATTGCGCCGCGAATTTCCGGCTCTGGCGACTTGTCCGAGCCCATGGCGTCAAGAGCGATGTCAATCAGCATGGAAGGATGTGATTAGCTCTGCTGTTCCTTTACAACCAGGACTTCGCGGCCCTTGTACGTCCCGCACTTCGGACACGCGTGATGCGGCAGCTTGCGTTCATGGCAGTTCGGGCATTCGGAAAGCGACTGCGTGGTCAGGCCGTCATGACTACGGCGAATGGAGGTGCGGCGCTTGGAATGGCGTCGCTTTGGATTCGGCATGGAAATTCCCTTTCCCCGCCGCTCGTGCTCTCTCGCATCGCGCGCCATCAACGCTGGCGCTATTCCGGTGAGAGTTCCGAAGGCGGGTAGAACAAACTTGAAATTATGGTTTCCCTTGGCTGCGGACCGCATCCAGCCGAATGGCTTGGAGCGAGCTCCAGCGCGGATCTGCCGAAGTTGTCGCGCACTCGCAGGGATCCGTGTTGCGATTCCGGCCACACTCCGGACAAAGTCCTTTGCAATCTTCGCGGCAAAGGTTTTTGGCTGGAAGCGCCAGAAGGATCTGCTCGCGCAGCACATCTTCAAGCAATAAACCGTCCTCTTCATAGTAGCCGATTTCGGTCTCCGATGTGGAAATCGAGCGGTCGGAGTTGTCCAGATCGGCCCCGCTGGGACGAAAAATCAGGTCGAAGCTGGCCTCGATCGCCTGCTCCACCGGCTCCAGACACCGCGCGCATGCCACCTCCATCCGCGTATCCACGCTGCCCCGGATGCGGATGTCCTCGACAATATCGTGGGTGCCGCGATGCTCTTTCAGCAGATCGACGCGGCCGGCCGTGTGCAACACCCCCACCTGCTGCATATCGTCTACAAAATCAATGCTTCCCGGAGCAAGTGTTTCATCAAAATCGATGGCCTGCCGTTCCAGATCGGCAACGAGGAACTTCATCGCGATGCCTCCAGGCGAGTATGAAATTCGAGCCGCGCCTCAACAAAATCCCGCCGCAGCCCTCTCCTTCGAGACTAAGTCCCACAACCCCGCCAGTCAATTGCGTCGATGTCAGCAGAAATCGATCCTGGGTCGGCGAATCCAAGTTCCAAGGCCACTACTCGATTTGTGACGGGGCGAGTGCCTTACGATTCGCGGTGCTGAGAACGACCAACAGGTGTGGCTCCGTCCTGAACCAAACCAGCGAATCTACAGCGATTTGACTGAAAGTCTTCCGAAACGCAGCGGCTTCCCGATCCTCAAATGCGGTAAGAAAATCCACCGCGTTTTGAGGTATTTGCGACTGGTTCACGATGGCCAGCAGCGCTTGCTTGCGTGTCTCCGTCACCGGGCCGTCCGTTGCCACGATTTCGCAAAAAAGAATGCGAATTGGTTCTTTCAAATCTGCAAATATCACGTCCGGTAGTTCCGCATTCAAATCAAACTTCAGTCCCACAGAGGCGGACAATTCAGCAAACTGTGGCAGAGATTTCTTGTCGCTCGCGCTCAGCCAAAGCAATGCCGGCGATTCAAGATGGCGATGGGCAAACTGCTCGATCAGATCCTTCGCGATCAGAGAAGATGGGCCGGCGGCGATGCGGATTCGTGTGCCATCTGGAAGCTCAACGAGCAAATCGTCGCTCTTGGCGCTGATGCCCTGCGCCTTCAAGATCATGCGCTGCCGGGTAGCCTGGCCCAGGTGCCGGGCGGACCAAGCTTGGATTGTGGCTGCGAGAGCTTCTCCGGCTAGACTAGGCGAAAAAAGGGCAGCGAAATCGGCCGATATGTAATTGATCGGAGTACTCGCTGTAGTGGAGTAACCCGGGCACTTTTGCATGATGCCCATGCGCAAGAGCTGATTGCGCATCAGATCGTCACGGATTGGTTCTCGGCTGGTATCGGCATACCAGCGCTTTCCGGGCGCTCTAAATCCTGGACGGTTCACGGTGGAAAGCCACTCCAAACGCTCTGCATCCGAGGTTTTTTGCGCCTGTTCCTCCGTAAAGAGGTACACGTAAGAAGGTCGCATGAAGCGATCGTGACCCTCCACGAAACCGCCGTACAGGAAAACGAAGACAACGCGAGCAGCCATCGTACCAACGAGAATGCCCCGGTCTGGAAACTCCACTGGGAAGATTGCAGTGAGCCGGGCCTGAATCTCCTCGACCCTGGGCAGCGGCGGGAGGGAGTGGAGCGATTTCTTAGGCAGCCGCTTTTCGGTCAAGCGACCCCGACTTTCTGCCGAACCCCAAGCACATGATCGACGGCGGCATCGGCCTGCATCAGGGTGGAAGCCGCCGATATGCGGCGGCCAATCTCAATCAACGCGCTTAAGGACGGCAGCGGAAGCCCGCGGAGGTCCGCAGCGTTTACTTGGGTGTTCCCGGACACCCGGCGCAAGTAGCTGTCCACATAAAAACTATTCAAGAATGCAGCTAAACCCTTGGCTTCGTCTGCGTTTATTAGGCCGCCCGGCCGGTAGATATAGTTCGTGTGATTTTCAAGCCCCAGTACATTTCCGGGAATGCTGCCGCCAATGTACGGCGCGGCGGTGATCCGCCGTATATCCTCTTTGGGACTGAATCGCCGAAGCACTATCATATTGGCGTTCGGAACCAGCATCCACGCGGTTTCGGCGTTTGCCGTGATGTGCTCCCGCTTTTTGTTAATTGGCCAGGAAATGCGCATGTGTTGCACATGCTGCATCCATAGGAGCGGTACGGTTGCAGGCTTCGGCACCCCTGACAGGTGGTGGGCTGCTCGAAACGCCACTACAGGTCCAGTGCTAATTTTCAGTCCGTGCGAAGCTAAGGTCGCTTGGAAGCTACGCGTTTCCGGCAAGCTTTCTTGCATTGGTAGCGAAATTATATTGTGCGCATCTTCGCTGATGATCTCGCAGGCAGGAACTGTGTGCAGAACGGACTCGCCGAGATCGCGGATACCGGCACTCGTGCTGACCTCAATTGCGTTCGCGTTGCCGCTCCGGGCCGTGGCCCACGTAATCATAGCCTCCTGCAGCACTTCATCGTCTGTGAAGTGGTCTTGCCTGCTCTCAAACACGTGCATCGCATCAATGTGAAGACGCAACAGCATCTGACGCCGAGCTTGGGAGAAATATGGGCCATTTGTCCAGGAACGCGGGGTGATGAAGCACCAACGTCCACCGGGATTCAAAACCCTCGAACAAGCGGCCATGAACAGGCCATAGATGTTTGGCTGCCCATATACAGCGTAAAGATGCTGGGATGCCCGCTCATCTTTCTTGTTGAGCTTGAAATATGGGGGGTTCGCGACTACCAGATCGAACTGTGGTTTATCGCAAGCCACGTCGGAGAGCAGAAAGTCTTCAATCCGGATGCCGACTTTGACGTTGATTCCTGCCCTGTCTCCTTCGCGACGCATCCTATCCGCCAGTTGCTTCAAGATCGGCCGAAGCCTTCCATCTAATTCGAACATCTGAACGCAAATTTGCTCCGGACGTTCATCTTGCAGCAATAGTTCCTGAACAGCCGCCGCCGCTAGAACGCCTGCGCCCGCAGCTGGATCCAACACCCGAACAGTCTTTTTCAAAGACAGACGGCTACAAGCACGAACGGCCATCGCCCTGGCAATCGCGGGGGGCGTCATAAATTGACCGAGCTGCTTTTGTTCCACGCGTCGCAACTCCCGAGTCACTGCGAACCCGTTTTCGTGCGCCAACGAGATCATGTCCATATAGAAGTCCTGGCCACCGGCTGCTTGTAAAATCATCTCAGGCCAGTGTAATCCCATCCCAGCCTTCGATTGAGGTTGGCGGGTGGCCCATTCAAGCCTTCTTTTGGCTTTAGTGGCCGGGTGCCCCACTCAAGCCTTCTTTTGGCTTTAGTGGGGAGTTCATCACGCCGCCAGCGGCTTAATCTTGCGGCGCTTCCGCTGCGAGACTTCCCACAAATCCCGCTGCAATTGCGCCTTCGAGAAGAAATCCGGCGAGAGGGAAAATGCCTCGCCCAGACGAATGCTCAGGTCCATCGTGACGGCGGTGCGGCCATTCAGAATGCGTGAGATTGTGGCGCGGGCAACGCCGATATGTTCGGCCAATTCCGTGGCAGAATGATCTCCCATGAACTCTCGTAGCAGTTCACCGGGACTTGCCGGGTTGTGCATAGTTGCAGGCATCGTCGTAGCCTCACTCCTTAGTGATAGTCCATATAGTCCACGAGAATCGCGTCCTGTCCCTCGAACGAAAATGTCAAACGCCAATTCCCATTCACCTTGACGGCATAGTGATTCTTCATCGTCCCCTTCAACGGATGAAATTCCCAGCCGGACCGATCCATATCCCCCGGAACCGAAGCGAGATTCAAAGTCGTAAGCAGAATGCGTAGACGAGCTTCGTGCTTCGGCTGAATCCCGGCCTTCGACCCTGTGCGGAAGAACGTTTCTACTCCGCGATGACGAAAGCTTCGGATCACAGAAACGAGTGTAACATACTATGTTACATTGCGAGCCAATATTGGGAACAAACTGGCGCCGGGTGCCCCAGGTCTCGCTTCTGAGACCTGGGATCCACCACTCACCGCTTCTTCCACCCCAGCAGCGCCTCCAGTTGCATCCGCGCCACCTCCGGCGGGTGGCCCATTCAATCCGTCTTTTGGCTTGAGTGGGATGAGGAGGACTCTGGCGGCGAGGACCAGGGGACTTCGATGTCCGCCGAATACCCCATATCGACCCGCGTTCTGTGCGGGGAGATAATAAGACGGCCTCATTCCCTCGCTACGGATTCCTTGCGTATTCCACAGAGGCCGCAAGGTCCGCGTCGAATCCAAGACACCCGGCACGGAAATCCTGCGTCCCTTCCCTCTACGCCAGATCGCCCCACACCGATGCAGGTTCCTGCATCAACCGAATCGCGGCAACCCCAGCAGCGCCGGCGCGAATACAGTCCGCGGCATTCTCCGCCGTCACTCCGCCCAGCGCGAACACAGGCACGGGCGCAGCCGCGCGGCACGCTTGTTGCAACACCTCCAGCCCCGCCCCAGGAAGGACCGGCGAAGCCCCTCCGGTCGCGGTCATCCTGCGCTCACGCAGCACCTTCTCGAACACCGGCGCGAACAGAATGCAGTCCACGGATTGCCTCCGCGCCGCCTCGACCTCCGCCAGCGTATGGCACGATACGCTGATAGTCGGCGCCTGCGCCCGCCCCGCAGCAGTAAAGATCCTGCGCACTTCCTCCGGAGTCAGCGCATCCGGACCCGCAGGCAAGTGAACGCCATCGGCCCCTGCGGCCAGCGCCACGTCCGCGCGGCCATTCACTAGCAGCCGCGTCGCCCGCGGTTCCTGCCCCGTTGCCCCGGATCGCACCCTGCCAGCCAACACCCCGTCGCCGGCAAATCGCCGACCCGCCGAGGCGATGGCCCGCAGCATCGCCCGCGCCAGCTCCACCTGCTCCCGCGCCGTCAGGTCCTTCTCCCGCAGTTGGATGAAGACCACCCCGCTCGCCGCCCACTCCGCCGCAAGCTCCACCAATCGCACGCGGGCGCTCGCCTCGCTCTCCGCAATCAGCCGGCGATCTGTAATGGCGTACAGCACTTCTTCTCTTCTCCCGCGTCCAAATCAGTGTAGGCCACGTGGCAGGGCCTCTTTCGTTGCAAGTGCATGTGGTAGTGTCGAAAATACAGCCGGACGCGGGCAGCCCGCCCACTCCGGACAAATTGTTGCGGCGTTCAATCGATATGACCGCCGGCCCTGCGCCGGCAGAAACACCATCCGCCTATGGAAACGTACGATCTGCTCATCCTTGGTTCCGGCCCCGCCGGGCAACGCGCGGCAATTTCGGCCTCCAAACTGGGAAAACGGGTCGCTGTCATCGAACAGCGGGAGTTTGTCGGAGGCGTCAGCGTCAACACCGGCACCATCCCCAGCAAGACCTTTCGCGAGGGCGTGCTGCATCTCTCCGGCTACAATTTTCGCTCCATCTATGGCATGAATTACCGCGTCAAGGACAAGATCACCATGTCCGATCTTGCCTTCCGCGTGCAGCACGTCATCAAAACGGAAGTCGACGTGACCGAGGCGCAGCTCTCGCGCAACAACGTCGAGGTGCTCACCGGCACGGCCAGTTTTGAAGATGCCACCCACGTTCGCGTGACGAATTCGCGCGGCTCCAACATCTATGAAACCAGAAACACGCTGATTGCCGTCGGCTCGCGCCCCGCCACCAATCCCAAAGTTCCGCTCAACGGCCGCAACATCATCAACAGCGATCAGGTCCTTTCCATGCCCGACCTGCCGAAGACACTGATCGTGGTGGGCGGCGGCGTCATCGGCGTCGAATATACCTGCATGTTCGCCGTGCTCGGGGTGCGCGTCATCCTGATTGAAAAACGTCCCAAGCTGCTCGAGTTTGCCGATCAGGAAATTGTCGAGGCGCTCAGCTATCACCTGCGCGACAGCCGCGTCACCATGCGGCTGAATGAAGAAGTGGAGAGCGTCGAAGACCTTGCCGATGGCACCGTGGTCGCCAACACGGAAAGCAAGAAAAAAATCTCCGCCAACGCGCTGTTATACGCGGTCGGGCGCCAAGGCAATGTCGACGATCTCAATCTTGCCGCCGCCGGTTTAGAGGCCGATGCGCGCGGCCGCATCGCCGTCGATGAAAACTATCGCACCAAGGTGCCAAACATTTTTGCCGCCGGGGATGTCATCGGTTTTCCCGCGCTGGCCTCCGTTTCCATGGAGCAGGGACGCATCGCCGCCGCGCGCATCTTTGGCGACGACTGTGTGATGTCGAATCCAAAATATTATCCCTACGGAATTTATACGATCCCGGAAATTTCCTTCATCGGCAAAACCGAAGAGCAGTTGACCGACGAGGATGCGCCGTATGAAGTGGGTGTCGCGTACTATCGCGAAATTGCGCGCGGCCAGATTCGCGGCGACACCACCGGGCGCCTGAAGCTCATCTTCCATCGCGAAACGCGCCACCTGCTCGGCGTCCACATCATCGGCGAGGGCGCCAGCGAGCTGGCCCACATCGGCCAGGCCGTCATGGCGCTGAATGCAACCATCGACTATTTTGTCGATACGGTCTTCAACTACCCGACCCTGGCGGAGTGTTACAAAGCCGCGGCCTTCAACGGTCTGAACCGCCTGAGCAAGACGGTTGAGGAGATCTGAGCCATGGGAAAAAGTCTTGGCATCCACTTGACCGGACGCATCGCGACGGGCGTCATCGAACAACAGAAACCTTGTTCCCTGCTGTTTCATTTCCCTGAAGATCGGGACGATGCCGATTCGCTGCTGGATATGCCGCTCGATGGCCTGATCGATTTAGTGTGCGAGCAGGCACTGCGCGCCACCCAAGACTGCGGCCCCATCGATGCCGTCGGCCTGGCGTTGCCTGGAATCGTGCGCGATGGCGTGGTCGAGGATTCACCGAACCTGGCCCAGTTGAAGGGCGCTCGCATGGCGGAAAAAATACATCGCGCCCTCAGCGATGCGGGCATTGCCGCGCCCGTGATCGTGTTGAACGACGCCGATGCCATCGCCGCTGGAGTAGCCGCGAAACATGATCGCCTCGATGCTTTCATCCGTCTGTGGGCGCTGGGTTACGGCATTGGATTTGGACGCTATCCGTACGCGCCGGGGATCTGGGAGGGCGGACACTGCGTGGTCACGCTCGATTCGACAGAAAACTATTGCGGCTGCGGCGGCCGCGGCCACCTGGAAGGCATCATGGGCCATCGCGCCATGCGACTGCGCTTCCTCGACATGGAGCCGGAAGAAATATTCGCTCATGCCAAGACGGGCGATGCACGTTGCAGGGAGTTTGAGCGGCTCTGGCATCGCGGTCTCGCCGCCGCCACTGCGAATTCCATCCACATGGAAGGACCCGGCCGCTTCTACTACACCGGTTTCAACGTCCGCTTCCTCGACATGAAATTGCTGCAACACTATTTGCAGCAGATGGTCACCATGAGCCCGCTACAAAACTACACCCTGGAGATAGTCCCCATGAGCGACGATCTGGCCGTTTCCGGAGCCGCCATCGCCGCCACCCAGGCCGCGAGATAGCCAACGTTCACGCCCACCGCGAACTTTATTCCGCTGATTGCGAATGAAGCCAATCACCGCGCCACTTCTGAAGAGCATAGACTACCTTGCCATAGGTAGGCTCCAAGCATTCCAAATTGAAGTGGTCAATATCTGGCCCCATATCTCCCAATTTACTCTTCCATATTCCCAGTCTGTCATTGCGGCAAGCATGCAGCTCCCCGGCGGCTGTTTCGAAAATTGCAATCTTCTCAAAACCAGGTACGAAGTTCGTATCTTGGCACGGTTCAAATCCTAGTTTCTGAAGCACCTGATTCCAACCAGCAGCGGTGTCGTCTGCAATATTCTGGTCAGGCCATACTCCATATTTGACATTCTGAAAAAGGTATTTCGCTCCGATGGCCCAAGATAGACAATCGTAGTTAAAATCTAGCCAAAGATATTTGAAATTTTGAAACCAGCGGTCGCCTGTCCGATGATCTTGTTATCCCGACGAGAGCAAAGGGAGGCGACCGATGGAGAGGTTCACCAAGCTGTTT
>JAKAAZ010000223.1 GCA_021802085.1 Acidobacteriota bacterium
CAACGACGCTGGCCGATGTGAAGGAGGAAAGATTGTTTCGAGACTCACCGCTGGTTCGACAGGGGAGATTGTCGGTCGTTCCGTTGGCAGAAGGGCAATACGAGTGGCTTACGGGTAGGTAGTTTACTATTTAAATATAATTACTTAAGGCGATAATTTAAGGGTTTACACTATGTTCCGCTTTTCGACCGCAGGGGAATCTCACGGGGAATGTTTAATTGCCATGATTTCCGGCATGCCCGCAGGAGTGCCCATGGATGAAGCCAAGATGAACCGCGAATTATGGCGGCGGCAACAAGGCTACGGCAGGGGCGGCCGGATGAAAATTGAACGCGACACGGGACAGATTCTCTCGGGCGTTCGTCACGGCAAGACCATTGGTTCTCCGATCTCGATTCGCATTGAGAACAGCGACTGGAAAAATTGGACCGAGATTTTGCCGGTTGCGGTGGGCGATCCTGCCAAACATAAGGCGGTGGCTTCTCCGCGCCCAGGACATGCCGATCTGGCGGGTGCTCTGAAATATGATTTTCCCGACGCGCGCTATGTGCTGGAACGCGCATCGGCGCGAGAGTCCACGGCGCGAGTAGCAGCCGGCGCGATGGCCAAGCAGTTGCTGGAAGCTTTGGGAATTGCTATTGCGAGCCATGTGGTTCGCGTCGGTAGCGCGGAGTTGGATCGTGAAGTGAGTTGGGCAGAAATTGCGGCTTTGCAGTTGCGCGAGGAAGTCCTGCTAGGCTGCGTGGACGAAACTTCGGAGCAACGCATGAAGGCCGTTGTCGACCAGGCCTTGCGCACGGGCGACTCCGTGGGTGGAGTGTTTGAGGTGGTTGCGCATGGCGTGCCTCCGGGCTTAGGAACCTATGCCAATTGGGATGAGCGACTGGATGGGTTGTTGGCGGCTGCGGTCATGTCGCTGCAGGCGGTCAAGGCGGTCGAGATTGGTCGTGGCGTGACGGCTGCCTCGGCGTTTGGCTCGGTGGTGCATGATTCGATCCATTACTCGATTGAGACGGAAACGATACGGCACACGCGTTTTGCGCGTGACCAGAACAACGCTGGCGGCATTGAGGGCGGAATCTCCAATGGGGAAGATCTGATCATTCGTGGATACTTGAAACCCATCTCCACACTGCGCCGGCCGCTGGCCTCTGTCAGCTTTGCCACGCGGGAAGAAGTGAAGGCTGCCTACGAGCGCTCCGATGTCTGCGTGGTTCCGGCAGCGGGAGTTGCAGCGGAGGCGATGGTCGCGTTGACGCTGGCAAAACTCGCCATCGAGAAGTTTGGTGGCGACTCCTTGCGTGAAATGGTGCGAAACTATCAAGGGTACTGCGATCAGATCCGCAAATTCTGATCTGAAAATCCTGAAAGATAAAACCTGTTCTGATGATTTATCCGATCGTGAAATTTCCCGACCCCATTCTGCAGCAGCCTGCGGAGCCTGTGACGGTCTTCGATGACGAGCTGCGCAAGCTGGTCGATGACATGTTCATTTCCATGTACGACGCACAGGGGATTGGCCTGGCCGCGCCGCAAATTGGCATTTCAAAACGGCTGACCGTCATCGATCTTAGCTTTCAGAAAAAGCCGGAGGACAAAATCGTTCTGATCAATCCTGAGGTCGTGGACAAAAACGGCAAGCAGGTTGAGGAAGAAGGCTGTCTGAGTCTGCCGGAGATTCGCGATCGCGTGGTGCGCGCCGCCGAAGTGAAAGTGCGCGCCCAGGACGCTGATGGCAAGACGATTGAAGTGGAAGGGACCGAATTGCTGGCGCGGGCCCTGCAACATGAGATTGATCATCTGGACGGGATTCTTTTCATCTTTCGCCTGAGCCGCCTGAAACGCGATCTGCAATTGCGGAAGATTCGAAGATTGCAGAAAGCGGGCGATTGGTAGAGGGGCCATCCTGCGGTATCTCTCTGGCGAAAAACGACGCGTAACCTTTTCCAGAACAGAAAGGCCGCAGGAAAACATGTTCGCTACTTCCTGGCATCAGGAGAACTGGTCTTAGACGATGCGCCTTGTCTTTTGCGGGACCCCGCAATTCGCCGTACCCACACTGGAAGCATTGTTGAACGCGGGCCATGCGGTGGATCTGGTGCTGTCGCAACCGGATCGTGCCAGCGGTCGCGGCCTGGAAGTTCAGTTCTCCCCTGTCAAGCAGTTTGCTAAGCGGCATGGCCTTGCTCTTTCGCAACCAGAGAAGATTCGCAACAATCCAGAACTGCAGCAACAGCTCGGCGAAATGGCCCCCGACGCGATCATTATCGTGGCCTACGGACGCATCATTCCGCCTTGGATGCTGACGCTGCCGCCGTATGGCAATTTGAACCTGCATGCCTCGCTGCTGCCGAAATATCGTGGAGCCGCGCCGATCCAGTGGGCAGTCGCGAACGGAGAAACGGAAACCGGCGTAACCACCATGCGCATTGATGAAGGGCTTGATACGGGCGATATTCTGCTGCAGGAGCGAGTGCCGATTTCATCGGAGCAGACTTCAGTGGAGCTTTCTCCGATTCTCGCTTCTGTGGGCGCGGAGTTGATGGTGCGGACATTGACCGGTCTCCGGCAAGGCACACTGCGGGCCGTGCAACAGGACCACAGCCAGGCGACGCTGGCGCCCCTGCTGCAGCGGGAAGATGGCCGGATCGACTGGAGTCGGACGGCCCGTCAGATTTACGACCGATGGCGCGGATTCCAACCGTGGCCCGGAGCGTTCACAATTTTCCGAGAGAAGAAGTTAATTCTTCACGCGGTGCAGGTTGCGGCGGACAATGCGTGGTTGCCCGCAGGAGCGTCGTTCGGAACGATGGTACGGAGCGACAGCCGTCTCCTGATCGTCTGCGGTGCAGGCACAGTTCTCGACGTGCTGGAACTGCAGGCGGAAGGGAAGCGTCGCATGGCGGTGCAAGCATTCCTGAACGGCGTCGTGCTTGCGGACGGCGAGCGGATGGGGTAGAGACAATGCCAGCACCTACACCAGTTCCCATCGCACCCGCGCGGCGGGTTGCCTTCGGCATTCTTCGGAAAGTGATGCGAGAGCGAGGCAACAGCGATACGCTGCTGCACTCGCTTCAAGTCGACGGGCTGTCTTCCCAGGACCGCAATCTTTGCACCACGCTGGTGCTCGGTACACTTCGCTGGCAGCGCGTTCTCGATGCCGAATGCCGCCGCTTTCTTGCGCGACCCGATCTCACGCTGCCAGAGGACGCGCTCTTGGCGCTGCGCGTCGGTGCGTATCAACTGCTTTTTCTCGACCGCATTCCCGCCCACGCAGCCATTTTCGAGTCGGTGGAATGGGTCAAGCATTCTGAAGGCGCCCGGCAGGCCGGTCTGGTGAATGCCGTGATGCGCAAAGTTGCCGCGTTGCCGAAGACACGCCGATTTCCCGCAGCGGAGGCTTATCCGGAATGGATGGTGGCGCGCTGGCAAAAGTTCTACGGCGCGGAAGCCTGCCAACGTATTTGCGAGCAGGGGCAGATGGAGCAGCAGACTGTCGTGCGACTGTTGACGCCGGATGCCGAAGAGAAGCTTCGCTCGCAGGAAATCGCACTGCAGCCGGGTGCGTTTCTTGCGGAGGCACGTATTTTGTCCGGTCGAGCAACGACACCTGCGACCATTTTCCAACCTGACAAGACTGGCGCCATCGAGATCTCCGCGGGCAAACGAAATACTGCCTTGGAGAATCAGGCCCATGTACAAATCCAAGATGAAGGCTCGCAGCTGGTTGCGGAATTGGTCGGCAAAGGCGAGCGCATCCTGGATTGTTGCGCTGCGCCGGGCGGCAAGACGGCGGTGCTGCTTGAAAAGAATCCACAGGCGCGCTTGCTGGCCTGCGATATCCATCCCACGCGCTTGGCGACCATGCGGCGGCTGATCCTGGCATCGCGGCAGGATCGCATCGAGTATCGCGTCGTCGATGCAGCGACCCTGACGGGCGTTGGCCCATTCGACAGAATCCTTTGCGATGTTCCCTGTACTGGGACGGGAACGCTGGCGGGCAACCCGGAGATTCGCCATCGCCTGCAGCCACAGGACCTCATCCGTCAAGCCGAGCGTCAGCGGATGATTCTCGCGGCTGCACTCCGTCTGCTGGCGCCGGGCGGACGGCTGCTCTATTCCACATGCTCTCTGGAACCGGAAGAGAATGAGGCGGTGGTCGACGCGTGTCTGAACTCGGCAGACAATTCGATGCGTAGATGGGTTCGGCTGGATCTGCGCGCGGAGTTTGATCGGCTCGAACAAGAGGGAATCGTCCGCGGCGAAGCGGTTGCGGAATTGCGTGCCACCGGGTTGCGCGACGGCTATCTGCGCACGTTGCCAGGGCTGCATCCTTGCGACGGTTTTTTTGCGGCGCTGATCGAGCGCCACGAATAGATTCTTTATTGCGGGACGCGAAAAATCATGGCTGGACCGCAAGTTGAATCGTCGCGCCTACCGGAACACGAGTCCCGGCGGCGGGAATCTGCGAAATCACAGTACCCGTGGGAACCAGCGCCGAGAATGACGTTGTGGGTGGCGGCGAGGGTAAGCTGGGTGCAATTCCAGCAGCGGGTAGACTGGATTGTGCTGTCGCGGAAACCGCGCCGGCGACGCTCTGCAACGGCGCAAGTTTGAATCCAGCATGAACGACTGCGAGGGCCGCCTGGGTGAAGGTCTCGCCCGTGAAGTCTGGCATCACATCGGCATCCTCAGGAGGCGCCACGGGTTGCGCCGTCAGCAGGCTGACTCGTGGACCTTGCACATCGGTCGCGCGTGCGGTGGGAGTCTGGGCAATTACGGTATCTTCCGGGGCATAGGCATATGGCAAGGCGACCACATTGCCAAGCTGCAATCCAGTACGCCGGATCGTGATCGTGGCCATGGTTTCATTCATTCCAATCACTGCGGGAATCGCGGCCTTTTGCGGCCCCAGACTGACCGTCACTCGTACCCGCCAGGATTTGCGAACCAAAGTGCCGGGTACTGGACTCTGCGTCAGCACGTCCCCCGCTGGTTCCGTGGAGCTATAAAAACGGCCGTCGATCCCGGCTTGGAGACCGCGCGAACGCAGTTGCTGGACGGCCTCTGGCAGGGTCAACCCGGACAAGGACGGTACGCGCACTTCAGCGCCGTGAATGGCCAGTCGCATGGTGATCAGGGCGGAGATCAGCGCGATCGTCAGCAACAACAGAACCGCGGAGAATGCGCGAAAGATTTGTAGCATGGGAGGCGTCCGCTTTTACTCTAGAGCCGATTTACAGATACTGTAGTTAAAAAGGTGATGAGTCATTCTGAGCGAAGCGAAAAATCCAGAGGGTGACGGCGGCAATCACCAGGCGCATATCGTCTGGATTCTTCACTCCGCTGCGCTCCGTTCAGAACGACTCCCTTTCACAAATAACTACACCTACTGTCAATCCGCTCTAGGAGTCTGTCGGGCATAAGGGTTTGAGATTTTGTAACCAACATAGAATCAACAACATACCAAACATGGTAGATTTTGTAGGTTGTTGATTTTAAAGGGTATGAAATCTATGCCCGACAGGC
>JAKAAZ010000224.1 GCA_021802085.1 Acidobacteriota bacterium
GTTTGGGCCTGCAATTTATGCAAGCAGTTTCCGATCTTGCAGCATGGTTGCAATGCGACTTTGGGCATCCCGCTTGTTCTGCGTGATGGCCTGTGCGTACAGGTTCATCGTCACAATGCTGTTGGCATGCCGCAGGAGTTCCTGCACCGTCTTGACATCCTCACCGTTGGCCTTGAGGAGTGTCGCGTAAGTGCGCCGGAAGGTGTGCCAGCCAATCCCCTCGATACCAAGGATTTTGGCCGCTGGCAGAATGTGCGCACGAAAGAACGCACCCGGCCAGTAGGGTAAGCGGCCATCGGAATGTGGGCTGGCAAAGACCCAATCCTCCGGTCGCGGGTAGGGACTCATCCGCCGCCAGTTATAGAGTGCTTCCCCAAGCCGCAAATCCAGAGGTACGGGCTTACGACTGGCTTCCGTCTTACAATCACCGACACGCTGCATGACGATGGAGCGGGTGACAGAGATTTGCGATTTCTCGAAATCGATGTCATTCCATTTCAGCGCCAGCAACTCACCAACGCGCAAACCGGTGAGCACATCGAGGAAGACTGCCGTGCGTGCAGGTTCCTTCAGAAGATGGAGCAATGCGCCAACTTCCTCCAGCGTGAGCACAATCGGAACCTTCGACCGCTTGGAGCTTTGCCGCACCAAGGTGATCGGGTTCCGGTCGTGCCATTCCCAACGCATGGCGTGATTGAATACAGCGTGCATGATGTTCCGCATCTTCGCCTTGCTTCCATTGGAAAGTTTCAGCGAGCGTAGCCATTCCTCTACAGCGACCGACTTTACATCTTTCACGCGGTACGTGTTCCAACGAGGCAGTATCCATTTGCGGAAATAGCCTTCGTAGGTCCTGCATGTCGCGTAAGTTTTGCTTGAGTCTTCGCCGAGTTCTTTCTGCCGATAGTGTTCAACAAGCATCGCAACACTGGCCGGAGTGAGATTCATGCGAGGACTTTCCACGTTGATGTCTGCCCGAAGCGCTGCGACGGCTTTTTGCGCCGCCGTCTCGTTCGGATATTGTTCCAATGTTCCCAGCACCAAATTGCGGCGTGTCCGTTTGCCATCGGGCTGGACTTCGTACCATCGGTACTCCCATGCCTTCCGGTTCCCGGCGCGCACCACAAGCTGAAGACTGCCTTGCTGAAATCGTGATCGTCTCATTTCCTCTCCATTTCAAGGGTTGTGAGGCGGCACGGATAGCTGTCTGAGCTTACCGTGAAAGGCAGACAGCGGTCGAGATCGGAAGCACGGAAACGCCAGAGATTGCCGACGCGCAACCCGACGACGAGACCTTGACGGGCGTATCGCTGTAAAGTTTTGGGGTGGACTTTGACCAGTGCTGCGGCTTGTTCGCTGTTGAGCAGTGGCTCAAAAGAGTAAGAAGAATCGAACATAATTCGCACACTCCTATAACCACAATGCCGTGGGCCAGAAGGGATGTCTACTACCACATATTGCGACTTTTCGAGCCTATCGACATGGCAAACCGGAGTAGAGAGACGCTGAAGGAGCCGGAAGGACTGGGAGGTAGTAGAAGGTAGTTTTAGGAACAATTGGCGCAGGTGTATTGTTCATCCGATGAAAACAAACTGTGCCATAAATCTTGAAAATGACTGGACAAACCACTGTGACATTCTCCGGTATCGGCAGCATAGCCGAGGCGCGGTCTGTGTCAAGGCCGACCACGGGTCGCCGCTTACGCGGGCATGCGCCTTGACACAGACCTGAGCGACCTCGGCACACAATTACCATTTATCCGGGGAATGTCACATCACTTCCATCTCCCAGCAAAACCAATGCAAAGACAAATCTATGATGCCACCCGTGATACCATGCTTTTGTGAGGATCGTTCTCGATACGGCAGCGCTGATTACCGCACTCCGCTCCAGCACAGGGGCCGCCGCCGAGAATGTACGATTGGCGCTACTACGGCAACTGACCATCCTCATGGACTACAAGTTGGCGTGTGAATACAGGGACGTGGCCCTGCGGCCAGAGCACTTGGCCGCATCTGGGAAAACGCGGAAGGAAATCGAGTTGCTCCTGGATGCTTTGGAAGCCGTCGCCGAACCGATATTGGTTACGATGCAGCATCGGCCACTTTCGCAAGATGCGAACGATGACATGGTGCTGGATGTCGCCATCAACGGCAGAGCGGATGCAATCGTGACGAACAACACCAAGCACTTCCGCGACGCCGCCAAACAGTTTCGCATCCGGGTGCTGACACCAGCCGAACTGTTGAGTGAATTCAGAAAGAAGGGATAAGAAGATGCCAGCAAGCCAAAAGAAAATTGCCGTGAATAAATTCCCGCTCCGACTCATGCCATCGGTCCGTAAAGTGGCTGAGCAAATCTCGCAGCGTGAGGGCGTTTCTCTCAACCAGTTCATCAACATTGCCGTGGCTGAAAAACTTGCGCATCTACAACACGAGGAATGGTTGGCGCGAAGAGCCAAGGTCACGGACTCCTCTATCGCAAAAGCGCTGCTAATTCTTGACCGTCCAACAGGTCGCCGTCCTGAAGCGGGCGATGAGCTGCCAGAGGGCTACCTATCTGTTCGCCGCCAATATGCACGCAAGAAAATGACGAGCAGCGCATCCAGACATTGATGTGCAGTTAGTTGCGATTGCCCGCATGATCCGCTGAGATTACAGACTCGGCCCAAAGTCATGCCCGTAACTGATTTCATGCCTTGGCTCCGGCTGCTGGACGCTTTGCACTGGCATTTTCTCCAGGCCATGCTCATGGGCGGCGGGTTCAGGTCTCAATTCTCTGGCCAGTTCCATAGCTGACGGACGCGCGGTCGAGATGCCAAGGGATTCCCGCAACTGTTCCCGGTCGCTGGTAACAATGGCAATCTTCTCCCGTCCGCGCGATGCGGCCACGTAGAAGAGTTCCTGCTTCATCGCGTCGGCGGAAACGATGACCCTATCCACCGTCTTCCCCTGACTGCAATGTGCGGTGACTGCATAGCCGTGCGCGAATTCACGATAGTTATCTGGAATGGTTCTGCCATCTTCCAGATGAATCTTCCGGCCTTCAACATTGCGCACCGTCACCAATTCGCCATTCGTCGCCTGAAACTCTGGACTGCGGCGATTGCCCGTCAGCAGAAGCCGGTCGCCCGCAGCAACTTCCATCGGCTGGCGTTCGTGGACGGAATAAGCCCATGCCTGCTTCGTGGTCAGCGAGACATCCTGGCCGCGTTCGTTGCGAGCGATCAAACCATCGCCGTCCACGCGACGGACTTCCAGCGAATCATGTCTACCGACATCATGCGTCGCACGATGGAAATGCAGTATTTGCCCTTCGTGATAATTCGCAAGATCGCGCTTCTGCGTCTCTGTCCATTGCAGAGGCACATGACGTTCGAGAATTGTTCCTGTTGCAAGCTCGCCATGTTCTTTAAGATCGTGCCGGATGGCCGCTGTCACCCGGCCAATCTCTTCATGCGTGGCAGCGACCACGAGAACGCGCCGGTCTGGATTAACCGTCATTTCCCGGTAGATGTCCGCGACCGCTTGCGCGCGTTCGATGGCTGGCACCTCACGCACGGTCCCAAGCCGCTCCAGCTTCTCGAAACCCTGTTCCGGTGAATCGCGCAGTGTTTGTATGGCATCCCGGTATTCGGTGTGTGTCTGCTGCTGGACTCCGGTCAAAGACACACTTTCCATCTTGGATTCGCGCTCCAGGATGCGCAGCGCGTCCGAGGCTTCGACGCTTTGAATCTGCCGTGTATCGCCAGAGAAAAGGATGCGAGTGTGTTCACGCTCTGCCAGTTTCAGCAATCCTTCCATCTGACGCCCAGAGACCATGCCCGCTTCATCGACCACAAGCACCTTGCCGCGAAGGGAGGCTTGCGCCGTCTGATCTTCCAGCAACCGTGCAATTGTAATGGCATTGTCAAAACCGACTTTTGCAATTCCTCAACCGCGCTCCGGGTTGGCGCGACCGCCATCGCCTCGCGGCCAGCATCGCGTAATCCACGATCAATTTCCTGTAACGTTGCCGTCTTGCCAGTTCCCGCAGCCCCGCGCATGTTGATGGCAAAATCGCGCGAGTCCAAAATCCTTTGTACCGCTTGTTTCTGTTCTTCACGCAAATGCGCGGAAGGCTCGAAAGCGCGACCACCACCCAGGGATTCATACCTGCCGACGCTCCTATCTATCGTGGCAATGATTTTCTGCTCACGGTCAAGACTCTCGCGGGTCGCAATGTCATGCCCAGCACGAAGAACCGAACCCTGCATCTGTTCCACTTCCAGCGTACCGCGCAATTGACCGAGGTCAACGTGTCCCCGACCATGCCGCAGGGCTTCTGTCAGGAGTACGTGGTCGCGCACTACGGAATGGCGCTCGAAGATATGCTCTTTGGCGTATTCCAGGGATTCGGCTGTTCGTGATGACTCCGGGGCAAGATGCCGTTGATGTTCTATTGCATACTCACGAACATGCTGGAGTGATTGCTTCTCACCAGGAGTCAATCGTGCTTGCTGCTGTTCGCGCAGATGCTCGGTCGAGATTTCCGTCAGCTTGTCCGCGCGTGTTTCACGCACCAGGACAGCAACCTCATTGTTCGTCGGCTTGCGGCCATGCTCCTGCGTAAATTGCTCAATCGCCGCATCGCGCTGGGCGCTCCGTTGGCTGTATTTTTCCAGCAGATCGTGGTCAATGCCACGAATCTCAAAGCCATAATCACGGCCTTTGGGATCACGATGTGGCTCGATTTCATAGCCCAGACTGCGGACTTCGCGTGCCAGCGCATTCCGGTAAACCTCTGTCAGATACGCACGTCGTTCATAAAGGCCCGATGCCTGCAATGCCTTCCAACGACCCTCGACGCCATCGTAAGTCAGATTCGCGGCAACGGCATGCGTATGCAGTTGCGGATCGAGTTCACGGCTGGCGTTATGACGATACGCAGCGACAACCCAATTGCCGGTGGTGCGATCTTCATTCGCGCCAGCCATGCGAACCCGCGTCGCCGCATAATGCTCCGCTTCGGCCAGAGCTCCGCGCACGGCCTTGTCATGTGATGCGATGAGTCGTTCATCCCCGCCAACTAGTGCTTGAATGGAAACCGACTTGGGCGCGGAGAATGACAGATCATACAACGAACGCGCCTTACTCTGTTCTGCTCCATCTTCACCCATACGGTCAGCGCTGTGACGTGGCCGTAGAAATTCTCCGGTGTCAGGATGCAGCCCCTCACGAATGGCCTCAAACTGCTCCCTTGTCACCTCTCCGCGCAACCCAAGCAATTCGGCTCCGCGACCATGCCACTCGCCCTGAATCCGGCGCTGCTCATCGTAGTAATCGCTGTGTTCCAGATGCCGTTGGGCATATCCTGCGCCGCCTGCCATTGCACGAATCGTCAGCATGAGCCGACCCTAACGCTGTTCGAGATTGCATTGCAAGCTCTACAGGGGATTTCAGTGTTTCCAGCCCGGTGGTATTCTTAGATCATGGAAGTTACCCTAAACATCCCGGACGAACTTGCCGCCCAGATC
>JAKAAZ010000013.1 GCA_021802085.1 Acidobacteriota bacterium
GGCAATGTATCAGGGACATCCTGTCCCGGTACAGATCGTCATCGAAGTGAACTTCCACCTGGATTGATCGTCATCATGACAGCGCGGATCGATCAGTACAGGCTGGCATCGCAACTTCCCGCGCCTAATAGCCTCGGTTGGGCTGTCGAGTCTCAATCTCCACCGCGCGTGCTCGAAAGAGCGACCAACACAGCGGCGCAAGAAAAATTATTGGCAGCGGCCAATTGACTCCACGATCACGGCGCAGCTTGCGCCGTTTGTACTGCCTGTGTGCGCTGCGCTTCTTTAGGATAATACCCTCGGCTCGTCCGCACGATGAGATTGCCGTGCCCCGGTGCTTTCGCCTCAACCCGCACGGTCCTAAAACCTCCAAGGCTGGATTGTTTGGTCGAGTGATAGCCGATGGTGTACTGATTTCTTATATCGCGAGCTACCTCCTCGGCGACCTCATCTACGTCCTGCAAAGACTCCGGAAAATAGGCAATGCCGCCCGTATCCTGCGACAGCGTCTCCAGATCTGTCCTCGCTTGCCGCGATTCCGCCTTGTCGTCCCCAAACAACAATCCTATGGAATACACGACCGGGCCCCCCAGTCGTTGCACACGTCGGGCAGCCTGCTCCAGGCTCAGCCTCGATGCGTTGTCTGCTCCATCCGTGATGATCAGCAGCACTTGCTTCGGTTGCTTCCCTTGCTTGGCCAGTTCGTCCGCGGAAGCGACAACCGCATCGTACAACGCGGTCGTGTCGCGAGTATCGAAGTGCGAGAGACCGCGCTCCAGCGCGCTGATGTTCGAGGTGAAACCTTGATCGAGATAGGCCTTATCTGAAAAATTAACGACAAATGCTTCGTCCTCGGGATTGGAGGCCTTCACCAGGTCCAAGGCGGCTGCATCCACAGCAGCGCGCTTATCACGCATGGAGCCGGAATTATCGACGAGAATGCCCATGGATACAGGGAGATCCTGGAACTGAAACGAGTCAATCGTCTGCGGAAAACCGTCCTCCCACACTCGAAAGTCGTTGCGGTTCAGATCCCTGACCAGCCGTTTCTTTTCGTCTACAACTGTACAGTTCAGCACAACTTCATTCACATTTTCGCGCAGCGTGTAGATACCACCTTTCCCTTTCTGAATCTCGCCCGCCTGGCTTGTGCTTGCAGTCGATGCAGCAGCCACCGACGTTTTGGGTTCCACGTCGGGCGAGAGAACAGGATCGCGGTCCACATCGAGACTCGGCTGAGCCTCCGGCTTCGTAGGATCGAATGTGTTCAAGGGGGTTGTCTTTTGTGTCATTGCAACTGGACTCGGATTCGTCGGTGGCTGTGTCCCGGCTGGAATCTGGTTCATCGGCAAGTCTAAAGCAAACACGGACACGTTTCCTCGATCCGCGCGCAGCCATATGCCACGGAATGCCTCACGCAGTCCAGGGTGCAGCGCCAGCAGGGCTGCCATCACATCGATCACTTGCTTCCGCGAAGTCGCGGGATCGCGCAACTGGGCTAGCTGCGCAGTGTCAGGAACATAATGGACCTCGAGGTCCAGCCCCCCAAGCGTCGTGGTAGGTTGAATCGCCATGATCTCGAACTGTGAGCCCTGCACATTGAGCATCGTTGGCTTCATTCCCGGAAGATTATCGGGTCGAATTTCATCCGCTTCATGCTGGAGCTTCTGAAGATTGGGGCTAGCGAGGAACGGCGCCGGATCCAGGAGTTGTGCGGCCGCCTGATAGTAGAACCACGCAGTCAAATCCATCTTCCTTTGCGCGTACTCACGCGCCTTCGCCCAGTACCAGAGCCCATTGTGGCCTGCCTCCATCATGGGACCGCTAAAAAATCCGGCCAACATCCAGTGATTCTCAGATGTTTCGGACAAAACCAAAGAAATCTGCTGCGGCTGCGGCACGCCGGTGGCGTGAAGAATAGCCAACGCATACTTGGCCGGCGGCAGATTGGTAAAATGGAGAACCACGATCGGATTGCCACAATAGAAATCCGTTCGAGGAGCGCCTATGGGATCGCTCGACGCGTCCATCCAGTAGAGGTTAGAGACCGTAATGGCAGCGTGCTGCACTTGAGGCTTCAAACTCGCGGCCGAAGCCGCAATCCCGCCGAAATTCGCAGCAACCGCGGGAATGGTATTCGCCTGAAGCGCCTGAACGTCCCCACTCTGCACATCTCCAACTATGGCGTGCGCCGCGCTCGACAAAGCGCCGCGCTCGGCCGCCGTCATTTGCGCTTCGGTTTTACAGGAGGCAGCATTCGCATTCGGCAGTCGCAGCACTCCAACAATAATCAGTAAAACAAGCAAGACTCGGTGTCTGTACCTGGATCTCAATCGCATGGCTCTAAAGATCTTCCCCGGCAATCATCTCGCGAGCAGAACAGGGCCGCGGCTAATTAAATATAGGATGCTAACTTCCGCATCCAGGCACACACTGGAAGTGCCATTTTCTCACCTTTTTGCCGCAAGAGAAACGTGCGCCGCAGATCGTGCTGGATTGCGGAATGGATCCATGTTTCACCAAGAGATCGGCGCACCTAAGCAGGATGGCCAGTCACTCAGTGCGCGTGGACATGTCGCTACTCCGCCGGATACAAAACTCGATATGTTTGATAACCGCCGGAAAGGTTGCGCGCAATAAAGGAACGTTGGGTCAGCATCCGGCATGCGTAATATGCGCGCTATCCGATTCCGCAGCTGACCCATATTTCACGATATTTCACGATCGCGCGGCAGTTCGCTCATTTTTCCCCGCAGTTGTCCGAGCGGTATGTTGACGGTCCCATCGATGGAATCTCTGCGGAACTCGACGGGCGCGCGGACATCCAGCAGATAGGCATCAGTGGCATCCAATTCCTGCCATGGGGCAAGCGTCACATCCCGCTGAGGATCGCTGGTGCGCATCTGGCGATCGTAAGCGCTATGCGAAGCTCGTCTTGTGCAGCGCATCCGGTTCCTCATGGAAGAGATTCGCTCCCAACGACGTATTGATGAACGATTCTGGTCGGAGGCAGAGGATTGCGTTCGAGTAGCGCACGAAGGCGATTCCACCGGAAGGCGCCCGGTTGGCCGCGCCGCGAGAGCCACTTCTTCCATATCCTCTGAACCTGATGGGCGTACCAACGCAATCGACGACCATTGCCAGTAATGCCGTAATAGGCATAATGGCCCCGCAGCCTTTGGCTCAGGTGGCGGTGCTGTTCGGAGATGCGCAGATGCAGGTTATGCCTGCAACGAGTACAGAGCCACGCCGGGCTTCTTCCTTGCCAGTTCCGCTATCTGCTGCCGTTTCGTGTACAGGTTTACAGGTTGGCAGGGTTCAGAGTCCCCTCCCATGTTTCCCGTCAACAGTTCTCTTCCCAGGCGTCTCCCTTTTCTCCAGCGGGTCCCATCGGTCTGGTTCCCCGCCTTCGCAGATACTACGGAGACGCTACGCCATCCGCTGTCTACGCTTCACGAACAGCATCGCCGCTGCCCATGCAAGACTCGCTTCCGGCTGGCTGGCTAGCCTTTGCCGGGAGGGAGTTTAACCCTCTGGATCAGATCGAAAGGGTTCAGCTTCTACATCTCATCCCCCTTTCCAGGGTTTTCCTGACGCAAGCTGGGCGCATGTCCTGCGAAAATTTGTGGATGCGGTGAAGCTCAACCGACAGGATGCCGCGTCCGTGCGGGCTATCGAACGGATGGACGAGTTGTTTGCCATCGACGCCCAGGCCCGCGACGAGAAGATGGACCACGCCGCCCGTCATGCTCTTCG
Source organism: Acidobacteriota bacterium (assembly GCA_021802085.1). GTDB lineage: Bacteria > Acidobacteriota > Terriglobia > Terriglobales > Acidobacteriaceae > JAKAAZ01. Next base: position 3,757 of record JAKAAZ010000013.1, read on the forward strand.
CCAGCAGCAGGCGCCGCCGTTACTCGATCAGATCAGGGACCATGTCCGGGCGATGAACGGAAATGCATTGCCCCAAAGCGCGGCGGGCAAAGCCTGCAGCTACACACTCGCGTTATGGAAGAGACTGACGTGCTTCCTGGACCATCCGGAACTGGAGCTGAGCAACAACCTGGCCGAAAACTCCATGCGCCCGGTGGCCACGGGCCGGAAGAATTGGATCCACATCGGCAGCCAACAGGCCGAACCGCGCGTGGCCGCAATCCTCTCCGTCATCGAAAGCTGCCGACGCATGAAGATCCCGGTGCGCGACTACCTCGCCGACATCCTGCCGGGACTCGCCAATACATCCATCCAGCGCCTCGCCAAACTTACTCCTACCGCCTGGGCAGCCGACCATCAGTAATTTTCAGCCGCGCGGCTGGAACAGACCTTACAGTTCATCACAGCCAAGCGCCGCTGAACAGATGTGGTTGCTCACACGCTTACCAGCAGGTAGCGCGGAGTGACAGCAACAACCCCTCCTTCGTTTCATCCAAACCAGCTTTCGCGCGGGAAGCTAATTCCGCATCGGATGATTCACTCCACTCTGCACATGCGGCCACGAAATACGCGGAGTGCGCTGCGTCGCAGAAATGCGTTCCTGGAGTTGAAATAGTATAGGAACGCATTGATATAATCGCAATAGTTGCAGTAAATCGTATATATTCGCCGATGTAATCGAGATGTGAAACAGCTTCCGGAAACGACGGAATCCGCGGAGATTTGCATGAGTTCGTATGCGCGCCGGAAGCGGCCGCCGTATCCATTTCTCTCTATCACGCCTCCTCTGCTTGCCGCTCTGAGCGTCGCTCTTCTGTTGTTGTATAGTCCTGCTGCCGCGGCCCAAACGTCCACGAGCATCACGGGCCTTGTCACCGACTCCTCCGGCGCAGCGGTATACGGTGCCGACATAACCGTCAGAAACGTGAATACCGGGGTAGAGCGCATCACGGTCACTAGCCATTCCGGCCAGTATCAGGTGCTTTCCCTGCCCGTCGGCGACTACGAAATCCTCATCGGCAAACAGGGCTTCGCCAAAGAAATCCGCACTGGAATTCATCTGGCGGTTGGCCAGGTGGCAGCCGTCGACATCACCCTTCGCGTCGGCCAAGTGCAACAACAGGTAACAGTCGACGCGGATGCGTCCGCGGTGAGCCCCACCATGACGGATATTTCGGGACTGGTCGGCGAGCAACAGATGAAAGACCTGCCTCTCAACGGGCGAAGTTACGATGAACTGCTCACCCTCAATCCGGGCATCGTTAACTTCACATCAGAAAAAACGGGCGGAGTCGGTGTGTCCAATTCAACCGTCGGCAACAATTTCGCGGTCTCCGGCAATCGTCCGCAGCAGAATCTGTTTCTGTTGAATGGAGTGGAATTTACCGGAGCGGCAGAGAACAACATGCAGCCCGGCGGTACCAGTGGGGAACTGCTGGGCGTGGATGCAGTCCGCGAGTTCAATGTGCTCCGCGATTCGTATGGCGCGGAATACGGCAAGCGGCCCGGAGCCCAGGTATTGATCGTGACCCTGAGCGGGACTAACCAGCTCCACGGGTCCGTGTACGAGTTTCTGCGCAACAATGCGCTCGATGCCCCGAACTATTTCGACAAGGGCTCCGCTCCGCCTTTTCAACGCAACCAGTTTGGAGCCTCCCTGGGCGGCCCAATCCTGAAGAACAAAACATTTCTTTTCGCAAATTACGAGGGCCTTCGCCAGCATCTGCACCAGACGGGCGTCGACCTTGTTCCAGATACGAATGCACGCCACGGACTGCTGCCCTGCAAGCTCGTGAGCCCGGCGCCGAACCCCTGCCCGCCTTCCGGTCTGGTCAACGTTGGAGTCGGCCCTGGAGTGGCTCCGCTGCTTGCCCTGTGGCCTACGCAAAGCGCGAATGCGCCCGACTTCGGAGGCATCTCGGAAGCCTTCAACAGTCCATTGCAAATCATCCGCGACGACTTTGGGACCACCCGCCTGGACTACGTGTTTTCCGAAAGCGACACCCTGACCGGCGTCTACACCATCGACGACAGCGCCGACACGACCCCGACCAGCACCAATCTCTACAGCACCGATCTTGAAAACCTGCGCGAACAGGTTGTGAGTGTGGAGGAGACGCACATCTTTTCTCCCGCGCTGCTCAACATTGCGCGCGTTGGCTATTCGCGAGCGGCCTATTTCTATACCGGCGAACCCACGCCCGGCACACTGGCGGCCGATGTCCCGGGGTTTGTTGCCAGCAAGCCCGTTGGCGCAGTCGTGGTTGGCGGAAGTGCCGCGGCCAATCCCGCGGCGCAGGTGAGTCTGGCGGGCAGCAACGTGGGGAGCAATCTGCATATCGCGCGCAATCTTTTCACCTTCCAGGATCACGCGACCCTGACGCGAGGACGCCACCAATTCAGCGCCGGAGTATGGTTGCAGCCGCTGCAATCCAACGAGGACCTGGCGCTTACGCAGTTTGGACAGGCGACCTTTACCGGGCTGCAGCAGTTTCTGCAAGGCACGGTGGGAAGCTTCCTCTACGATCCCGCGCCCACGGAGATGAACTGGCGCTCGCTGCTCGGCGCATGGTATGCGCAGGATGTCATGCGCGTGAGTCCAAAGCTGACGGTGTCGCTGGGATTGCGTGACGAATTTACCACCGGATGGAACGAGGCGCATGGCCGCGCCGCGAATTTCATCTTCAACAATGGCGTCATTCAGACACAGCCTCGTATTGCGAACTCCGCATTCACCGTCAACAATGCGAAGTTCCTGCCGCAGCCTCGAATCGGTGTCGCATGGAGTCCATTCAGTCGGAAGACGGTCCTGCGCGGCGGCTCCGGAATGTACAACGACTTGCAGGACGCGCTCGGCTACCGCATGGACCAGAATGCGCCCTTCAACCCGTCCTATGGCATCTCCAACCTTCCTGTCGCCAGCCTGCCTCTTCCCATCTCCCCGGTTCCTGCCAACGCCAAGATCGCGCCCGCCGGAGTTCAACCCGACATGCACACTCCGACCCTGATCTCCTGGTCGTTCGGGGTCGAGCAGGAGTTGTCTACGAACACCGTGCTCACGGTCGGATACGTGGGTTCTCACGGCTACCATCAGATCGTCAGCCTGGACGACAACGAACCCACGCCCACGGTTTGTCCCGCCGGCCAATGCCCGGCCAACTACCCTGCCACATTCCCGGCGCCTCTGGGCGGCGCCGCAGTACCGGCTGGCTCGTATTACATCCCTGCGGGCACGCCTGTAGCCAACCCGGCCCTGGGGAGCGCGTGGGCATGGTTCTCGGTGGGAACCAGCTCCTACAATGCGCTGCAGGTGGAGCTCAACCATCGTCTCAGCGACGGACTGATGCTGCGCGGCGTCTACACCTGGTCGAAAGCTTTGGACGACGGAGATTCCCTGAACGCCACGGCAGCAGGCAACGCGCCCGGGCTTGTCTCAAATCCATTCGATGTGAAAGCCGACTGGGGACCCGCGACCTACGACGTGCGCAATGTCGCCGTGATCGATGGAATCTATAATCTTCCGCTCGGGCGGCACAGACGCTATCTGCATGGACTGAGCAGCGTTCCCAATGCCATCGTAAGCGGTTGGACGGCAAACTCGATTGTGACGCTGCAGTCCGGCTTTCCCTTCACGCCGCAACTCAGCTACAACCCGTCCAACAACGGCGATACCAAGAATCCCGTGCGCCCGTTTGCAAACCCCGCGTTTCATGGCTCCGCCATTGTCGGCAAACCTACGGAGTGGTTTGACCCGGCTGCATTTCTGGCGCCCCCAACTGGCAGTGGATTCTATGGAAATCTTGGGCGCGACAGTCTGACGGGCCCAGGCGTCGCGACCTGGGACATGTCGATGCTGAAGGACACGTCGCTGCATGGACGCCTCAACCTGGAGTTCCGCGCGGAGCTCTTCAACATCCTGAACCGGGCCAATTTCAACACGCCCAATCTGGTTGTCTTCACCCCCTCCGGGGTTTCGCCCACTGCCGGCGTGATCACCGGCACCTCGACGACCGCGCGTCAGATCCAGTTTGGATTGAAGCTTCTCTGGTAAGGCTCGCAGAGCGATGCGCGGAACCTCCCACCTCAGGATCGAAGAGCGCCCTCGCACGCTGCATTTGTTTCCCCGTTGGTTCAGCGGCCCGGAGTATCTGTGCATATAATGATCCATGATTCGTTGCGCCGCGGTCGGTCGCATTCCGTGGCCGGAGAGTTCAAGCAAGCCTCGACCCTTCTCCAGTAACACCAAATTTTGGCAAAGGATAGAAACAGGTCCAACATGGCAAAAAGCGTCAACAAAGTGATTCTTCTCGGCAACGTCGGCAAAGACCCAGAGATCAAAGCCACAGCCAGCGGTGTAACTGTCGCTACGTTTTCCATTGCCACTAGCGAGCGGTTCAAAGACAAGACCGGCAACTGGCAGGACCGCACGGAGTGGCATAACCTCGTCGCCTACCAGCGCACCGCGGAGATCGTCCGCGACTACGTGAAGAAAGGCAACAAGCTCTACGTCGAAGGCCGCCTGCAGACCTCATCGTGGGACGACAAGACCACCGGCCAAAAGAAATATAAGACAGAGATCATCGTCAACGATCTGTCGCTACTCTCCGGACGCGGCGAAGGCGGCGAGAGCGGAGGCGGCTACAGCAAGTCGAACACGGCATCGTTCGATCAGCGCGGCCCCGCCGAAGACTTCTCCCAATCCACCGAAATCACCGACGACGACATCCCGTTCTAACGCGAATTTCCGCGTGTTGCTACATTCCCACGTCTCAAACATGAGACGCGGGTCCGGAACGGAGATGGGTCAACCCTATCGATTCCGGTCATGGACGCGTCTTCAGGTCGGGTTTGGCTACAAACCTACGCGTTGCGCCCAGCATATCCGTAAGGACGCCACGGGGGATACTTCGCAGTAGCGGATTTACCAGCAAAGCGAAAACTGCCGGGACGCTGCGGCTCAGCCCGATCGATTCAAGCTGGACATACACGCCCCCATCCTTTTCTTCCAGCCGCCAGTAGCTGTCGAGGCGCCAAAGATAGCCGTGCCCACCATCGACCGGCAATTCCCGCTCGTCCGCCTGTCCCGCCTCCTCCACCTCTGCGATTCGCGTGGAGTAGGAATCGCTCACCACGCGATCCGGTCCGAGGCGTTCGTAATGGATATCGAAGTTCGCGTTGAGGACGACCGTGACCAGCGATTTCTTGTAGAACTGGAGAAACACTGTGAAATTGTCGTCACTACGCTGCAAGAGCTTGGAACGGCGCACCTCGGGCCGGTAGATGTCCTGGTAATGGTCATAGTCCTGGGCGACTGCGAGCGTTTCTGCCAAGGACACGTTTGGGATGAAGGCCACGCCAATCCAGTCGTGAATCAGGCCGCCCGGTACTCTCATGGGAGAACCCGCCGCCTTTGCGTGAACCGGGTTTACCAGAATTTGCCCTGCACGAAGCTGGGCATAAGCTTCCTCGCGGCGCTCCTCTGGCAGGGTGTCGACAAAGAGGAAGGGGCCATTCGGGAGTTCCGCCTGCATGCGCGCTCCGGACGCGGCGATATAGCGGTCAAAGGCCGCCGCGGTTTGCTTTTTCAACTCGGACGCATCGACCGTTTGCGCAACAAGCCAAACCAGCATCCCGCAGAGCAAAACAGATCGCGCTGTCTTGGAGAGCGACTTGTAGGAGACCTTTTCGATGTTCACCTGCACCCATCGTAAACAGGCTGCAGCTTGTTTCATAAACATTTCCGGCGGGTCGTCCTCGATAATGACGAAGGCATTGTCAAGGGGCGCCCGCAGGAATGCAAAGGTGGGCTGGCGCCCTACCACGTTCTCTCCAGAGTTGGCTTCGCATGCGCTGGCAGCACATTCTGAAACGCTCGCAGCATCACTTATACCGGCGTGACCTGCTCGCCAGAATGCAGCATGGACACCACGCTTACCTCTCGGCAAGCGAAGAACCCCTGCGGCGCGTCTTCCATAGGCAACCGGAATGCTCTAGCTGCGGCCCCAGAATCTCATATCCAGGCTGAAGCGGCCGCCACCGGTACAGACCAGCGCCAGAAAACCGCCGATGTAGAGCAGCAGAAGCTCCCCATGTCCACCGGAGAACGGATGATGATGGACAAAATAAAAAGCGACGCTGATGTCGACGAAGACGATGAACGCAGCGAGGCGTGTCCCAAGTCCCAGCGCCACTAAAATCGAGCAAATCCCATCCGAAATCAGCGCGTAGATCAGGCTGGCGTGCGATCCAATGTGAAGTGGATTGGGGAAGTGGGAGGACATTTGGGAGAAGTGCGTGATTTTTTCCCGGCCGTGCCACCAGAAGAGGTTGATTCCGAAAAAGAGACGCAATACCAGCAGCCCGAAATCGCTGGCGCTGGAACCTGAACCTGCGGATTTTGCCATGCGGCTATTGTGGGTCATCGCCTACGGCGTCGTCAATCGAAGTGGACCTTGCAAGTGTTCGTTGCGGCAACCTGGCCGTTCGTCATTCCGATCGGGCGAACCTATGTTAGGGATGCAGTATGGCAACGCTCTTGTCTCCCACAGTTTGCATTCCACGCAATTTCGTCAGACCTGTTTGCACACGGTTCCATGCGTCGGGATTCTTCTTCGTGGTGATGGGCGCATCGGGGTCCGCGTAGTAGCTCAAAATATTCTGCTGCAGGCCGGCCGGAATGGCGTGGTTCGGCTGCGCCGTCAATTTGGCCAATAACTCGGCATAGGTCTTGTCCGTCAACGGATAGGAACCGGGCTGCACCAGCTTGCCCGTATCCAGGTCGCGATCGGGCAGATCCAGCCGATGCCTTGGATCTCTTGCCAATTCGCGCAGCATCTGCTCGTAATCGTCCGTGGTGCGATTCACGCTTTCGATGTACCAGCGGTTCGTCTCCGCGCTGGGCCCGCGAATGGCCAGATCGGAAATTGTTCCGACCTTCGGCACAATGCGCAGCAAAAAAACGATGAAATGGACTTCAAATCCATCTTTACGGCTGTAGTTGGCCCATCCATTATCGATCCTCGCCTGGGCCTGGCGCACTTCGAATTGATGAAAGGCGGGAGTATCTTCGGCAGGAGGAAAATTCTTGCGATGAATCAAGACCTCTGCGCGCGCGGCTTTGGGCAGCAGATTTTGCATGGATGAGCGATAGCTTGCGATCGCGGGCCGGGGCCGGCCCAGCACTGACCGGAGGCGCATACCATACGTGTCGAAAAACGCTTGTTCCAGCAGCCTCCGCGCAACGATAAAGCGAACGGAATGCCGATACGAGATCGGCGCAAACTCGTTGTTGCTCAATTGCTCGACATCATAGGCGAACTCGGTTCGAATATGCGCATGCGGAGCCTGATCGTAGGTAACAATCGGTCCGAACTTCTTGCCCAGCGGCGGAAATTCCAGTGGCGTGGCAGGATTGGTAGCGTAGCGATGCCCGTCGTTGTCGCCCACATAATGGGCCAGGGCTCCAATCGCAAACGAATATTCATCCACCGTCTGCGCATCCTGGAACAGGTTGTTTACAAATTCTCCAGACCGCACGTAGTGGGTCAGACCGCTGAAGAATTCATCGCCAAACGGATAATAGCCCATGTCCTGGATAGTCGCGCCCGCGTACGCATAGGCCCGCGCCTCCTGTAACTGAGAGGGCGTGATTGTGGGAAATCGCGCCAGCAGTGCTGGACGAATCGATCCCTTCCACGCCACATCGATGATGTCCTGATGGGTGAGAAAAGAGTAGGCTTCGACGTGCTGCGGAATGCTAAAAATGAGCAGCAGCGCGATGAGAAGGTGAACTGCGGAAACCTGTGCTCGCGTGCAGCATTTTCCTTCCCTGTTCACGGCTTGCCGGCTTCCCGGACGGAATGCTTTCATATTCATCGCCTAGATGCATTCTACAGACGGCAGGCATCGGCTGAATGTTGGTACACTGGCTCCATGCTGGATGAAATTACCTTTCGGCGCCATGCGGACAGCGCCCTGGAATCGCTGAAAAAGGCATTAATCCTGGCGGAGAGCGATGCCGACTTCGAGGTGGAAGAACAAAACGGCGTGCTGAACATCAGCTTCGACGAGCCACCCTCCAAGTTTGTCCTCACTCCCAACGCTCCCGTCCGGCAAATATGGATTTCGGCGCTCTCCACCAGCTTTAAGCTGGACTGGGACGACGCTTCACAGACGTTCGTGCTGCCAAAAACCGGCGAATCCCTGAAGCCGCTGGTGGCTCGACTGATTCGCGAGCATCTTGGTGGCAACGAAGTAGTACTCAGCTAGAGCCCGCTCAAGCTACAGGGCGAACAGACCTGGAAAGCGCCCGAAGCATCCAATCGGGTAGCCCAAGGAGCGATCGTATGCCCACGAAGACACCGACTCGACTGTCCGTTCCGGACCGATCCATTCGACACGAATTATGGGAGTTTCTGCAAGGCGGCCAGGCCCATGCCAGCCTGAACGACGCGGTGAAGGACATGCCCGCTGCGTTGGTCGCGCGGAAGCCGGCAGACGCGCCGCACAATGCGTGGCAGTTGCTGGAACATATCCGCTTGACGCTCCATGATCTTCTGGATTTCTGCACCAACCCGAAGTATCAAGCTCCCAAGTGGCCGGAGGGATATTGGCCCGCCGAGGACCGGCCAAAATCTCCCGCGGCATGGAAGCAGTCAGTGGCCGCGATTCACAAGGAACTGAAAGGCCTCGACAAGCTACTGCGGGACCCGAAGACCGATCTGACTGCCAAAATTCCCTGGGGAGACGGACAAACCTTCCTGCGGGAGATTCTACTGGCTGGCGACCACACCAGCTACCACGTCGGCCAGCTGGTAATGATGCGCAAACAACTCGGCGCCTGGAATGGCTAGAGCAATTCCAGTCCGAGTCGCCTTCTCGACGGATGCGCAGCTTAATGCAGTCCGGCCATGGCCTGGTTCAAGCCTTGAAACACAGCATCGTAGTGTCCGATCTCCGCGGCGAAGCGCAGACGCTTCACATTCTCCACGCAAATTTCCGTCGCCTCGGGCTGCGTTTTGAGAATCGTCATTACCTCCGCGATGAACTGGTCGAGAGGCATCGCGCGTGGATCGGAAGTACCGCCATTCATCAGTTCGGTCGCAACATAGGGCGGAATCAGTTCGAGCACCTCGGTTGTCGTGGAGCGCAGTTGAAAGCGCAGCGACTGCGTGTAGGAATGGATCGCAGCTTTCGTCGCGCAATACGTCGGAGTGGGGTTTGCCGCTGTCGTCTCATTTAATACGTGCTGACGCCGGCCAGCGATGACGACCTTGTTTCCAAGCGCGTGGAAAGCTTCCGCCAGCCCGCGGCCAATGCCGGAACCTCCGCCGGTAATCAGATGGTGTTGCCTTGCATCTTCATCGTATCTTCACTCCTGTCCGATTGGATGACTCCATCGTGCACACGATGCACGACCGTGTGAACGCCAGTAGTCGACGCGAAGAGAGGAAGAAGTTTTCAGCGGGATTCTGATGCGCGGAAGCTACCCGGGATACGTTCCCGTAATGTAGCCCTCCAACTGCTGAATGGCATGTGCCTGGCCGGAGATCACCCACTTCACCAGGTCGCCGATGGAGATCACGCCCATGACAGTTTCACCCTGACATACCGGCAGATGGCGAAAATGATGCTGCGTCATGATGGCCATGCATTCATCCACCGTGTGCTGCGGACTTACGAATACGACCGGGCTGGTCATGATCTCGCGGACCTGAGTTTCTCTGGAAGAATGCCCCATCAGGGCCACTTTGCGCGCGTAATCGCGTTCAGAGAGCATTCCGATCAGTCGGTCGTCGGACATGACCAGCAACGCGCCGATATCTTCCTCGGCCATCTTCTCGACCGCTTCGTAGACCGACAGTTCGGGCGCAATCGACACAATCCTTCGTTCGCCTTTGCCCTTCAGCACCAATCCAACTGCGTCGGAAATTTTCATCGAACCCTCCTGGCCCCTGGCAATCGCTTACCGTGCATCCATCCTAACCCCGGACGACCTCGGTAGTATCGGCGTCCAAGTCAAAATAGTGTACTCGCTTCCCGGCATCGGCGAAACATGCCGAACGGCCCTTTCTCCATTCGGACATTGTGCCACTATAGGCCAAAGTCCAATCCGGACTGGGCGGCGGCGTTGCGGCGGCGCATCGGTTTTTTTGAGGAGATCGAAGCTGGATTCGCGGAAACCGGCCCTAATTCATCTTCATGCCGGCCATGGGGGAGTGGTCCATATTGTCATGGCCGTGCGCATCATCCTGTGTGGACCATATCTTTTTCGGATCTGTCTCGTCCGGATAGACGTGGACCATCCATCCAAATATGTGAGGATAAAACTCGCCCCCCGCCGCATCGCACGCCGTTTCGGTAGTGATGGAACCCATCAGTCCGAATTTCGCGTCGGGACCGAAGTAGGCGGCTTTCTGGCCATGCGGAGCCTTGCAGAAATTGATGTGCTGATGCCAGCGTGCGATGCTCAGCGGAATGCGGTCATTTAATTCGCTCTCGCTGGCGTGGACCCGATCGGTGTACATCACGCCGACCAGCTTGTAGCCGCCGTCCGGCGTCTTCTTGTACAGCAGCGACGTGGGCTTCGATGGATCGAAGTGCCATCTTGCCTCAATTGCGTACGCGCGCTTCGTAAAGTGATATTGGGGTTGCGGGACGTTCGGGAGAAAAATCGTATATCCGTCGGCCAGGGCCTTGCGGTAATCCTGATAGGGCGCCATCGCCAATTTGGCGGCCGCGACAATGGCATCGGCCTTCTGCTGGTCGCCGGGCTGCGGCGGTCGAAGCGCCGTCAGATACATGTGACCCGCCATGTGCCCCATGCCGCCCTCTGCCATGCTGGCGGCAGGCGTGCTTGGGTGCGCCGGTGGCGCGGATTGCACTGTCCCCTGGGCCAATGCTGGCGCTGCCGCCGCGGTCACGCCAAAAGCGGCGCAAAACAACGCAGCGGCCTGGCAGCGCGAGGAGAACCGTCGCAGCAGAGGCACCTGGAACATCGGCAAATCACCTGAGCCAAGATTTGCATCAAGGCGGGCGGGTTCGAACCATTGGCGCTTCGATTCAGGCTGAACTGCCGCGCTGCCTTGCTCCTACAAACACGGAATTCCAGATTTAGTTGCGCGTGAGTCCGTCACTGGTATTGATTTAGTTTCCGGATTTACCGCGGATTTGGGTTATTTTGAACATCGGGTACCTTAGGTTCGGTCGTGCGGCTAAACTGTCGACGATTTCTTTGACTCGCCTCTTACCACGCTGGTAGAGTCCTTCTAACGATGTTTACCGCCTTGGACTTCTTCGCTGGCAGCGGCCTCGTTCAATTGGGCCTGGAACCGGAGTTTGAGACACTCTGGGCGAACGACAACTGCGCCAAAAAACAGGCTGTCTACGTGGCGAATCACCCACGAGACAAATTCCATCTCGCGGATATTCAGGATGTGCGAGGACGGGACCTGCCCTCTGCCGACCTCGCCTGGGCATCGTTCCCCTGCCAAGACCTCTCACTTGCCGGTAACCTCCACGGTATGCACAACGGAACACGGTCGGGCCTATTCTGGGAATGGATACGTGTCCTTAAAGAATTGAACGATCATGATAAGCGGCCGCCCGTGCTAGTTGCTGAAAATGTAGTTGGTTTTGTCGTCGCAGATCAAGGGAAGCATTTCCAGCTCGCCTACTGCGCGCTTCGGGATCTGGGCTACCAATTGGGCGCAGTTGTGATCGACGCCAAGGCGTTCGTACCGCAGAGCCGCCCTAGGGCATTCATAATAGCCGTTGCCCGAGAAATTCCGCTAGACGGTTTAATCCAGCAGTTTCCATCCGAACCGTTTCATCCGATCGGACTCGTTCGGACTGCATTTGCAATAAATGATCCGGAATGGATATGGTGGTCGCTCCCTGTCCCGAAGAGAAGAATCTCACAATTTAGCGACTTGTGTGAATACGACGCCCCTTGCGATCCAGCTTCCAAAACCAAGCAGCTTTGCTCCATGCTCTCCCCTCTGAATAGGAAAAAGCTGGATGCCGCGAGAAGGACGAAGTCGTACTTTGCGGGTACTGCGTATCGGCGCACAAGACCGGACCGAGAGGGAGACAAGATTCAACGCCTGGAGATTCGTTTCGACGGTGTCGCTGGCTGCCTGCGTACTCCAAATGGCGGCAGCAGCCGTCAAACAGTCATACTCGTCGACGATGGGTTAGTCCGCTCGCGTCTGATGACGATTAGAGAGTGTGCACGGTTAATGGGAGCGCCGGACACCTACAAACTCGATGGCACATACAATGACGGCTATCGCGCGATGGGCGATGCTGTCGTAGTGCCCGTGACACGTTGGCTTACTCGCCATCTTCTAGCTCCTCTGGCCACCCGATTCAGAAGCACTCTCGGAAATTCAGGTTCAAAGAGTGCAGCATGACCGAATGACAAGACGCCAAGTACTTTGGAGAAGCAGTCAGCCGTGAGCCTTTAAAAGAATGCCTGGATCGCCTCAATTCGGAGCCCCACCAACAGACCTCGACTTCGAAAAGTCCCTGATGTTTTTCCACGCATACATGTACGGCCCACTTCAGGGAAAGTTGCGGCTCTACGGGGCTCGCAGCATCCCGCCGGGATCCATTGCGATGTCCTCGGACTGGGAAGTATTTGCATCGATGCTTGTGAACGATTTGGGTCGAAAATTCGGAGCGGGGATCGATTTGGCCAATCATGAGGTCAAATCGGCGAAGCGAGGCGGTAGCTATGAGTATCAATACCACAAGAACACGGGCCGAAATAAACTGGCCAGGGATGCTGAGGTCGGCCACCTGTTCTTCGACTATTCCGATAATCTCAGCGAAGTTGATCTTCGGTATTTGCACGGATCGAAAATGGTGGGGTTCTTCGGGAAATGGCTGAATGAGTATCCCGATCCCTATCCGCAGCGCTACCGCAAGAACATTCCCTACGGTTTTGTAAAGAAGAACGGAACCCTGTTGATGACCCTCAAAGACGGAGAAGTGGTCTTCCCGCCCCTGTCGGTTGCGGTTCAGCACACAAGCATGGATCAGAAAGGTTCCGAGCCGGAGCACCAGGACGGATAGGCGCCAGATGGATACCCTCACGGCGGAACAACGCCGAGCTTGCATGCGGGCCGTCGGCGACAAGGACACTGCCCCTGAAATGTGCGTCAGGAGGTTGGCCCATGCAATGGGATTCCGTTATGGGCTCCACGCCAAGAATCTTCCTGGCAAACCCGACCTCGTTTTCGTTTCAAGACGGAAGATAATTTTCGTCCATGGCTGCTTCTGGCATAAGCACAACTGTGGCCATGGAAGCATCTCCCCGGTCACAAACACAGATTATTGGAGCGGGAAGCGCGAAAGAAATGCGCAGAGGGACAAGGAGAACATCAAGGCACTCCGTAAGGACGGCTGGAAGGTGCTTGTCGTCTGGGAATGCTCGACTCGAAATCCAGAGTCTCTCCGCAGGAAATTGGAGCGCTTTCTCCGTGGGGCCTCTGTGCAAGGGAACAAATCAAACTAACCCAAGCTCTCTTCTGGCTGCCAAGCATGCACGGATTACCACAGACGGAGGGATCTTCAGCGCTTGCCGTAATTCGACGTTTGCATAGATGGCGACGCGAGGCGGCAGCATACTGGACGCAGCCGCTTTGCCGGGGTTCAGCGTCGATGATATATTTCCTCGACTGGCTGGAGCGCGGCACAGCCGCGTTGAATACAGGCCGAAGGCACCGGCTCCGGCTCCAGCTGCGGAAAGTAACATCCCTGCGACGAAAAAGGAGTTCCCCTTGGTCCGTCTTATGCGTGCTCTCGGCACCGCGTTCCTGATGATCCTGATAGTTGGCGGAATGCCCACCCTGGCGCAATCTCAACCAGCTCCCGCCGCGGCCACACCACCCACCCCACCAGCACCGGCGCGGCGACCACAGCGGATCTGGCCGACGCGCGATCCCCACGCGCCCGGATTTGTCGCGGCAAAGGAATTGCCCGATGGCGCTGTTCCCCCGGCGAATGCTGACGGAAACTTTATCATTGGCCCCACGCACACGCCCGCGCCGGAAATGACGGTGCAGCCAGGCGTGCCGCAGGGAACGGTGATTGAATTCACCATGAACTCGACGGACAGCAAGCTGTATCCCGGCATTGCGCGCGACCCGGGGACGTTTGGCACGGCCGACCCGAACGACCCCGCGAAAATGGTGGTGACTACCAGCCACCCCGCTCCGTATGTTCGCCGCGTTGCGGTCTACGTGCCGAAACAATATGTGCCGGGCACAGTCGCGCCGTTCATTGTGGGCGCGGACGGACCCGATCACCTGCTATTCACGGCGCTCGATAATCTGATCGCCGAGCATAAAGTACCGGTGATGATTGCCATTTCCATCGGCAATGGCGGGGGCGACGCGCAGGGCAGCGAACGCGGGCTGGAATATGACACGATGTCGGGCCGCTATGCGGAGTTCGTCGAAACGGAAGTCTTGCCGCGCGTGGAGGCGGAAGCGCATGTGAAGCTGACCAAGGACCCCGACGGCCGCGCGACGACGGGTGGCAGTTCCGGCGGCTCGTGCGCTTTGATCATGGCCTGGTATCACCCGGAGCTGTATCACCGTGTGCTGACCTATTCCGGCACCTATGTGAACCAGCAGTGGCCACCCAATCCGCAGACGCCGCACGGCGCATGGGAATTTCATGAACACCTGATCCCGAACAGCGCGCGGAAACCAATACGCATCTGGATGGAAGTGGGCGACAGGGACATTCTCAATCCCAATGCCATGCACGACAACATGCATGATTGGGTGATGGCGAATGAGAACATGGCCAAAGTTCTGGCGGCGAAGGGCTACCAGTACCAGTTTGTGTTCGCGCGGAACGCGGGACACGTCGACCACGCCGTGCGGCTGCAAACGCTGCCCGAGGCCCTGGAATATGTGTGGCAGGGCTATCCCATCGCCGGGGCGAAGGACTAATTGAAGGTAAGGTCACAGCGGGGAGAGAGGATTCAAAACCTCCGAACCCTTCGTCCTCGAAACCGCGGTTCCAAGAGTTGCGTTATCCAGGAGCTGCTTCTGTAGCCAATATGTCTCTATAGAAAACAGCCCCGATGCATAATCGCAATTCAGAACGTCTGGATCTGCGCAACTTTGCCGTTTTCAAAATGGAGTATCCACCGATGGCCAGCCTTCAGGTAATACCAGGTTTCCTTGAAAGTGCTGCCGGAGCTGTCTTCTACTTTTTTCTGTTCCGGGTCGCCAAAGCTCAGTAGAACCATTTCGTAGGTCATACCGTTGATGACGGTGTGGTTATCAATGGCGCTCTGGTCGGCGGCGGACATTTTCTTTACATCCAATTGGGTTTCGATCCCGCTCACGTCCACAACCCGACCCATGAACTTGAAAAACTGGCTTGGCTGCAAATCTGCATCGGTTAGCTCTCTCTGGTAGCGGAAGTTGATGCGGGAACCCCCAGCCCGCTTGAAGCCCGCGTTCACCTTATTGGCATGGTTGCTGCCGCGACGGCCTTCTCCGCCCCCGCCCAGGTGAATTTCGATCATTTTACTGTCTACCTTCACGTTGGTAATGGTGACTTCCTCGCCCTTTTCGACTCCGACACCCTTGGCCTTCAGCCACTTGGTCAGGCCCTTCAAGTCGATCCCGCGATCATCCGTGCGCTTGTCCGATGGCGGCGTGTAGTAGATGTCGATCCCTTCCTTGTAGGCAGGCATATCGATCAAGGCCTGTACATCTTTGCCCAGCAGCGCCTTGCTAAATGCCTCCTGCGCAGCTTTGGACGTGGAAGCCTGCATTGTGCTGCTTACCAGTGACAGCGAGATAGCTGCAAAACACAAAATAAACGTTCGTTGAAGTTTCATTGTGATCTCCCATTCGGTCGAGCTTCTTATTGCACCGTGACATTTACTGTCGTGGTGTTCTTGGTGGTGCCATCGGTCGCGGTGACGATGACTTTATAACTTCCAGCCGGAGTAGGAGTATTGGTGGTATTGTTCGTGCAGCTCGAATTGCCTTGTATGCAGTTAATGGCTTTCTGAATAGAGCCGCATCCCGTCAGGCTGGCCGCACTGCCTATTCCGGCGAACAGTAAAACCAGCATCAGGAATTTGCGCATGGATTTGCTATTTTTCTTGCGGCGGCGCAATCCCAGGAGAGCCAGGAAGGATCCAGGCAGCCACAAGGCCATCGCGGAATAGATGGGCGTGGAGGAATCCGGGAACGGCCTGGCCGGAAGCATCAAGCCCGCAGTGGTCACGCTGGTGACGATGGTCAACCCGGCAGGCTGACTTGTCGGGCCGCTAGCAGTGAAGGTGAGCGAAGTTGGATTCACGCTGCATGTAAATGCGGGTGAAGAGGGCGCACACGTAAGGTTCACCGTCCCGGTGTAGCCCCCAGTGGCCGTGATAACCACTGGTAGCGTTCCGCCGCTGCCACTGGGTAGGGAAATGCTGCCACCGTTGGGTACCGTCGTTGTAAAGGTTGGAGTGCCCCCCGCCGTGACCGTCTCCGTGATGGCTGCGGAAGTCGAGGGGGCGAAGTTGGTGTCGCCGCTATACTGCGCCGTGATCGTATACACCCCCGCCGCCAGTGAACTGGTGGTGTAGGTTGCCGTAGCGCCGGACAGCGTTCCAGTCCCCAGCGTGGTCGTACCGCCCATAAACGTAACGGTACCTGTCGGCGTGCCTGTGATGCTGGAGGTAACGGTTGCCGTAAACGTTACGGATGCACCCGCGCTGATGTTGGCGTTCGAGGTAGCCAACGTGGTTGTCGTTGCAGCTCCAGTTCCCGTCGTCGTCGTAGCTGTTCCGCTGAAGGAGATCGTCTGTACTGCGTTCGTCCCATTCAGATTGTTGTCGGTAAGTGTTGCCGTCTCGCTCAACGCACCCGAAATCGTTGGCTGGAAGGCATACGCCAGATCGCAGGCATCTCCGGAGGCGAGAGTCTGTGCATTATTCGCAGTCACCGTGCAGGTGCTGGCGCTTTGCAGCGGAAAGTCCGTCGTAGTGGTCAGACTCGCAATATTCAACGCCTGATTGCCAATGTTGGCCAGTGTCACCGTCTGCGTCACGCTGGTGGCCCCGACTGCTGTGCTGGCAAAGGTCAACGACTGCTGCGTCCGGCCCACCTCCACCACGCGGCGGTTACTAGGAGCCTGTCGGGCATAGATTTCATACCCTTTAAAATCAACAACCTACAAAATCTACCATGTTTGGTATGTTGTTGATTCTATGTTGGTTACAAAATCTCAAACCCTTATGCCCGACAGACTCCTAGCGTCCGCAATGTAGACATCCCCGGCCCCATCCACCGCAACGCCAGCGGGACCATTCAGTCCGCCGCCCCCCACGGATACATTCAAGACCGTCTGCGTGCCGCTGGGCGTCACCTCCACCACGCGGTTGTTGAGGTGGTCCGCGATGTAGACATCGCCCGCTCCATCCACCGCCACGCCATAGGGTTCGTTCAGACCGCTGCCCACTGTGGTCTGCGTGCCGCTGGGCGTCACCTTCACCACGCGGTCATTGAAGGTGTCCGCTATATAGACATTCCCAGCGCCATCCACCGTCGCGCTGTTGGGAGCACTTAGGCCGGTCGCAGGCACCGTGGTCTGCGTGCCGCTGGGCGTCACCTCCACCACATCGTTGTTGCCTGGGTCCACGATGTAGACATCCCCAGCACTATCCACCGCCACGCCGGAGGGAGCATTCAGACCGGTCGCAGGCACCATGGTCTGCGCTCCTCCCGGCGTCACCTTCACCACTACGCTGCCGCTTGCAATATAGACACTCCCCGCGCCATCCACCGCCACGCCAGAGGGATTGACCAGACCGGTCGCAGGCACTGTGGTCTGCGCGCCTCCCGGTGTCACCTCAAGTACGCGATTGTTGTTGGCATCCGCAATATAGACATCCCCCGCATCATCCACCGTCACGCCGAAGGGAGAACCCAGACCGGTCGTCGGCACCACCGTCTGCGTGCCCGGCTGGAAAACGCCCAACGGACCGTCCCCGATGCCCGCCAATCCGACGGTGCCAACGATGCTGCTGCCGTTGGTGATGGTCAGTGCTCCGGTGCGTGGGCCGGGATATTGCGGGCTGAATGTTACCGGCACCGTACAAACAGTATCCGCAGGATTGCTCGCCCCGCCCACTGCACAGCCGCTGACCGTGCCGACCGTAAACTCCTGCGCATTGTTCTGCGCCTTGGGCACGGTGATGCTGCTGATCCCACTGGCTGCGGTCAACTGGACAAAGATGTTTTGCGATGCCGAAGTCGTCCCAATTGCAGTCGCCGGGAAGCTCGGCACAGTCGCGCTCGTGCTCACCTTCCGGATGCGTTGGTGGCCGCTATCCGCGATGTAGAAGTTGCCAGCGCTGTCCACCGCCACGCCTATGGGACTACTCAACTCAGCGCTGGTGGCCGGGCCTCCATCCCCGCCAAAGACGATCGTGCCATTACCCGGGCCCGCCACCGTGCTGATGTCTCCCGTGCTCGCATCCACCTTCCGGATGACATTGTTGTTGGCGTCCGCAATGTAGATGTCGCCCGCGCTGTCCATCGCAACGTCCCAGGGAAGATTCAACTCGGCGCTGGTGGCCGGCCCTCCATCCCCGCAGTTACTGCCAGGGCATACCGTGCCATCGCCCGCCACCGTGGTGATGATCCCTGTACTGGCGGTTACCTTCCGGATGCGACTGTTGCCGAGGTCCGCGATGTAGAGATTGCCCGCGCTGTCCACCGCCACTCGGTTAGGACTGCCCAACTCGGCGCTGGTTGCCGGACCTCCATCCCCGCTATACCCAAGTCCGCCATCGCCCGCCACGGTGGTGATGATTCCCGTACTCGCGTACACCTTCAGGATGCGATTTAAGGACCCATCCGCAATGTAGAGGTTGCCCGCGCTATCCACCGCCACCCCTTGGGGACAGAGGGTTGCGCTGGTGGCCGGGCCTCCAATCCCGCTGTAGCCACAGGCACCATCGCCCGCCACTGTGCTGATGATTCCAGTACTCGCATTCACCATCCGGATGACATGGTTGCCGGCATCCGCGATGTAGAGGTTGCCCGCGCTGTCCACCGCCACGTCTTCGGGAAAGCTCAACTCGGCGCTGGTGGCCAGGCCTCCATTCCCGCTGTAACCCTGAGTGCCATTGCCCGCCACTGTGGAGATGTCTCCTGTACTCGCCGTCACCTTTCGGATGCGATTGTTGTAGTAATCCGCAATATAGAGGTTGCCCGCGCTGTCCACCGTCACGTTGTCTGGGCTGTTAAACTCGGCGCTGGTGGCCGGGCCACCATCCCCGCTGTAACCAGCCGTGCCATCGCCCGCCACGGTGTTGATGACTCCAGACACCAGAACAACCGCACCAGAAACAGCCTGCGCGAGGGCTCCCGGCGCGATCAGCGCTGTTACCACAACGGCAAAAACCGCCATCATGCATTTGGATCGACGAGTAGCGAAAGGAAGAGAGAGAAAGCAGACCAAGGCACGCATACATCACCTCGCAACATATCCACGTTCCACACGCGGGCAGATGGAGGCCCCGCAGAGAATCCGTGGAAATTTCATGCATCAAGGAAAATGTTCGGAGCGCGTACGCTCTAAACAACATATTTTTTTGGGGGGATTTAAAACAGTGGAATCATGTAACCATAAAGGCTAGAAATCTGTCAACCATTTTTTTCACAGCAGTTTCCCCAGAATTTTCAGGCTGACCAGATGAGGGCGAGTTCGAGTTGCGCATCCGGGGGCGATTCTTGCGGCGGCCGGAAGGCGCTGGCGGAGAGAACACGGCGAATTCCATCGGCCAGCGCATAGAAGCGGAAGGGTGGAATGCCGAAGAATCGCTGCGAGATAATCGGCAGCTTCTCGCAGAGGATGCGCAGCGTCATCTTCTGGCCCAAAAACGTCGCGGCGAAGTAAGCTGCCGCCGTGACCAGCACAACCAGGTTCTTCAACCGCTGATACTTCAGTACGCGGATATCTTCGAGGTTATAACTCTGTTTGAGGAAGCGGAAAGTCTCCTGTCGGGTAAGGGACTGGCGCGGTAACGAGGCTGCATCTGTGTTCACTGCACGTTGCGACCAGGTGGGTTCCCGCTCTCGCCCAGTTGGCGTCCCAGATCACCCCGGAGAATCGTTTCTGATACGGCCGAATCTGCTCAATCCTGCCGTATCAATAAGCGTGCCTTGGCGTACATATAAGAATGCCGGGCAGAGTGGCAGGTGTCACTGTTCCAGGTTGTACCGTGCCGTGAATCGCTGCATATAGGCGTGAAAACCAGCGCCGGTTGGTTCCTGGGAAAGCCATGGGAATTGACTGGCAACCTCCTCCGAATTCAGAGACCAGCTCACGTGAAGATGATCTGTGCGCCAGCGGCCTTTTCGTAGAACTGGCCGACTGAGATGATTTCGTCCATCTCATCGCAAAAATCCTCGCGTTTCAAATGGAACATATCCACCGTTGCGCGGCAGGCGTAGATCTCGCAGCCGGCATCGTGAATCATGGTGATGAACTCGCCGATGGGGGGAATGTCGAGCTTCTCGATCTCTTTCTTCATCATGGAGGTAGCGAATGCCGACATGCCGGGTAGCGCGCCAAGCAGTGTAGGCATGTGCATTCCAGGATTTCCCACGGTTGCGACTTTTAGTCTGTTCATCCGTTTCTTGATGATTGCGTCCAAGCCGAAGAACGTGAAGAAGAGCGAAGCTTCAATGCCTTCCATGCGTGCGCCGTTCGCCATAATCAGGCCGGGATACACTCCCTCCAGCGATCCATGCGAAACGATGATTGAGACTTTCTGAATCGGTTCAGCCGTGTTTGTCTGTGTCATGGTGTCGCTCTCCTTAAATGCAGCCCTTCGGTTTTGGAAGCCCAGCAATTTTGGCGGCTCGTTTGGCGGGACCCTTTGGGAAAAGTTGATACAGCGCCTTTGTATCGACGCCGCTCTCCTTGGTCAGGCGGCGGATCGAGGGCGCGTCGCCTTCCTTTTCGAAGACCTTGCGCATAAAGTTGATGACTGCCCAGTGTTGCGGCGTCAGCTCGGGAATGCCTTCCTGGGCCGCAAGTTCGCGGGCCATGTCTTCATTCCAATCGTTCCGGTTGGCGAGATGCCCGTCCGCATCCAATTGAATCGCTTTTCCTGTTAAGTTCATAGTCTCCATGTGTCACCTCTCTGTGGTTTGTGTTTCGGATGTCCCGGCCGGGCCGGGGGAAGTGGTGCGCGATCCAACGACCTTCAGAAATTCAACGAGTATCGCAATGCCGCGGCGGGCATCCGGTGAGTTCATATCGCGCACAAGTTGGAGGAGGGATTTATCCACGTTCATCGTCGCCTGAACTCTTCCAAAGCCATGAATAATCGCTTCCAGGGCCTGCAGTACCTCAGGCCGGGTAAGTTCGCGCAGGAATCCGACAAGCTGAGGCACACTTGCTTCCACCTGCTTCAAATCGACGAGGGAATGCGACTGGACAAGCGCATCGCCGATCCGCATTCCAGCGGCGGCGGCCTCGAAGTAGCCCTTCTCCTGTAGCTGCTGGCTACCCGCAATCGCCCGGCGGAACAGATCGCGAACGATGGGTTGAGCGTCCTGGACGAAGTCTGCCGCACTCTCCAACTGTCGCAGCGCATCAGTCAGCAGTCTGGCATCGATCAGCACACCCTTGAACATCTGGACGATCTCGTCCGGTCGCAACGCAGCAGACCCAAGAGCTTCCACGGCGTCTCCCATCGCGTCTTTGCCCACCAGGGTGAGATCGGCGACAAGATCCTCGGCGCTGTTACGAACCCGCTTGAGGTGAGCGATCTCCTCGACGATAAAGTCCAGTTTGCGATCGAGCTCGGCAATGCGGTCTTCCGTGACGGCGCCGGTCATGATTGCACCCGCTTTCCTGCCATTGACATGTCCGCTTCGATCGGCAATTCCATGCCGCGCAACAGGAGGTTCCAATACACCCAGCGGAACATCATCTTTCCGTAGTGGTTGATGGGGCTCTCCTCCAGCAGCTTGAAGGGACCGATGCCGGGCAGCGGAAACTCGCCTGGCAGAGGCTCGGTTTCGTAGTTGAAGTCGATCAGCAGCCCTTTGCCGAAGCCTGACTCAATAAAACAGTTGGCATGGCCATCGAAGTGGGCGCAGGCAGGACGACCCTCAATGTATTCGAGTATGTTCTGGAAGAGAATTTCCGATTGGAAGTGGGCTACAGAGCCAGCCTTCGAACTCGGAAGATTGGATGCATCACCCAGCACGAAGGCATCCTCAATCCCGTCGGCTTTCAGGGTTTCCTTATTGGTGGGAACGAAATTCAACTCGTTGCCCAGGCCACTGCGGGCGATGGCGGCGTCGCCCATGTTGGTGGGGATTGACACGAGCAGATCGTAGCTCACCTCGGTCTCGTCCCACGCCACCAGTTTCTTCTGCTGGCTGTCGACGCGCCCAAGATCGAATTCGGGCGTTACGGTGATCCCCTTGCGCTCCAGGAACTCGCCGAGCACCTTGCTTGAGGTGGGCTTGGTGAACGCTCCGGAAAGCGGCGTGACCAGGTGCAGATCTACCTTGTCGCGCATGCCGCGCTTGGTAAAGTAGGCATCGGCCAAAAAGAGGAACTCCAGCGGAGCCACCGGACACTTAATGGGCATCTCGGTGATGCTGAGAACAAGCTTTCCCCCCTGCCAGCCCTTCAGGAACTGCGCCAGTTGGTTGGCGCCCTTCGGTGTATAGAAGTCGAATTTGCTGCGTCCCCACTCCTCGTCAAGCAGTCCTTCAGTTTGCTCGGGATGAATATCGGCCCCAGTGGCAATGATCAGGTAGTCGTACCGAAGCGCCTCCCCGCCGGACAGCGTCACCATCTTCTTTTCCGCATCGATGCGCTCGATGCCGGAAAGGATAAACTTGATCCGGCCCGGCAGATACTGACGACGGGGCTTCACCAACTCGCGCATTCGGTAGATACCGAATGGAACGAATAAAAAGCCGGGCTGGTAGTAGTGTTCCTCGGTCCCGTCTACGACGGTGATTCGCCAGTCCCGCTCATCGAGTGCGGAAGCTAATTTGTTGGCCATGATGGTTCCGGCGGTCCCTCCGCCGAGAATAAGCATATGCCGCATGGTGTCTCCTCTTTTGCGCTGTTTCCTACTTGCATAAAGCCCGCCAGGGTCGCTGGCGTTACATGCACGGCGGAATCTTGTTGGCCCCGTGCCGAGCCTGAAAACTTCGGGCCAATCCAACCCTCAACGAATGCTCCGGCATAGGGAAGGAGTCCGCGTGCCGTGAAACGCGCACTTGGAGGGGGATCTTCCATCTCACCAGGGAGTTCAAGCTGGCCGCCGTACGGCGGCTGGAATCGGGGGTATCGCTGGCCGAGGTAGCCCGGGGAATGGAAGTCAATCCCAGCGTGTTGGATCGTTGGCGGCGTGAGTTCCGGCAAGC
>JAKAAZ010000225.1 GCA_021802085.1 Acidobacteriota bacterium
CTCCGCGCCAAGCAGGCGCATGCGATAGACGTTCAGCTCCTGACGGCGCATGTCCTCCTGGCCCATGTAGACGATGCATTCCATGCCGAACAGCGCGCACACGGTCGCGGTGGCCACGCCGTGCTGACCGGCGCCGGTTTCCGCAATGATGCGGCGTTTGCCCATGCGGCAGGCGAGCAGGCCCTGGCCCAGACAGTTGTTGATCTTGTGCGCCCCAGTGTGGAGCAGGTCTTCGCGCTTCAAATAAATTTTTGCTCCGCCCAGCGATTCGGTGAGTCGCGATGCGAAGTAGAGCGGGGTCGGCCGGCCCGCATAATGATGCAGCAGGTAGGAAAGCTCGCTCGCAAACGCGGGATCGCGCTGCGCTTCCGCGTAGGCAATCTCCAGTTCCTGCAAGGCGGCCATCAGGGTTTCCGGAACGTAGCGGCCGCCGTAGGCGTCGAAGCGACCGGGAACCGTCGCAGCATGGGACATCTCAACCTCGATTTGATTTTCTTCTACCATTGTCATCTTTCCAACGGCTGGACGGTTTCAGAAAATTCCATTGCGGCTGCTCGGGCCGCGCGGATGAATTCCGTGACGCGCGCATGATCTTTGCGCCCTGGAGCGGCTTCCACGCCGCTGGAAACGTCCACTCCCCAGGGGCGCAGCATTTGGATGGCGTGGCGGACGTTCTTCGGGTGCAAGCCGCCGGCGGCAATCAAACGAAGATTGGCGGCATGCCGATGGAAGGTATCTTGCGCCGCGCCCCAATCAAATGGAATGCCCGTCCCTCCAACTTTGTCGCCTACACGCGTGTCGACGAGCACGACGGTTGGGTGGTCATCGCTTACTGGCAGCGCAGCAAGCGATTGCAAACGGCGCGCAAAGTCGGCGGCATCTCCATCGTAGGGCACCACGTGCACCATGCGCAGGGATTCGGTCGACTTCCTCAGTCGGTCGCGCATATTTGAGACATCGGAATCAAGATATTCGCCGTGGAGTTGCACGCCGGTCAATCCAGCGGCCTCCACGGTGGCGACAATTTCATCGGCGGAAGCGTCGACGAACACTCCAATCTTTTCCACGTTGGCAGGAAGTGCGCGGGTAATTTCGCGGACAATCTGCGGCGTGACGCGACGTGGGCTGGCTGCAAAAACGAAACCGACGGCATCCGCTCCGGCGTCGACCGCGAACTTTGCATCTTCCAGCGATGTGATCCCGCAAATTTTTATCCACATGGCGGCCACCTAAGCGGGGACCTCCCGTGGGGCGGAGGACGCGGTCAGAAGACTTGCCAACGCCTGGGCTGGATCGGGCTGGCGCATCAGCGACTCCCCAATCAAGAACGCGTCAAAACCGGCGGCCCGCAGGCGGGAGATATCGGCGGCTGTGTGGATGCCGCTCTCGGTGACCCGCAGCCGTTCTGGCGGCAAGCGGTCGGCGAGTTCGAGCGAAGTTTCGAGGCGCACGTCAAAGGTATGCAGATTGCGATTGTTCACGCCGATGGCATCACAGCCGAGATCGAGGACGCGGGTCAATTCTTCGGCATTGTGCACCTCGCACAACACATCCAGGCTCTGGGCGTGAGCAGCGCGTGTGAGATGCCTCAAGGTGGATTGTTCGAGAGCGGCGGCAATCAGCAGGATGGCGTCGGCCGAGGCGGCGCCGGCTTCCAGAATTTGAAATTGATCCAGAATGAAATCTTTGCGCAGGCATGGAATGGAGACAGCGGCGGAAGCCTGCTCCAGATTGGCGAGGCTGCCCTGAAAGAAATGCTCTTCGGTGAGGACAGAGAGAGCAGCGGCGCCCGCATTCGCGAGGCCGGCGGCAAGAGAGGCGACCGGAAAATTCGCGCGAATGAGGCCACGGGAGGGCGAGGCTTTTTTCAGTTCCGCGATGATGGCGGGCTGGGCAAGAGCGTGACGGCGCAGTGTCTGGGCGAACCCGCGCGGCGCGTGCGCGGCGGCACGACGCTCCAGCGCGGCAATATCCGCAGTCTGCTTGCGCAGCTCCAGATCGCGGCGGACGGATGCCAGAATTTCATCTAAGCGCGTGGCCATGGGCAAAAACCTGCTTGAAGGTTCTAGTGTATAGCGAGCGGCGCGAGGCTTCTCGAATACTTCAACCGATGATGGAGGATTTCACTCTATCTAATATAGGGCCATGATCTTAAGTTTTTCACGTCCACTCGTTCCCAGTGGAGAGCATGGGTGCGAGAGCGATAGCAAGCGATGGTGAAGTTGCGATGGCGCAAAGCATCCTGATCCAATTTCCGAGTGAATGTTCAGGCAGGCGCGTAAAGAAAGAGTGGCTTGACTCAGGGGGCGGCAGCGCGCAACGTCAGGGCGCCCTGGACTTTTTTTGTTCGAGACTCTATCCCGCCGCATGGTCCAGTTCCAGGACTGCCTGGTTGCAGCTTCTTTTTTCCATTTCTCATTCCCCGGAAACACTCATGGACGTATCCTGATTGAAGGCATGAATTTGCCGCCAGCCTTGTACCTGTGAATCATCCAGGGCCGGGGCTGAATCTTATTGGACGTCCATTCCGTCTACTCACCATTGTCACAGACGTACTCCGTACATTTGAAGCAACTGGGACACCGTGTCGGGGTCGCAGCAACAGGGAAAACTTTGCTGGAAGGCAAGATATCGAATGCAAAATGACGAAATAGCACAGCAAGCTCCGGCTTCGCATGTCGGGCTTGACCATCAACTGCCCGCTCCGCCACCTGAACCGCACCGTTCGCATACCGTTCGCATTCTGGTATGGGTTTTCATTCTGCTGGTGTTTGGCGTGCTTTTCTGGGTGGTCATGAATCAGAAGGAAGCGGCGACGGCGCCGGCGGGAAGAGGCGCGCTGACGGGACCGATCACGATCACAGCCGCGACCGCGACGAAGGGCGACATTGGCGTGTATTTGAATGCAATTGGGACCGTAACGCCGGTCTACACGGACACGATTACCAGCGAGGTGACGGGACTGGTGATGGCTGTGGAGTACAGAGAAGGACAGATGGTGCATCGCGGCCAGCCGCTGATCGAGATCGATCCGCGCCCGTATCAGGCCCAACTGCTGGCGGCCCAGGGAGCGTTGGAGCGAGACACAAATCTGCTGGAGCAGGCAAAGATGGATCTGGCCCGATATCAGGCGGCATGGGCGCGCAATGCCATTGCCAGGCAGATACTGGAGGACCAGGAAAAGCTGGTGCTGCAGTACGAAGGGATGGTGAAATTCGACCAGGGAACGGTTGAATACGACCAGGTCCAGGTTTCCTTCTGTCACCTGACCGCGCCGATTTCGGGGCGCGTGGGGTTGCGGCTGGTGGATCCGGGCAACGTGGTGCAAGCCAATAGCACGACGCCGTTGGTGATCATCGCGCAGACGCAGCCGATCACGGTTGTCTTTACCCTCGCAGAGGACTCGGTGGGCGACGTGGTGGCGCAGACGCGCCGCGGAAAGCCGCTTCTTGTGACCGCGTACGACCGGAGCAACCAGACGCAACTTGCCACGGGAACATTGCAAACCATGGACAACCAGATCGACACCACGACGGGAACGGTGAAGCTGCGGGCGCTGTTCCCGAATACGAATGGCGCACTGTTCCCCAATTTATTTGTCAACACGAAGCTGCTGGTTCGGACGCTTCATGGCGCGACTTTGATTCCAAGCTCCACGATTCAGCAGAATGGCGACACCTCGTTCGTGTATGTGATCCAGAACAAGACGGCCCATCTCCAGGATGTCAAGCCGGGAGTTTCGGACTCCGGGATGACGGCGGTGACAGGGGTCAATCCTGGGGATGTGCTGGCTGACAGCAGCTTCCAAAAGCTGCAAAACGGCGCGCAGGTAGTGATCTCGAAAACGCCGGTTCCGGCCAGTACGAGCGGGCGTAACGTCCCATGAACCCGTCTCGCCCTTTTATTTTGCGGCCGGTCGCGACTTCGCTGCTGATGGCCGCGATCATGCTGGTGGGTATTGTCGGATATACCCAGTTGCCGGTCTCTGCGTTGCCCGAGGTCGACTACCCGACGATTCAAGTGTTGACGTTCTATCCCGGCGCGAGCCCACGGGTAATGGCGACCACGGTGACGGCCCCGTTGGAGCGGCAATTTGGCGAGATGCAGGGCTTGAGCCAGATGACCTCGACCAGCTCCGGCGCGACGTCGGTGATTGTGCTGCAGTTCAACCTGAGCCTGAATATCGACATCGCCGAAGAAGAGGTGCAAGCGGCGATCAATGCGGCGCAGGGCTACTTGCCTTCCGATCTGCCGGTGCCACCCATCTATAACAAGACGAACCCCGCGGATGCGCCGGTGCTGACCCTGGCGGTGACGTCGAACACCATGCCGCTGTCGCAGGTGGAAGACATGGTGGACACGCGGCTGGTGCCGAAGATTTCGCAATTAAGCGGCGTGGGTCTGGTGAGCATCAGCGGCGGTCAGAAACCGGCGGTGCGGATTCAGGCGAACCCGGCGCAATTGGCATCCTACGGCATCGACATGGAGGCTCTGCGCACCGCTCTGACCCTGGCCAGCGCGAACGCGGCAAAGGGCAACTTCGACGGCCCCAAAAAGGACTGGCAGATTGACGCCAACGATCAACTGGTCACCAGCGGAGACTACCAGGACATTGTTGTGGCCTACCGGAACAATGCTCCCGTTCTGCTGAGGAATGTGGCCAAGGTGATCAACGGCGTCGAGAACACGACGGAAGCGGCGTGGATGGACCAGACGCCTGCGGTGATTGTGAACGTACAGCGCCAACCTGGCGCGAACACGATCAGCGTGGTCAAAAGCATTACGCAACTGATGCCGCAGCTTAAGGCGAACCTTCCCGCCAGTATCGATGTGACTACGCTGACAGATTTGACGACGGGGATCAAGGCTTCCGTCTCCGACGTGGAATTCGAACTGATGCTGACGATCGTGCTGGTCGTCATGGTTATCTTTCTATTCCTGCGGAATTTGTCGGCGACGATCATCCCCAGCGTTGCCGTTCCCTTGTCTATTGTGGGCACGTTTGCTGCCATGTACCTGCTCGGCTACAGCCTGGACAACCTGTCGCTGATGGCATTGACCATCTCTACCGGATTCGTGGTGGACGACGCGATCGTGATGATCGAGAACATTTCCCGCTTCCTCGAAGCGGGGGATACGCCCATGCGGGCGGCCATGAAAGGGGCGGAGCAAATCGGCTTTACGATCATGTCGCTGACGATTTCGCTGGTCGCGGTATTGATTCCACTTCTGTTCATGGGCGGGATTGTAGGCCGGCTGTTCCGGGAATTTGCGGTCACCCTGGCGGTGACCATCATCATCTCCGCCGCGGTTTCACTGACTCTGACTCCCATGATGTGCTCGCGCATCCTGCGGCACCATGCGCCATCCGAAGAGGGCCGCTTCTATCTCGCATCGGAGCGGGTGTTCGAGCGCATGATCGCGTTTTACGGGCGAACGCTGAAAGTGGTCCTGAGATTTCAGACAATCACGCTGTTGGTGGCGC
>JAKAAZ010000014.1 GCA_021802085.1 Acidobacteriota bacterium
CGCAGCGATTCCCACATTTCCTCCGCCCCGGCTGCTAGCATGAATCAATCTCAAAACCCGAAAGGACAAAACCCGCTTCGCCTACCCTTCGCTTCCTTCAGGCTCATCCTTCGATTGGAAAAGACTGCTGCGGCATATGGATGCCACAAATGGGAATGTGTATTCCCATTCGCCTCCTTGACCCGTAGACCTTTTGTTTTGTAATGAATAGTTACTTTCATGATGCCCTTGCACGAGATGCATTTTGCTGCAACGCCGTCCGATCGTTCAGCGCAGAGATTGAACGAGAACCATAGAGTATCGGCGCGTCGGACACTCAGCGTGCGTGAAGAGACTGAAATCGACCGCCGTGTTTAGGAATTGCGAACATGCTACCAGCAATCCAGAAATGGGAAATGGTGTTCCCGCAGGAAGCTTTCGCGAAGCTCCGCATCCCGAAAAGCCTCCGTGCCACCCGGCCGCAAGGTGGATAGCGCGCCAGTAATGTTGCCCGCGACAGCACACTCCAGCGTGTTCGTACCGCGAACGTAACCGCACAGAAAACCAGCATCGAAACTATCCCCCGCGCCGATGGTGTCTACAGGATCGATTTTGAGCGGAGGAATGCGGTGGAGTCGATCGCCGATCTGGACCAGCGCCCCACGAGCGCCGCATTTGGCGGCGATGCACGGGACGCGGCTGGACAAGGTATGCAGCGCATCCTCGACAGTGTCGCGCCGGGCAATCCGGCAGGCTTCATCGGCATTTGGAAGCAATACGTCGACGTACTCCAGCAATTCCTGTAGAACGCCATCCCAGCGGTCTTCCGGATCGTCATTCGTATCCAGGGAAATCGTGAGTCCGGCGTGCTTCAGGTCACGAAACAATGCCGGCAGATCTGGGGCCAGTGCCTGCTGCAGAAAAAGAGAGGACAAGTGGAAGTGTTTCGCTGAGGCCAGATATTCAAAATTGAGGTCGGCCCTGGACATACCGCTCATCGTACCGGGATAGGTGAGAATCCGGCGTTGGGCGCCGTGGTGCAGCAGAATCGTGACGCCAGTGCTGGTCGCATCTGTCGCATAGACAATCTGGGACAGATCTGTCCCGCTTTCTGCCAGGTGTTCGAGTGCGATTCGGCCCAATTCGTCTTTGCCCAGGCGCGTCGTGAAGCCCACCCTGGCCCCGAGGGTAGCCAGGTTATGCGCGACAATGGCCGATGACCCCCCGAGAGTGAGGCGGAAATCCGTGGCCAGAATCTCTCGCTCTAAAGGGATGTTCGCCGGCAAACCGTACAGGATCAAATCAAGATTAATTTCGCCGGCAATATTGACGTCGAATCGTTTGTCTAGGGGTGCCATTTTATGTGAGGTACATCACTAACCGGTTGCCAAGTTGTATCTTATAGGTTATGATCAATTCCGTTTTGTTATCTTATCATTGTTGTGGTGTCTGTTTGGAATCCGGGTTCCTGCGATATCAGACCCCGAAGGAGCATTGAACTGTGATGAACTTGCTGCGTCTCATCCACTTGGACAAAGAAGAAAAGGTAAAACGCGGGTTGTCCCATACTCCCAGCGAAATTGCCCAGCAGCCCCATACTTGGGCCACGACGTTCATGAATTTCCAGCAACGTCGCCCCGAAATCGAGGCATTTTTACATTCAAAGGGAATTGGTCCGGATTCCAACCAGCGTCCAATCGTTTTTCTCATTGGGGCCGGCACCTCCGATTATATTGGCCAGTCCCTGGTCGCTCTGTTGCGCCAGAAATGGCAGTGCGAGGTGAGCGCAGTCCCGAGTACGGACCTGCTCACCAATTTTGAGGATTACATCCTGCGCGACCGGAACTACCTGTGGATATCCTTCTCAAGATCGGGCGACAGCCCCGAGGGCGTCACCGTGCTGGACAAGGCGCTGAAAGAATACTCGAATATTTCCCATCTGGTTGTCTCCTGCAATGCATCCGGAAAAATGATTATGGACCACCGGAACGAACCGCGGGTGTTCGGGCTTTTGTTGGATGACGCTGTCAATGATCGCGGGCTGGCTATGACGAGCTCTTTCTCGAACATGGTTGTTTGCGGTCAATGCCTTGCGAATATCTGGACGTTGGAGGAATACGAGCCCATCCTGCAATCCCTGGTAGCCACGGGAGAGAAGTTTCTGGAAGTGGCCGACGTATGCGCGGCCAGTCTGGCCGAGGGGCCGTATACCAGAGTTTGCTTTGTCGGCTCGGGAGCGATGAAAGCGGTTGCCACCGAGTCCGCCTTGAAGGTTTCCGAACTCACCGCGGGTCGAATCCAGTCCATGTCCGAATCCACCCTGGGATTGCGGCACGGCCCTTTGGCTGCATTGAATGCAGAGACCTTGTTCGTCTGCTACGTTTCCGGCGATCGACGGCGGCAGCACTATGAAGCCGACCTGCTGAGGGAAATCGAAAAAAAAGGTGTCGTCCAGACGCGGGTCGCAGTGGCGATCAAAGCGACGAGCGAAATTCGCAAGGAATGCGAATACCTCCTCACATCCGGGTTGCAGGCTTCGATCCCCGACGCATATCGGCCGCCCCTCGACGTCATCTTCGGCCAGTTGCTGGGGCTTTTTTTCTCGATTCGCTTCAATCTCAAACCGGATGCGCCCAGCCCGAGCGGGGTAATTACCCGTGTGGTGCAGAATGTGAGCATCCACTAATTTTTTCTCATTATTCGGTCGTTTCAGCACCGCACTTCAGTGATGGCTCAGACGTTTTCCGGCGGCGCGAGCCCGTCGGAGGCATTTTCGCGCGCCAGAAACCGGACAGGCCCGTCGCTGAGGACGGGCCTGTCCGGCTTTGCCTGAAATCTTTCGTAGTTATCCGCAGAGTTGAGCGACGTTGAGGTTATCGTTTCCGTCGCCCTTCCATCCGATATAGACCTTCCCGTTATGAGTACAAAGGGCAGGCGCCTGTGAACTGGTTTCGGGAGAAGTGTACTTGCTGCCGAAGCTGGCTCCGTTGTTGGAGGAATTCTCCACATTCAGATTATTGTTGCCATCGCCTTTCCAGCCCAAGTAGAGTTTGCCGTTGTTGGATGCGAGGGTAGGACTGACAGGACTGGTGTCCGGAAGAGTTACCTTGCCGACAAAGCCGGTGATGGAGTTGCCCGAGATGTTGACCTGTGCAACGTTGAGGTTGTCGTTGCCATCGCCTTTCCAGGTGATGTAGAGGTTGCCGTTGTGAACACAGAGGCCCGGAGCCTGGGGACTGGTTTCGGGAGAAGTATACTTGTTGCCGAAGGTCGCGCCGTTGTCTGTTGAGTACATCACGTTGAGGTTGTCGTTGCCGTCCCCCTTCCACGCAATGTAGAGACGACCGTTCAACGATGCGATCGAGGGGCTAACGGGACTGGTGTCGCCGAGGATAACTTTGTTGGAGAAGCCGGTGACACTGTTTCCGGACAGATTGACGCGGGCAACGTTCAGGTTGTCATTGCCATCGCCTTTCCAGGCGATGTAGAGGTTGTCGTTGTGAACGCAGAGGCCCGGCCCCTGAGGACTGGTCTCCGCGGATGTGAATTTGCCTCCGAAAGTGATTCCACTGTCGGCAGAACACATCACGTTGAGGTTGTCGTTGCCGTCCCCCTTCCACGCAATGTAGAGACGCCCATCCAAAGACGCGAGCGAGGGGCTCCGGGGACTGGTGTCGCCGAGAGTAACTTTGCCGTTAAAGACAGAGACACTGGAGTTGTTGTAGTAAAGGTCGACCTCGCCGCCAGGAGAGGCGTTGCTGACGACGACGGCGTGCTGCCCGCAATCCGTCACCGAGTTGGTTGCGGCCCAGGCTGGCGCGACGGGACCGCTGGCCACCTCGATTTCAATGGCGCTCATTGAGGTGCGGCAGGTCTGTGGGTAGTCGGAACACTTCTGCAAGCCATAGCACTCCAGGGTTTCGACGCACCAAGTAAGCTGCTGCACGTTCTGGATGGGAAGACTGGTGTTGGCGATGCCGGAAAACTGGCAGTTATAGTTGAAGCCACTGGCCGACTGTCCGGTTTCGGTCATGACACCGACCAGCACCTGACCTGGATTCACGCGCACGAGGGAAGTATAGAAGGCCTGTCCACCCTGGCCGTCCGCGTACCAACTGGCGACCGACCAGTAATTGCCTCCTCCTGCCGCGGAAGGTCCCCACTGGAGGACGGGTTGATAGATCATCGTGGAATTCTGGATGCCGTTGAACAGGAAGATGGTCTGCCCGGATTGGGTTGCCGGCGGCGGCGGAACTGTCCAAGTAGTGGTGAAGAGCGTCAACGGTTTGGAGTTTTCGGTCCAGGAGGCGTAGACGATCCAACCTGAGCCGAGGGCGGGAACCACCGCTGGATGAAGCGTCACCTCAAAAGGCATGAGCGGGCGGCCGGCCGGTTTCAGGACAAGCTGGCCCAAGTCGGCCAGAACCGCATTGTTGGGACCAAGCATCTTGAGATGATTCTGGGCGCTGTCGATCACAGCTCCGTGCTCGACATAATGGACCAACGAGCTGGTGCGATAGCCGCCGGGAGTCAGCACAAGATCCGTAGCGGTTGCCGGTGTGCCATCGGTCTTCATGTTTTGCGCGGCGGTGACGACTTCGAATGCGCCGGTCGCATTCTGTTGAACGGCTTCGCCGGGGTGGATAGGTGAAGTACTGCTTCTGGGGCGCGGTCCGCCGGGAGCAATTGCGGTTTCCGTTTCCTGCGTCGTTGCGGGTGAAGTTTTTTGGTTCGCCATAAAGCACCTTCCCTTCGTGATGGTGTCGGGCGCCTGGAAGGGGGATGGTAAGCACGCCGGGTATTCCAGGGGAACCCTCGACATTGGGATTGCTGCAGCCGGCGGACGGGAGCGTTTGCCGATCCGCTCGACTGTGAAGGAGATTTCCGGATTGGCCCCGGGCTTCTTCCCTGCCGCAATGGGTGCAAGCGCGCAGAGCACTTCAATTCAGTGGATAGACTATATATCCGGTTACCAACTCCCGCAAGTAAAAAAACTATCTTTGTGTTGCCGTGAAAATCGGCGATCCAGAAGCTGACTTCTAACCGGATTGGTTGGGGGAAATCCGGAGTACGCCAGGAAACCGAGAGCGGGGGGAAACCGAGCGGACACGCGTTGAAGGTTCATCGACGCCCGCTGGGCATAGCCCCGCGGTAAGGTCGATTGCCGGCGAGGGGGGGCTTATTGCTCCGGAAAAACGGCGTCCTGCGAGAACTCCGAACGGGCAAACTCGGAGATTGCGTCTATGGGGCGGTTGGCAAGAGGCCAGCCCGCCAACACCAGCAATGGGGCGGGACCCGGCACTAAATCTCCAAGACCGCCAAGCGTGGTGGTTCGACGATCCTCGCCCGGCAAGGAAACCTGGCTCATCACAACGCAGGGCAGTTCAGGCGGCATCCCTCCCTGAAGCATGTCCCAGGCCA
Source organism: Acidobacteriota bacterium (assembly GCA_021802085.1). Classification (GTDB taxonomy): domain Bacteria; phylum Acidobacteriota; class Terriglobia; order Terriglobales; family Acidobacteriaceae; genus JAKAAZ01. The sequence goes on from JAKAAZ010000014.1 coordinate 5,401, forward strand.
GCGCGCGAAGATCGCGTCCAGGCATGTAGATTCCCAGGGTGGCATCGGTCGGTAAGGGGCCGCGCCAAAGGGACGACCCATTCGAGGCATTGCTGCCGGAGGCGTGGTGCGCTGTGGTCAAAATTACTTTCGATGCACTGCGCCGGTCGGTCAAGGACTTCCGCGCCGCCGCCGCAGCGGCAAACATGGAGGTCACGCCAGAGACAATTTCGCATGGAATCTCGGCCTCTTCCAGCGCGTCGAGTTCTTCGCCGGCGCGTCCAAAGATCAGCGGATCGCCGCTCTTCAGGCGAACTACACTTGCCCCACTCCGCGCGTGCTCAATCATTAGCAGGTGAATCTGTTCCTGCGTGATGCGACGGCTGCCGCAGCGTTTCCCAACGCTAACCACGCATGCTCCAGGTCGGGCGCGATCGAGAATCGCCTGGGGAACCAAATCGTCATGCAGAACCACATCCGCGGTCGCTAACAAGTCGGCGGCCTTCAGGGTCAACAATTCCGGATCGCCGGGACCCGCGCCTACCAGATACACCGTGCCTTTCTGTGCTGTCGTCATCGCGCATGCTCCTGTTCTGAATTTTCAGGGAAGGCAAGTTTTCGAGATGGGCATTCGTCCAAGGCACAGACCGAACGATGCGCCAGTGCATGCAGCAGAGCCTTCCGTTCATTCCCGGCAAGATGTGTCGCGAGGATCTCTCGCCGCAGACTGCCGAGTTCATCGAGCCACGCCGCGGTATCCTGCGGTAACTGGGCATCGATGTCCTGCCTCAACTGCTGGGCCAGAGCGGGACTTTCTCCAGCCGTCGAAATGGCAATTTGTAACTTTCCTCGTTGCACAATCGAGGAAAAGTAATAGTCACAGTTCGGTGGATCGTCGACTGAATTGCATAACAGACCGCGTTGCTGCGCCGCCTGATACACGGAGCGATTCACGACGCGAGAATTGGTCGCTGTGACAACGAGAAATTGTCCTTCCATGTCGGACTCCTGGAACTCACGACGTATCAATACAATCTTGCCCGCCGCCGCGAGCCGCTCAACTTCTTCACACGCGACTGGAGCCACCACACGGAGTGTTGCGTCCGCATGTAACAGGCTGGATATTTTTTCCAACGCGACATTGCCGGCGCCCACAACCAGGCAAGCTCTGCGCTCCAGCTTCAAAAATATGGGCAAAAGATTCATGCCGCTCCTTCTTCTTCCAGGGCGAATCAGTCCGCCGCGTAGGGAACATGTCCGGGAGAAACATCGCGCGCCACCGGTTCGAACACAGTGCCAGCCAGCTGATCGCGCAGCTCGGCATCGCTATGGCGGGCAAAGTAGCTGCGCAGATTCTCTCCATCGTCGCGACCGGCAAGATATTGGCGCAATAGCCGCTCCATGGCCTCGGGAACTTCCGTCGCCGCGCAGCGGTAGCCAACCGGACGGGCTGTTCTCTGATGCAGTCCGACGGCACCGCCCAGGCAGAAATAATAGGCATCGACCATTTTACCTTGGTGCTTGATTTTCTTGCCCTCGATGCCGATGTCGGCAATCCAATGTTGGCCGCAACTGTTGGGGCAACCTGTGACATTCAGCTTGAGCTGCTGGTCGAATTGAGGAATGCGCTGCTCCATCTCCTCGACCAGCCAGCGCGTGAATCCTTTGGTCTCGGTGATGGCGAGCTTGCAGAATTCCGTGCCGGTGCAGGCGATGGCGCCGCGCCAGAAATTGGACCCCTCGACACGAAGGTCAATCGCTTCCAGTTCCCTCGCCAGTTCATTGGCTTTCGCATTGGGAATATTGATCAACAGAAGATTCTGCATCACGGTCAAACGCACATCCCCTGTGCCGAACTTTTCGGACAACCCAGCCACGGCCATGAGTTGATCGCCGCTAAGCCTCCCGCGCAGGACCGATGCGCCCACATAGCTGAGCCCCTCCTGCTTCTGCCGATGAATGCCAACGTGATCGCGAAAAATATCTTCAGGCAAGCGCTCTTCCACGGCAGGATCGAGGCGATATCCCAGCCGGGCTTCGACCTCCGCCAGAAATCGTTCCCCATCCCACCCCTCACGGAGAAAAAGATACTTCAAGCGGGCACGTTCACGGCTCTCGCGGAGCACCTCCTGGTCGCGAAACAATTCCGTAACGGCGTGAACGACGGGCAAGACCTGATCCGGTCGCAGGAATACGTTCAGGCGAACTCCCAGATGCGGCTGGTTGGAAAGTCCTCCGCCCACGCGGATGGAATAGCCGACCTCAACTCCGCCGCCAGACTTGCGCTCGATCGCGGTCAAGCCAATTTCGTTGATCTCAGGATAGGTGCACCAGTGCTGGCAGCCGGCAATGGACACTTTGAATTTGCGCGGCAAGTTATAGAACTCTGGGTTGGCCGTCAGCATATGGGCCAAACCGAGCGCCAACGGAGACGCATCCGCAATTTCATCGGCGGCGATACCAGCCAGCGGACATCCAGTGACGTTGCGGGAGACGTCGCCGCACGCGCCCTTGGGAGAGAGTCCGACGCGGTTGAGGGCATCGACGATCTCTGGCAACGATTCAATGGTGAGCCAATGCATCTGAATGTTCTGGCGCACAGTAATATCGGCAAGGTTGCGCGCGTGCTGTCGGGTCAGATCGGCAATTGTACGGAGCTGGCGGGCGTCAAGGATTCCATTTGGGACGCCAATCCGCATCATGAAGTAATCCGTCATTTTTCCTTCGCCGCCCTTACCGCCGGTGACTCCTGCGCCATCTCCCTGGGTATAGATACCCCACCATTTGAAGTAGGCGGAGGCCCATTCCGGCACGACACTGCTGCGGCCCTGGCGGGCAAACTCGCGCACTTCATCGAATGCCTCCCATGGATTTTTCTGACGCTTCAGGCGCTCCATGCGTTGAGCAGATGTTTCTTTCACTACTGGCGGGTTCAATGTCGGCGCTGTCATTGGTTCAGTCATTGTGCTTCCTGTGATGCGTTGGTGGTTGATGCGCTGTTGTCGGTGAATCTATGAATGCCGTGTTGCAGTCTTCGACCAGACCAGCGGCCTGTACTCGGATTCTTCAGGTTCGCCTGAATCTTTCCGGGTAATACGATCCTTTCCGCCGAACGCGGCAGGACCGATATTTCCTTTTGTAAGGAATCAAGCGCCACCGAAGTCACAATACTGGAAACTCCGTCGCTGAAAATCTGTAAGTTATGCTCTCTCGGCAGCTTGCGATGAGTCCGTCGTGGGACGAACCTGCTCCATTCCGCGCTAGAGGCGGAAAGCTCATCGCATTTCTCTTCATAAAGATGTTGTGGCATCGGCAGTCCTGCTCCCCGTGTTGATGGTTGCCGAACGTGTGGGGATTCTGCCGAAACTAAAAAACCCACCTGAGCGGCTCTTCCGCGGTGGGCTTTTGATTTGGGTTACTGCAAGCTTTTTCAGCTTTTGACTCTACCCAACCCTCCAGAAGATGCGCGAATGTGCCCGCATGGTACACATGCAGCACATACAACACTTCGTGGAGGCAGGCAGGTTCATAACTGTGGTCTATTGTATGTGTTGATCGAATCGCGCGTCAAGAGAGGAATTTGGGGGAGGGGCGAGTCCCCCCCCCTTTGCTACCTCGGATGTCACGCCCGCAGAAGGCTATAGTGTCTTCTCTGTGACATCGTCCAGTGTCGTGTTTGGAATTCCCCGGCTGAGCGAGCAACTGAAATTGTCCACATTCTGCAGATAAAAGGTGGGAACACCCTGCACTTTCTGGGTTCTGATCCGCAGAAACTCCGCACCGCTGACATTCTCCAGAGCAAAATCCGGACGGTCATCCGAAGTGAGCGAAGCGATTTCAACGTGGCTCATGTCGATGTTTTGAACATGGCGAAGATAGAATCCCTGCGCCGGCGAGATTCCGAACATGGTCGGCTCCGGGTATCCATTTTCCATTTCCGGAAGACGCAAGGCGGCCTGCTCGCGCGTTCCACCGCCCTGATGCTGGATATAGACATCGCCGATCTGGACATCTTGAATCCTGTGGCCGGGAATCCCGCTGAGGATGGAGCATTGCCGTGGGTTCACATTCGACGCGACAATGTTGCCGATAAGGACTCGGCGCAGCTGGCCGACGGAACCGTTTGCGGGACCGCGCATTCTGGCGCCCAGCCTGAAGAAAATGGGAGCGCTCACAATATCGCGCATGGTGATGTTGGTGATGGCGATATCCTCCAGCAGCGCTCCATCGACGGTTTCGAGAGCCAAACCATGGCAGCCTTCGAAAATACAGTTTGAAATGGCAATATTCTTGAAGCCGCCGTTCGATTCCGTCCCCATCTTGATGCGTCCGGTGCGGGAGACATGGGTCCCATCCGGAAATTTCTTGAGCGTTCCGTCCAGCAGAGTTCCCAATTCATACGCGCCAGTCACATAGCAGTTCGAGATGGTGACATTTTCCGTGGGACGCGCATAGCCCAGCGCAAATGAACTCTTCGGAACTATGGCATCGTCCCAGGGGGAATTGACAGTGCAATTCGATACGCGAACATTGCGGCAGCAATCGATGTCCATGCCATCGCGATTGGTATCGATGGTCAGATTGTCGATGGTCAGATTGTCGACTCCGGTTGCCAGAATGCCGAACCAGCCGCCCTGAAGTATCTGGAAGTCCTTGAGCACGACGTTGTGGCAGTTCTTGAGCGAGATGGATTTGTTGCCGACGCCGCTGGTGCGTCTATCTGCCGGATTGTGAGATTCCGGTCCGTTACCGCGGCTCAAGCCGCGTCCCCAGATGCGACCAGGCCCGCAGATAGAGATGTCGTTCAGCCCTTCGCCCCAGATCAGGCTGTTGTGCCAGTGGTTGTGGCCGTAGTCCTGATACATGTGCCATGTTTCATTGGGCTCGGGCTCATCGTAGCCGCCGGAACTTCCCTCCGCAGGCGCGGGCGCTGCGAGAATGACGGCTCCTTGCTCAAGAAACAGCGTGACATGGCTTTGCAAATGGATGGAGTAACAGGCATAGGTGCCCGCCGGAAACAGAACCGTCCCGCCTCCGGAAGAGGCCGCGGCGGCGATCGCTTTGTTGATCGCCGGCGTATCGATCGTGGTTCCGTCGCCAACCGCGCCGTATCCCCGCACGTCATAGGTACCCTTGCCGTTCCGTCCGACCCCGGACACATCGGATGGATTGGCCGCAAACAAGGCAGGCGCGGTCATCAAAGAGGCGGCGATCCCGCCTCCAGCAAGCTTCAGTACGTCTCTTCTCGGTGTTTGCATGTTGCTCCTTCACACTTAAGATCGTGATTCAGATTCCATCTCGGCGCGATGGATTGTCCGGCTTCCTTAGCCTGACGGATTGCAGAAACGCGTTCGCTTCATTGCTGAGTTGTTTTTGGTGCTGGATCCGTTTTCCCCATTGCGGCTTTCTTCAGGTGCATGTCGGCAAAGTTCAAGTACTGTTGCCAATCGTAGAACGTAATGTTATGGCCTCCAGTACGAACATGGTAGCCGATCTGTCCCATGACCGGATGATTCACAGGCGGCCACTGTGTCGTCGGCAAGCCATCGGTTCCAAGAAGTTTGTAGACAGGGGTGACGGCAACACCGGAGAGGAACTCTCCTTCGGGGTCAGCCCAGTGATCGTCGATGGCGCTGGCGATATACAGAGGACGCGGAGCGATCAAGGCAATCATCATGTGCTGGTCGAAGGGCAGCGTGCTGTCCCGACCGTTATATTGTTTGAAGTTATTGCAGAACCAATAGGGAAAGTGCGTGTTCAGATCGCGGATCGTCTCGCCGCCCGGACGGTGAAATAACCGCACGCCGCCCGCGCCGGAATCGTCGCTGATCGCCATGGCAAATCGCGGGTCCGTTGCAGCCGCCCACAGAGCCGCTTTGCCCAGGCGAGACCAGCCGAAGACGGCCACTCTCGACGCATCCACATCATGATCCGTCTCCAGATAATCCATCATGCGGCGCAGCGCCCAGGCCCACGCGCCAATAGTCGAGAAGTTATCGCCTCTTCCCTGCAACTGCGGATAATAGGCTTTCAAACTGTCGCGATAGCTGCCAATATAGTCGGGATCGACATCGGCTCGGTATACCGTCGCTACCGCGTAGCCGCGCTTCAACATGGTTTCAATGGGCCATTTGTCGGAGGCGATGCCTCGACAGGCAGCCGTGGCGCGATGGTTCTTGACACAGGGCGCAGTGTAGGGCTCATTGGGGTGCTTTTCTGTGACCTCCGTCCAACTCGTAGAAATCAGTATCCCAGGATCGGCATTGACGGTTTCATTTCCCCAAAAATTGAGGCCCATAAAAACCGGGGGGCGATGTACCCGATTTGGAATGTACAGCAGAAGATGAAGTTTCGGCCCGCTGGAAGTTCCGTCCAGCAGGATCGTCACCTGCTTGCGGGTCGCGGTCCCACTCAGCGCGTTGCGGGTATCATCGACGACCACAAAGCGCATGTTCTTGGGACGGGGCGGCGCAACGCCGTATTCCTGTTCCGTAAACAGCTTCAGGAGTTGCGCTCGATGCGCCTGCCATTGCGCTGGCGTGGTGATCTTGGACCCGTTGCTCCTGGCAAGAACATCCGGCAAACCTGCCGGCAACGCAGGCTGGGAAAGAATTGATTGCGCGGAGCAGGCCACGGTCAGCAGCAGGAGCAGAGGCAACAAAAGAACGGCCGCGGAAGAATCGGCGGAGAGGCGATTCCGAGCGCTACATCTGTGACAGTGAATCCGGTGCATGGAGCGGCTCCTGGGTTGGACTATTCCGTTACTGGACCTTTCCGCGAGGGCGGAGGCGATTCAATTCAATGGCGCACGCAACGGCATTGCGGGCGGCGAACTTCAGGTTGTCGGCGACAATCCACAGCCAGAACCGGCTTGTCTGCTGCGCTGCCGGTTCTGGCTTAGCCGCGCTTTTCACGGTTGTCTTGGGAGAAACACCGGACTCTTCCGCAAGCTCGAAAACGGGTTGCACCAGGATCTGCGCTTCCTCCTCTTCGACAGCCTGTACGTTCCCCGGAAATGCGCTGGCATCGGCGACAATATGGACGTGTGAACCAGCCAGCGCCTCCGCCAGCGCCGTGGCCGCGACAGGATGCGAAAATTCGACCGCAACCGACAGTGCATATCCATGAAAAACCGGGACCTGGATGACCTGCAACGCGAGTGATGACGCGGGGACAAGAGCGATCTTCGCATAGTGGCGCCTGATCTTGCCGGCGGCGCTGGCCAGAACAGCTTGCCCCGCGACACCGAACGAAACCGCCAGCGTAAAAGCGGTCTGCCCGCCAAACACTTCGGTCGGCAACGGTTGGAACGACAGCAGGTTGGCGGTTTGTTGATGCAATTCCTCCAGCGCGGCATGGCCATACTCAGAGGCCGGTTGCAGCAGGGTCGCCCAAATACCGTGTAAGGGGGCAACCCGCTGGCTGCGCGCGGCCAGCATCGCCAGCAACACCGCTACCGGATGAGCGGAAACTACGGCTCGCGTATGCAGGTCGGGTGCCGGCAACTTTGGCGCCACATGTTTTGGCGACGCGTCGGAGGCAGGCCGCTCGGCAACCCACGGTGCGCGCACCAGCATTCCGGGGGACTTCTCCAGTTCCCCGCTTAAATCGACAAGGCAAGACCCGGCCTGCAAAGCCTGCCGCGCATATTTTTTCGTGAGCGCTGGATCGCCTGCAAAAAAAGTGAAGTCGCAACCCTCGAAGGAATCTGCTTCGATTCGCTGAATCAACGTCATCTCATCATCGACCGCTGCCAGGTTTCCCTGGCCATCTTCATCGTCGAGTAAGCGGAGGTCCGCGGAGGCGAAGGCGGATACTGCCAACTCATCACTGAGAGCCTTGCCGAGCAAGGTGCCGGCGCCCACCAACGCAATTCTTAACGATTTTTCTGACATGGAACCTCTGCCTGTTTCATTCCTGAAGCTTTTCTGCGCGCATCGAAGCAGACTACGCTTTATGTGCCGAAGGACCGGACATGGTGCCATCCGGCTTCCTGGTGCGGCGACGCCGAAGCGACCAGGAGTATGCCGCCCGGGCCAGCAGTCCGGAGAACATATAGCCCATCGCAATCATAAAGAGCAAAACCTGGGAAAAGAGCAGGAGTACCGAAACAACCGCCCCAATCAGGACCAATAGTTGAAATGGATGGCGACCGGTGAGAGTGATTTCCTTGCCACTCCAGAAACGCCACGTGCTGACCATGAGAAAACCGACCAGCCCGATCAGAACAATCCAGACGATGGCGACCGTACCGCTGAACACCGGCGTACCCAGAAAATAATGAACGCAGGCGGCGATCACGCCAGCGGCAGCGGGGATCGGCATGCCCACGAAATATTTTCGATCCGGACGTCCTGGATTTTTCGGCTGCGCATCGGCGCTGGTATTGAAGCGGGCCAGGCGACAGGCGCCGCAGATCAAGAACAGAAAGCAGACGACGGCGCCGATCTGCATCAATTGATGGCGCAGCACGGGGTCCATCGTCGGCGGCAACATGCGAAAGCCCCAGGTGTAGGCGAGAATGCTGGGGGCAACGCCAAAGGTAATCACATCGGCCAGAGAGTCCAGTTCCCGGCCAAAATCGCTCGCGGTATTCGTCATTCTGGCAATGCGGCCGTCCAGCCCATCGAACGGTATGGCCAGACCGATTACAAGAGCGGCATTGTCGAAGTGATGCGGTTCGAGGGGAGAACCTTGCAAGCTCTGCACGATCGCATAGAACCCCGCGGCGATGGTACCGGCCGTGAACAACGAAGGCAGAATATACATGCCGCGTCGCGCCGGTCTCTGCTTGCGGCCACGAGGCTCACTCATCGCACGGGCTCCGACACCAAACCGAACGGAGATGCCTCGGAGGACACAACTGCCATCAACTCTTCCTCCACGTCGCTGGATGGCATGATGGCGAGGATGGATGCGCCTCCGCGAACCTGGTGGCCGATGCCGACCTGAAGCTCGCAGGAAAGAGGAAACACGACATCGACGCGGGAGCCGAATTTAATGAGTCCCACACGCTCACCGCGATGCACCCAGTCGCCGAGCTGCTTTTGAAACACAATGCGGCGCGCCAGTAGGCCGGCAATCTGGGTAAAGGCCACGGTACACAACTCGCCGGCGACTTCCACGTAGTTACGTTCATTCTGCGTGGCCGAGTCCGGATTCATCGCGTTTAGAAACTTGCCCTTTTGATAGTCAATGTGCTGGATATTTCCGGCGATGGGAGCACGATTCACGTGGACATTGAAGACATTCAGGAAAATGCTGATGCGCCGCTGCGGGCCGGCTTCCGTTTGGATGGTTTCAATGGCTGTAACTTTGCCGTCGGCTGGGGAGACGATCAGGCCAGGAGCTTCTGGTATGTCGCGGTGAGGATCGCGGAAAAACCACAGGAAAAACGCAGCCAGAAGGATTGGAATTGCTGTGAGCAACAACGAATGCGTGGCGACCCAGACCAGGACACCAACCGCTCCAAAAACCGATCCGTAAGAATATCCGTCGCGAACCATTTCGTAGAACAGATTATACGGTTCGCCGCGACAATCCTAGCGGGCAGACTTCCGCAACTTCCACTGCGGCGCTTTCCGCGATCCATTCAGGCAATCACGAGGTCGATCGGGAGAGACGCGCGTATCCCTCCATCTCATCTTTCAGCTTCAATTTCAGCTTTTTCAATCGCGCGGCCTCTATCTGCTCGCTTTCGCTCAGATAGGGATGGGCTAGTATTGCTTCCAATTTGCGGGAGTATTGCCGATGTTCTTCGACCAGGCGGCCCAAGGGATTGGCTCCAGAGTGAGAAGCCTCGACGGAAGTTTCCATAGGGAAGCACCTCCTAATTCCGTATTGACAGTCAAAGTATCACGTGGGTCAGCCCGAATGCAACGGGGGTTTTCAACAGGGGAAATTTTGATCGCGTCAGGCAACAGGGCCCAGAAGCTTCCGCATCTGGAGCGCGGGTTCCACAGGCTCGCTGTAGTAGCCCGGCCGGCGTCCGGCAATCGAAAACCCGGCCCGTTCATACAGCGCTATCGCGCCGCGGTTGGAGGCACGTACTTCCAGCCAGACACTGGAGCCCGCGTGGGCACGACACCAGAGCAGGCTGGCAGACAATAGCCGCGTCCCAATTCCCTGCTTGCGCCATGATTCCGCGACGACCATGTTGTCCAAAGCGCATTCCCCAGCACCTGGAACCGCAGAGAGAGCAGCGAAGCCAACAACCCGCTCCCGCGCTGCACGGGCATTTTCAGAGGAAATGACCAAAGATCCAATTGGCTCTGTCTGCACGCAGGCGATGAAGAGCACTTTCGCCTGGATGTCAGAACGGGCCGCTTCAAGCGCCAAGTATTCTCGGTACGCAACATCGGACCAGCGGGGTGCCGTCGAGGAAGCTTGCGCCAATCCCCAGACCTGGTCACGAACAGCGTCGATATCTTCGATCCAGGCGCGCCGAATGATGGGGGCGGCCTGGCTCGGTTTTTCCGACCGGACAGAAGGGGAAACCAACGCGGTCACGACTCACAACCCTGCCGCCGGCTAGGCTGCGTTGCGCCGGATGACCTCGCCACCACGACAGCATTCGATCGGCGAAGATAATTCGCGTCCACACTGGCTGGGGCCTGGAAGTTGCCGGCGTGCCAAGCTGACAAGGCAAGAGGCAACGCATCTTGGACCGTGCAGGAAGGAATTTCGCGCCTGTGGATGCCATCCATCGCACCCATAGCACTCCACACGGTCGGCTCCGATACGACTACCATGCCGGGCTGGTTGTGAACGCCAGCAGAAAGTCCATCGAGCGATTCGAGAGATTCGGCCATGCAGACCTCGCCCGCGTTCCGATAGATGCCATGGTAAAACTCTCCACGGCCGGCATCGAGGACCGAGTGCACGAGCGCATCGGCGGTCTCGTGTGGCTGGAACCGGGCCACCATGGACGCCATAATGGCCAGTCGTGACAAGGCGATGATCGGTTTACGGGTAGCTTCCGCCATGGCTTTGACGGCACTCAGGCCAACACGAAGCCCAGTAAATGAGCCGGGACCGGAAACGACCACGAAGGCATCGATCTCGGCAAGGTGCAGCTCGCTCGCCCGAAGCAATTCCGCGATGGCGGGGATCAATTGCGCGGAAAAAGCTCGCGGCTGCAAATTGCGCGTGCTCAGAATTCGGACTCCATTGTCCAGAGTTTCGGTTTCGTCGGGGCGGACACCTCGATCCAGGCTGTCGGCATCCCGACGCGCCAATAACACCCCGCCCGTTGGTCCCGCGGTATCGACGATGAGGAGCAGCATCAGACGGCAACGTCCGCTTCTGCATTCTGACAGATTTCCACCAGAACGCCGCCCGTGCTGGACGGATGCACGAAAAAGTAAAGATGGCCGCCTGCGCCTATCTTCAACTCGTCGGATACCAGGCGCATTCCGGCATATTTCATCTCGGCAAACACGTCCTCGATGTCATCGACATGCAATGCCACATGGTGCATCCCTTCTCCACGGCGATCGATAAATCTTCCAATAACGGAGTCCGGCGAAGTGGGTTCCAGCAGCTCAATACGGCTTTCGCCGGCCTGAATCATCACCGTGCGTACCTGTTCCTGTTCAATTACTTCCTCTGTTCCCACAGGCATTCCGAGAAGCTCGTAAAAACTGCGGGCCTGGCGCAAATCGCTTACCGCAATTCCAAGATGATCGATACGAAACATCGTCTTATTCCCAACTTTCTGGCGCCGGCTCGATTTACAGCCCGGTATAGCGCCCTTCGAGCTGTTCCATGGTTACTGTACCGGCCCACGGTCGCGCAGTGCGGCTTTTCTTAAGGAAAACCTGCGCGAAGATCCAGTCGCCCTGGATGCACTACCTTGGAACCACTCTACCTCTCGATACTTGGATGTTGCCGGTCGTCCTCGCGCAAATCCAGCAATCCACGCACCAACTTGTCCACCAATCGATACGGATCCTCGTTCCGGGCGGCGACGGCCAGGGCATGGGCTTCAAGATCGGAAATACCCAGGCGATGATGGATCAGCTCGCGTACCAGTTTTTGACGGATCATTTCGACCAGCCGCTTCTGCCAGGCCGCCGCGCGCTTCTGTTCCAGCTTCCCGGTCTGCCGCAACCACTCGGCACAGCGTTCGATGGCTTCTGCCAGAGCGCCTGTTCCATCGCCAGTGGTAGCCACGGTTCGCACCACGGGCGGGACCCAACCTTCCGCATGGCCGCCGAGCGATTGCATGGCGCGGATTTCCTGTTCCACTCTGTCTGCTCCTTCGCGATCACTCTTGTTCACGACGAAAATGTCGGCAATTTCGAGGATGCCGGCCTTGATGCTTTGCACGTCGTCACCCAGTCCCGGTACCAGCACCACAACTGTCACATCCGCGAGGCGCACTATGTCGACTTCATCCTGCCCCACTCCGACCGTCTCGATCAGTAGACGAGTTTTCCCGCTGGCTTCAACCACCGAAGCGACGTCCGCGGTGGTCGAGGCAAGGCCGCCCAGAAAACCGCGGGTCGCCATACTGCGAATGTAGAGTCCCGGATCGGCGTGATGCCTTTGCATCCGAATGCGGTCGCCCAGGATCGCTCCTCCGGTGAATGGACTGGTGGGATCGACCGCAACGATGCCGACGGTCTGCTGCTGCGCGCGATAGTGGCTGGCCAGCCGATCGACCAGCGTGCTTTTACCTGTACCGGGGGCGCCCGTCAGACCGATTCGCAGTGCGTGGCCGGTGTATGGGAAACAAGCCGACAACACGGACGCCGCTCCGGATGCATCGTTTTCCACCAGTGAAATGGCACGCGCCAAGGCGCGCACATTTCCGTCTCGGAGACTGGCGACAAGATTTTCCGCTTCTTCCAGATGAACCGCCTGCGGGGGCGTGACCGATGCCATGCTGGTTGCGATGATATCGCTTTCCGGTCGTACCTTGCATTCCTGACAAGTGCGCGGCTTCACGTCGCGGCGCTTTGTTTAGCATCCTCTGCATTATCCTGTAAGTTAGCTTTGCGTGCGGTGGCTGCTCCTTCGTCTAGATTGGATTTTCATCCTGTCTGGGTGGCAATGTTCCGCCGCAAGGCCTCACCGCACCGTCGCGTTGCGATTGAAAAAATGTTGGGGAGCAGGCATGGCGCAGTCTTCCGTAGTTCCTGCTGCCAAAGGGCAGGACTACGACAGCGAGTTTCACTACGAGCATTGGACGCCGCGATTCAATCCGTGGGTCATCACCTTTACGGTGACGTTGGCGACGTTCATGGAATCGCTCGACTCCAGCATCGCCAACGTCGCGCTTCCCCATATTGCCGGCACGGTGGGCGCCAGTTACGACGAAGCCACTTGGATACTGACTTCCTATCTGGTCTCGAACGCAATTGTGTTGCCTATCAGCGGCTGGATCTCAAACCGTATCGGCCGCAAACGCTTTTACATGATATGCGTTGCCTTGTTTACGGCGTCTTCGTTCCTGTGCGGTCTCGCCACATCTCTGCCCATGTTGATTTTTTTTCGCGTGGTTCAGGGCATGGGCGGCGGTGGTCTGCAGCCCAGCGAACGAGCCATCCTGGCCGACACTTTCCCGCCCGAGAAACGCAGCATGGCATTTTCCCTGTACGGGATGGCTGTTGTCGTGGCTCCCGCCATCGGCCCCACCATCGGTGGCTGGATCACTGACAATTACACTTGGCGCTGGATTTTTTTCCTGAACATTCCTGTGGGTATCATCTCTCTACTGCTGACCAGCCGCATTGTGGAAGACCCACCCTACTTGAAAAGAGTGCGAAAGACGGTCGGCAGTATCGACGGCATCGGCCTGGGACTGCTGGCGCTGTCCATCGGAGCCTTGCAGATCGTGCTCGACAAAGGCCAGGAAGATGACTGGTTTGGATCGCGCGTCATCGTCACCTGCGCTCTACTTGCCGGTGTCGGCCTGATTGCGTTTCTCTATCGGGAATGGACAACAAAGCATCCTGTCATCGATCTGTCCCTGTATCGCAGGCGCAATTTTGCGATGAGTCAGGTGGTCATGCTGGCGGTCGGCGCAGCCTTGTATTCGACCACCGTCATGATTCCTCAGTTTCTGCAGGAAGTGATGGGCTACACGGCTACGGAGGCCGGCATGGCGCTTTCCGCGGGCGCCCTGGTCCTGATCATGCTGCTACCTATCGTCGGCTACCTCGGACAAAAGCTCGATCCGCGCCTGATGATTACATTCGGATTCTGCCTGCTGACATTCGGCATCTGGCGAATCGGCGATCTCAACTTGAGCATCGGCTTCTGGAACGCGGTCAGCTGGCGCGTCGTGATGGTGCTGGGCATGCCCTTTCTGTTTGTGCCGATCAGCATCATGTCCTATGTAGGCGTGCCGCAGGAGAAAAATAATGAGGTCTCCGGACTGACGGCGCTGGCGCGCAACATTGGCGGCAGCCTCGGCGTTTCCTTCATCAGCACCATGCTGTTGCGACGGGCACAGACCCACCAGGAGGTTTTATCGGCGCATGTGTATGGCGCGTCCACCAAGTACATGTCGCTCAAGCAGGGGATGTCGGGTGCATTGCATGCCCGCGGCTACTCCTCCGCCGATGCGGCAACAGGCGCTGCCCTGCGGATCTATGCCATGATGCGGCAACAGGCAACAGTCCTCGCGTATGTAGACACCGTGCATATTCTAGTTGTGATGACTGCGTGCTTGATCCCCATCGGTTATCTGATGAAAAAGCCGCGCTTTCGATCGAAGCCAACTGAGCCGATAGATTGATCCGGACCTAACCTGCGTTCCCTGAACCGGACTCAAGGGCTTCAGAGGAGCAGGGCGGTTTCATTCATAGGAGGCTTTACCGAGGAAGGAGACGGCCAGGACATAGAGGAAGCAGAAGGCGGGGACCAGCATGGCGAGTTGGATGCCGAGGTGGTCTGCGGCAAAGCCAACCAGCGGAGGAATGACAGCTCCGCCCATGGATGCGGTGACCAGCAAGCCGGAGATGGTGCCTTGCGATTCGCGAAAGGAATGGATGGCGCCGCTGAATAAAAGAGTGATCAGAATGGAAGTAAAAAATCCGCAGGCGGCAAAGGCGAAGGCGGCGACGTGGACCGATGCGAAGGCGGCCAGCACAAGTGAGGCCAGCGCGCCGAAGGTGTAGAGCCGCAGCATGGGGCGTGCGCCGAGCTTTTGTATTCCTGGAGCGCTGGTCAGGCGCCCTATCGCCTGCAAGCCCCAGAACAGTGAAACGGTCAGGACGGGAAGCGCGGGCAGGTAGCTCAGCCATGCGCCCTGATTGGGGCTGGCGATTCTCACCTCTCCCAGCCCATGCACCTGCTGAAAGAATTTCACGATCCAGGAAGCGGTCCCCACCTCAGCTCCCACATAGAAAAAGACGGCCAGGAAGTACGTGATGGCGATGGGATGGGCGAGAACTTTTCCGACCTCGCGCAGGCGAAGTTTGTCGCGGGCGAGGATCTCTCCTTCAGGAAAATGGGAGAGCGCGAGAAAAATCAGCAGCGCGGCGCAGAGGAGCGCGTAGTACACATAGAGCCGCTGCCAGGGCTGACCATGCGATTGCAAAGCGGAAAGACAGATGGGGCCGAGGAAGGCCCCGATGCCGCAAAAGCCAATCGTCAGGGTGAGATTGCGATGGTAATTCTCACGCCGATCCAGGCGCTCGACCAGCGGATTGCCGGCAGTTTCGAGCAGTGCCACACCGGCGCCGATTACAAAGGCCAGAACGGTGATGGCCACGAAATTCGCCGCCCAGGGAATGGCGCCGCAGCCAATCGCCATCAACAACACTCCGGCCAGCACGACGGGTTTCGAGCCGAATCGGTCGGCTGCCAGACCGGCCGGGATCGAGCACACGCCAAACGGGATGTAGAGGGCGAATGCCAGCAGGCCGCCGGCGAACAAGCTGAGGTGGTACTGGCGAATCACGATGGGAATCACCACTCCCACCACGTTGAGCACAATCCCAAACGTAAAGTAGGAAGCGAACAATACCCATAACAGCCGATTGGGCTGCTGGACCTCGACCGTTGTTCCGACTGCAACTTTTTCCATCGCCATCCAGCAACCTCGTTCGAGCCTTTTGTCTTCCGCTGATGGAGCGCGCCACTCGCCGCGGCGAGCTATGCTCTGCCTTCCGCTCCGCCAATCACGGTACCAGGAATTCCGCCTTACGCCTGCAATTTTTCTTCCACTATTTCGCAGATGGTATGGAATAGGAACTGATGGCCTTCCTGAATCCGCGCCGTGACCGTGCCGGTCACCAGCAGTTCGATATCGGCCAGGCCGGTGCAGCTGCCGCCATCTTTGCCGAGGAATGCGATACTTTTGACCTGCAACTCTTTCGCCGCGACCAGCGCCCGGCGTACATTCTCGCTCCTGCCGCTGCTGGTGAAGGCGATCAGCACATCGCCGGGCTTGCCGAAGGCCTGGACCTGGCGCGCAAAAATATCGTTGAACTCATAATCGTTGCCGATGGCAGTCAGGTCGCCGCCATGGGCAGCGAGCGAAATGGCCGGATAGGGACGGCGATCCTGGTTGAAGCGGCACACAAATTCCGTGGTCAGATGCGAGGCATCCGCCGCGCTGCCGCCGTTGCCGCAGGCCAGCAGTTTTTCTCCGGAGAGCAACGCCCCAGCGATCGCATCGGCGGCCGCAATCATTTCCGATTCCAGACCAGCCAGTCGATCCAGCGTCGCCTTGGCCTCGCGCAGGTTTTCGCTCACTACCCGATTCATGCGGATGCCTTCCCTTCCCGGCCACGTCCCTGTTGCAATACGCCAGCATCGTCCCGCTTAGAAAGATAGGTCGTCACATAGTCGAGGACGGCATCTTCCAGAGAAGTGAACGGCTGGGTATATCCGGCCTTGCGCAGTTTCTCCATCGACGCCTGGGTAAAGTACTGATACTTGCCCTGCAGCACCTCCGGCATGGGAACGAATTCAATCTGCGGCGGCAGCTTCATCGCGGCAAACACCGCCGTCACTAAAGCCTTCCAGGTACGCGCCTGTCCGGTGCCGCAGTTGAACAGCCCGCCATGCTGGCGATGTTCCAGAAAGTGCAGCGTGACGGCGACGGCGTCTTTCACGTAGATGAAGTCGCGCATCTGCTCGCCGTCGGCATAGTCGGGCCGGTGAGACTTGAATAACTGCACCTTGCCCGTCTTCTTGATCTGGTCATAGGACTTCGAGACCATCGAACGCATGTCGCCCTTATAGTCCTCATACGGACCGAAGACATTGAAATATTTCAAGCCCACGATACGGTCGAACAGTTTGTGCTTCCTTGCCCACAGATCCACCATGTGCTTGGAATATCCATACATGTTCAGCGGCCGCAGAATGGGCAGCTCGGCAACATCGTCGTTGTAACCCTGGCTGCCGTCGCCATAGGTGGCGGCACTGGATGCGTAAATGAATCGTGCGTGGTTCTGCAAGCTCCACTGGCACAAGGTCCGCGTATAACGGTAATTATTCCGCAGTAGATAATCCGCATCCCGCTCTGTGGTTGCGCTGCAGGCGCCCAGATGAACGATCGCTTCTACGTCGTCCAGCTTACCCTTCTCCACGCTTGTTAGAAATTCCTCCGGTCCCAGGATGTCCTCATAAGCCAGGCCCAGCAGGTTGCGCCACTTGTCGTCGCGGCCCAGGCTGTCGACCAGAAGAAGGTCGTCATATCCGCGCGCATTCAATTCCGCCACCACATTGCGTCCGATAAATCCATCGGCGCCGGTGACCACCATCCGTTTACTCACGAGCAGCCCCTTCCTTGCCGTACACTTCAAGAATCCGCTGAATGGTGCTGGTCGTCGATCGGCCTTCCACCATGTCCGCCAAAACCACCGTGCCGCCATTGGTTTCGACCACTTCGCGGCCGCTGACATAGTGGGCCCAGTCGCGGCCCTTCACCAGCACCTGCGGCAGAATCTTCGCAATGATGTCCTTGGGTTCGTCATCGCCAAACAGCACCACAAAATCCACCGCCCGCAACGATCCCAGCACAAAGGCGCGATCCTGCTCCGAGTTGATGGGCCGGTCCGGGCCTTTATTCGCGCGCACCGACGCATCCGTATTCACTCCCACCACCAGCGCGTCTCCCTGGTTGCGGGCAAACGTGAGATACGTGACATGGCCGCGGTGCAGGATGTCGAAACATCCATTCGTGAAAACCAGTTTCTTGCCTTGCGCCACCAGCTTGTCACGCTCCGCGCGCGCTTCTTCCACCGTCACAATCTTCGGGTTATCAACCTGCATCCATCCTCCTTTTTCAGGAAACTTCCCTGCGTTAGAAAATCCAACTATGCCAGTCGCATCGCCTCCAGCAACGCCGGCAGCTGGCTGAAATCCGGTACGATCAGCTTCGCTCCCGCCCGCACCAGCCGTGCCCGCTTGGCCATGTTCCATCCAAACCTCCGCACCTCATCGCTTGCGATGCCAATGGAGAATCCTCCGCACTTCCTCGTCTCTCTCATCTCCACCGGACCGTCGCCAAAGGTCGCAAACTGGTGGCCAGCCAAGCCGTGCTCCTGGATGATCCTATCCAGCACTACCTTCTTCGCTTCCACATTGATGTCGCCGACGGCGCCGAAAATCCTGCCTTCAAACAGGTCGGCATACCCCATCGCAGTGGCCTCGGCAATGACATCGGCAACATCGGTACCGCTCGCCAAATACAGTTTGATTCCCCGCCGATGAAGTTCCTGCAACAGCAACATGGCGTTCTTCATCTGGAAATCCGCCGGGTCCAGTTCCCCCGACTCGAGCTTCTCCATGCGCCTGCCGATCATCTTAAGAAGGTCTCGATTGAAGATGTGTTTATAACCATGCTCGTCCAAAATCTGGCTGCGCTCGACAAAACCGGATTGCCTCACCAGCTCGGCTAATCCCTTCATCTGTACCAGTGTCTGAATCCCGGTAGTGCGGTCAATGAAGCTGCGAACTTCCTTTGTGACCCTGGAGAACAGTGCTGTATCGGCGGTCTCATAGCGAGGGCCCAGCACGGCCTGCACCATCATGGGCTCCATGATCTTCTCCCATCCTTCGCGCAGCGTAGAGAGCGTCCCATCATGGTCAAAAATGCAATGCTCAATCTGAAGATCGGTGGGCAGGTCGCCGATGACCTCGATCTCCGTTCCCGCGATATATCGCGCCAGACGAGGCGACTCCGCCAACTCCGGCTCATAGATGTAATCCGGCTCCGGACCCACGGCAAAAATCTCCGCCGGTGTAGCCGTGCCGGTTGTCTGCAACTTGCGCACGGTGATCGAAGCCGCGATGTTGGCCAGTCGGGCTGCAGTCGAAGCATCCTGTCCGCTGCCCAGTACGGCAGCGATCACGGCAACAACCGTATCGCCCGCGCCGACCGGGTCCGTCTTCTCGATGATCTGAATTCCGGGAATCTCATCGACCCGTTCGCCGTCGGCCACCAGAATGCCGTGCTCGCCGCGTGTCAAAAAGGCAGCTTTGCCTGTCTTGTGGGCAATGCGTCTAGCAAACTCCTTCGCCTTCTCTGTGGAGACAGAATCCTCAATAGGCTCGGAGAGGAACCGGGCCGCCTCCTGGCTATTCAACTTCAGCACCGCTCCGCGATAAAGATCTGGGCGATGTCGCGCATCCACCACAAAATGCGTCTCCGAGTGCTTCGCAATCACCTGATTGATCCGCTCGATCACCGTAAGGCTGCTCACGCCGCGGGGAATCTGCTGATTTAAAACTACAACCTCATTTTCCGCTGCAGCCTGCGTCAGAGCCAAGATCAGCCCATCAATAGTCTTCTCCGTCAGGACATTGAAGGCGCCGAAATCGATCCGGCTTTCTTCTTCATCTTCACGGCATGGTTTGGCATAGACCATGGTCTGCCAATGCTCATCGATCACCATCTTGCCGCGAATCTCGGCACCGCGCTCCTCAAGCAGGCGCAGCATTTCCAACCCAAAAAGGTCTCTCCCCACCACGCCGATGGCCTGCACCCTCCCTACCCCCAGGTCGATGAGGTTGGCCACGACATTCCCCGCGCCGCCCAGTGAGTAGCGCTGGCTCCGGACTCGCCTCACCGGCAATCCCGTTTCCACCGAATATTCCGCCTCACCTGTATCCAGCTGCCAGTAGCTGTCCAGGCAAAAATCCCCCAACACCGCCGCCCGCAGACTCCGCAACGGAGCCAGCGCACCCTCCAGCCATGATTGTTCCTGAGAAACAGATACCATTGCATCACTTTCAATAAACAAGATTTATAGAATCAATGATCGCAGCGACTTCAGCGACCATCGTCTCTACTTCATAACTATAAATATAATCTGGCTGGTAAATTTCACGCGTGAACCCTCAGATGACGGGATCGCGAGGATTCCGATACGAAACAATGCAAATGCCCCATGGCGCACTACATAACGTGTCGGCTCATCGCATTGCTTTGGAATCTCCAAGAAAGCCGTACGCCTGCAGGTGCTGTTCTATAATTTGCGCTTCCTTGGCGGAGGCTTGTTGATAGGGACCTGCGAGTAGATCGCTGCAGATATTCATGCGGGACAAAGCAAATTTCAATCTACGTATATAGCCCGAGTCGGCTTCTCCGGGCTGAAAAATGGGCAAACCCAGGTCCACCATCTCTGCCTGAATTTTTTCCATCTCTTGGTATGAACCTTCTAAGAATGCCTGATATAGAAGCACAGGTAACTCGGGGAATATATTCGCTCCACCTGGAACTCCGCCATGGGCGCCGCACATCAATGCCTCCGATAGCAGATGCTCGGGGCCAACTAGCACCGAAAATTCCCGTTTGTCCCTTACTAAGTCGAGAACTTCCTTAAGATAGGATATCTCTCCCGAACTATCCTTAATACCAAAGACGTTGGGTATGTTTGAAGCCAATTGAACGGTGTGCGGATCAAAGTTCACTTTTGTAAGTGCTGGCTGATTATAGAGGTATACCGGAAGAGCGGATTCGCGAGCCCAGCCTTCTATCAGCCGCAAGAGATCCGTTTGACTAACCGAGAAATAGTAGGGCGGCGCGGCTACCACTGCGGAAGCTCCAGAATACGCGGCATGTTCGGCAAGCCGTAGCGACTCAATATAGGCTGTATCGGTGATACCAACAAGTACCGGAACCCGATTTCCTACTTGCTTGCAAACACGCTCAATCAGCTCGCGGCGAACTGCATAGCTCAATGCCGGGCCTTCTCCTGTTGTACCCAGAAGAAATAAAGCATGGACGCCGCCGGCAAGTATGTGCTCGATGATGGTTTCCAGTCCTTTGTGGTCGAGGGCCGTGAGCGATGCCAACGGCGTTATCACCGGGGGAATAATACCCCTCAAGGGGCGAAGTCGGCTGTCGGAATCCATGCTTTTGCTCCTTAAACTAACTACAAACTAACTACGCAATTCTTGAGCCATTCTAGTTTTTTGAAAGCTTCCACTTAGCAGCTATCATGCTTCATGAATGTGATTCTGAAAGATCACGAGGCCATCGGATCCGCGAGTTCAACATACTGAAATATATAATTTTCAATAAGGCTATGCTCTCCGTGTTGCCGTTGTCAACATGGCATATTCACAAGGGCGCACGTCAGCAGAGTGGCGCGTAGAAGAATGAGCGGGATTTATGCTTATTCCTACCGTATGATATACGGCAGGAGGATTCGAGTATGGACATTCC
>JAKAAZ010000226.1 GCA_021802085.1 Acidobacteriota bacterium
TTGCCTATCTCGCTGCTTGAGTTCGATCTGAAGCCGTCTGCCGTTGCCCATACCTCAGCTATACGGCCAAACATGGCACACAACAAGTACCTACATTGGTTACCTTTACATGCGGCCATGATACTAGTACTACAGTTGCAGTTAATGGATTCCCCTGATTTCCATCGCGACCCCACTCGCTCACTGCTCTCTAAAAATCAATGGTTTACAGCGCAGCTACCCCAAACAATTCGCTATCTGCAACTGTAGAACTAAAAGTCGCGGGCCAGGATCGCTGCGCCGGTAGTGAACAGCAGGACAGAAGAGACCAGGAAGCAGATGGCCAGACCGAGACACTGGAATGTTCCCGTGAGCAAGTGGGTTTTCGGATCGATGGATGCGGTGGCGCTCATCGCGTCGAAGACGTTCCAGCCGTGGAGCGCTGCTTCTGTGCTTGCCGCTGCGGTAGAGCGTTTCTCCTTCCGACGGTATCTAAAGTAACTACACTCACCCCGCCATTTTCGTAAGAAATGGTGGTACTATATGAATTCAAAAGAACATGCGAGAAGAAGAGCTGCGCTGACTGTAAAGTGACTAAGGTAACCATGAAGCCGGGGGTTGCAATGTCAATATCGTTAATTCGGAAGTATATTTACAGTGATCCCTTCGATTATGCACAGGTGCTGAACCGCATATTTCCAGCGGAACCGATGTCGTTGGCGGACTCGATGCAACAGTACTTGGACAACATTGCATGCATGTAGAACGTCTCCCCCTGCTTCTGCTATTGGTTTGTTTAACGGCTTGCGGTTCGCCAGGCAGCGTACCAGCCTCGACGATCACGCCGGGCAACGCTGCAAAAGCTATCCCAGTGATTGCGGATCTGACCTACAGCAGCGATGCGACCACGATTGTTGCCAGCTACCAGATGCAGACAACGGCGACCTCGTCGCTGGCCTGTGGGACGACGCCGCGCAGCTACACCATCGACGCAGTGGATAACGGTCTGGTCAGCGCAGCCAGCCAGCAGAACGTAGTGGCGGGCCTGGTTCCTTCTACCACGTACGATTGCCAAATCACCGCGACAAACTCTGCCGGATCGGCGACAGCAAGGTTCTCGCTTGCGACCACGGCGGAGGATGCAACCACGCCGATCTCGAGCGTCTCATTCGGGCCAATCACCAGCTACAACTCCATCGACCCCGCAGATCAGGGCAGTGCGGATACCTTTTATAACTGCAAATCGAACGATGGCGTCACCTACTTCACTGTGGGAGATATGAAGAAACCCTGGCAGCAGAATGGGGCCCCCGTGAACACGCTGGCCAGCAGCTCGCTATCGATTGGCAAGTTCACCTCGGAGTCGCCGCTGGCCGGAATGACGATCAACTTCATGCAGAACTATGGTCTGTGCTGCTCCGGAACGGGCGACGACAATCGCTCTCAGAAGGACACTGGTCTATTCTGCATGGCTGGAAATATTTATATTTCCCTCGGCCGCCAACTGCAGGGCAACCACATCGTACTGGAACAGAACGCCGGCCAGATCGCATGGAGTCCCGACAAGGGTCAAAGCTGGAACAACTTCCAGACTCCCTCTGTGTTCAATGCCATGGGCAATCCCACCACCCCGCCCAGCGCATCCATGTTTGCCGCCAGCCCCAGCGCCTTCGGAACTGCGACCTTTGTCATGTACGGGGCCGACGATGGCACTCTCGGCTACACCGCCGCGGTCAATCGCCATGACAATGCCAACGCCTACATCTACCTGATTGCCAACGAGGGCGCATGGAACGGCGGCGGACCCTCGAACGGCGGCGGGAATGCCTACTACCTGGCGCGGGTTCCGCGGGCAAAAATCTCCCGCCTTCAGCCGGGCGACTATCAGTATTACGTCGGCGGCGATGGATCGCTCGATGCTGGCTGGACTTCAACGCAGGCAAACGCGCAGCCCATTCTTTCGAATTTCGGCGAGCTAGGGTCGGCGAACGTGCAATATGTACCGGCACTGAATCGCTATATCTTGCTCACCTTCTTCTATCCGCATGGCGCCGGAAACCCAGGCACAACCTTCGATACGACCTGGCTGGTGTATGAAGCCCCGCATCCGTGGGGGCCGTGGTCGCTGGTCAATACGACCCGTTGGCCGACACAGGGCTATTACAATCCCATCATTTTGAATGACACGATCGATCGCGGGTCGACGCCGACGCTCATGTTCACTGGGGACTTTTTCGACGGCGGCACCGCCAGCTACCAGATGTACCTGTCAACCATGACGATCAACTAACCCAGATGTAAGAGCCTCAGCGGATTCCAAGAATGTTGCATTGCGCGCGCAATGCCAGCTGGTGCGCCGTTCCGCCAATGAATCCGCTCAACCCTCCCGGTTCCCGTCGAAGTCCGACCACTAAAAGCTCCGGTCGCACTTGATCGATTGCTTGAAGTAATCCCTCTATCTCTTCTCCTTCAACCAGTTCCGCGTGGAGATGGATGCCTTCCCGTTCTGCCGTGTCTTTCGCACTGCGATGCAGGTCCGCATAAAAAGCCCGCCGCTGGTTTGTCAGCAATACCGGCACGTCAGGAGCGACCGCAGACACATAGCTGATGTACGCTGGCAGA
This sequence comes from Acidobacteriota bacterium, assembly GCA_021802085.1. Classification (GTDB taxonomy): domain Bacteria; phylum Acidobacteriota; class Terriglobia; order Terriglobales; family Acidobacteriaceae; genus JAKAAZ01. Next base: position 2,602 of record JAKAAZ010000226.1, read on the forward strand.
TTTTCAACCACCGTCACAATGGTCAGTTCCGCGGCGTCCAGCTTGGCCAAATCCAGGGCGGAACGAAAAGCCCGTGCCGCTTCCGGTGACTCGTCGAATGCAACCGCAATTCTTTTGAACATGGTGACGCACCTTTTTTCAGGCTCCTGCGAATGGGGTCCGGAAAAGTAGTTGCCTTAGCAACCAACCCGCCTCTTTTTGGCGTTTATGGTTGCTAAGGCAACTAAAATATCGGGCAGGGCGCGCAAGGGTCAGGTGGCCGCTTTCTCCAACTCCTTGCGGTCCCATTTTCCGGTGTTCGCTCCGGCATCGTACGTACTCTGTAAAAACTCCAGCAGCGTGGCTCTTGGCGCAGGGGACTGCCGCACGTCATCGTACATCAGCAGAAATTCCTTCAGCTGTGGATGATAGAAAGCCGGCGCAGGTTGGATCGGTTGCTCGGCAAATCCCTCCGGCTCCGGGGCGGCATAGGCATAGAAGGCTGCGCCCGCAATGTCTCCACCTCCGGGCCACCATCCTGCGCTGATCACTTCATGCGAATAGGCTTCCCGCGTGATGGGATCGGCGCCTACGCGTTCCGGCGCTCGACGGCCGGAGAATCGCGTCACGGCAAGATCGAAGCTGCCCCAGAAAAAGTGCGATGGACTGGATTTGCCAATGAATCTCGCGCGAAACTCCTTAAAGACAGAATCGCAGCTTACGAGAATTCGCCAGAATCGATGGGCATATTCCGGGTCATACGAGGCATGTTGCGTGTCCCGATCGAACGGAATCGGATTGGGAATCTCGACTGGCGTGGGCCAGATCTTCACTTCGATTCCCAGCGATTTGAGGGCCGCCATAAATTCCCGATAAAAATCGGCCACCGACTTCGGTTCCAATCGCAGCGTTCTGCTTGTTGCCTTGTCAGTCGTAATGATCAGCGTGTGATCGATGAAATCGAACTGAATCTCGAAAATGCCGCCCGCATAGGGAATCGGCGAAGTCGTCAATCCTACCGCATTCACATACAGCGGAACTTCCCACCAATGGTTCAGCTTCGGGCTCAGAGCCAGCCGAACCTTGCCCACGATCTGCGACCACATATGCAGCGTCGAGTAGGTGTCCTGCCAGGCTGCCAAGGGAAGCTCCGGCCATTCCTCATGATTGGCGCGCGCAACGTTTGCTTTCATGGCGTCCTCCGCACACAACTTTCAGATGCGGCGATCATCGTATGCGATAGGAAATTGTGGATGCAAATCTATTCGTAGCGCAGGGCTTCGGCGGGAAGAATTTTTGCGGCCTGGCCGGCTAACAATCGTCAGACGCAATTTGGGATACGGTATGATTAGTTGCAACAACGATGCGTTCAGCGCGACGTTAGATAATTTTCCCGCTTAAAACGCCTTCGTCTCCAATACCTCGATTAGGATTCCCATGCTAAAGTTTCAAGCACAGGTTTATCGGGTAAACGATATAGCAGGCTGGGACGCTCGAAAGGAGCTCGTCCTCGCGCCAGGTTTCCAGCGTCGGAGCGTTTGGAGTCCCAAGGGCCGCTCATATCTAATAGATTCAATTCTGAGGGGACTGCCCCTTCCTCAATTCTTTATTCGTGAAGTTGTCCATCCGAAAGAAAAGCGGATAGTACGTGAAGTCGTTGACGGACAGCAAAGAATTGCTTCGATTCTCGGATATATGCAGGGCAAGTTTACTGTTTTTAAAACACACAATGAGAACCTAGGCGGAACGATGTATGACGATCTGCCAGAGGAAGTGCAGCGAGCATTTCTCTCGTTCCCGCTTTCAGTGAATATCCTGGAAGGGACGGAGGATCAAGACGTACTTGAAATTTTTTCCAGGATTAACGCTTACACCGTCCCGTTAAATGCTCAGGAAAAACTGAATGCAAAATACGTCGGCGCGTTTAAGGGTGCAATGGACCGGCTAGCACGAGAGCATATCGAGTTCTGGAAACGTAATCGTGTGTTATTACCGCAGGCAATAACTAGGATGAAAGATGTTGAGTTGACAGCCGAATTAGTAGCTGCAATGCTTTTCGGCCTCCAAAACATGAAAACCATTATTGGTTCGATGTATGAAAAGTATGATGACAGTTTCCCGCAAGGAGACTTTATTGCACCGCGTTTCGGAGAAGTCCTTCAGGTTTGCGAGCGGCTACTCAACAACGAAATTGAAGGCACCATATTCCGTCGTATTCCGATTTTTTATTCCTTGTTTTGTGCAACCTACGACTGCATGTATGGGCTGAAAGCAGACAATCAGATCAGGGGCCGGTATCCTGCCCAACCGAACTTAATGATGGTTCAGCAAAAACTTTTTGATCTTAGCTCAATGGTGGAAGAGAAGTCGCCTAGCGCTACGTTCGACGCCTTTTACAAGGCCACCGTTGCATCGCAAAACAAACTGCCGCAGCGTGTTCAGATGCATCAGACGCTGGTGGGTATCATTTCTCAGGCTTTTTGACTCCTCAGCCATGCCGCCACTTAGTAAATTGAAGGGCGTGTTTCTAGGCTCCTTATCGGACTGCCGTGCCTTGTACCGGCACTGCCTAACTCCGAATGGCGTCCACTCCAGCGCGGGGGTTGAGGCTGCGTTCCTTCAGATGTTTAAGTCTTGGGAGTCGTTGCTTGAGGATTGCACTGTGGCTTTCCTCTGTGGACATCTGAGATGTGATGGAAATCTCGTGTCATGTGATACCTATATAAAATCTGAAGCGTTTGCGAGGGTCTTATTGTATCAAGACCGCAAGTTCATAGAGTGGACAGAGGTAGATACTGTGACGGGACGGTGGAACAACCTGTTTGGCGCTTCAAATCTTTTGGAGGGCGCTATCAAGCCCGGACTCACGGAACTGC
>JAKAAZ010000227.1 GCA_021802085.1 Acidobacteriota bacterium
CAAGAAAATCCTCCGGCAGGCCGTCCAACTCTCCCGCGTCGGTGACGACGACCGTATTGACGTGCTCCTGTACATTGCGTCCAAAGGCAAGGCCAAGCTCTGTAATGCGCTCCTGCAATCTCTGGATACGCTTGCGCGTCGGCAGATCTTTGTCGACACCGGCAAGCCGGTACTGCAGCAGCGTGCGCCCCACGTAGTGCTGCGTGGCAGCGTCGGCAAGGGATATGTCCATGGAAGCCAATGCGTGGTATACCTCGGGATTGAGCGAAAGCTGTACAGCGGCTTCCGCAACGGCTTGCACCATCGCTTCTGCCTGATCGCGGACGCTCTTTTCCGCGGCAACGGAGTGCAATAGGCCTGCTTCCGAGCCCGCCACGCCGAGTTCCGCGATGGCATGATCGTAAGGAACCAGAGTGTTGCCGACTGTGCGCGGTCCTTCGACGGCGAGAAGCTGATCAATGGCCGTGTTGTGGGCGGCCAGATGGCGGGCTACCCAGGAGCTCAGGCTTTCAGGATCGAGCCGCCCGGCCCAGGCGTGCAGATCGTCCCGAACGGAGCTGGATCGCAGCCTGTCGGGGGCCACGGGCAGCACTGCAGCCACCCCGACCCAGCCATGCCCCAGGGTGGCAAGGGAAGCATGCATGGTTTGCAATAGAGAGGCGAGCAGGGACAGCTGATTTAGCATAAGGGTCGATTCCGTTCTAGAGTAAAGTTGCCAGCGAGGGTCTGCTTCTTCTCATACTAACTAAAGAAGTTCTGCATCGGTCTGAGCGCTTCAGCATCTTGGATACCGGGGCAAAAGTTGGCAAATGGAAGGGAAATGGGAGAGACTAAACAGTTTGCACTTCTACTTGTTTGGTACTGTAGATGCTGGATTTCTTACGACCGAGGTTACATCCGACCGTAACCCTGATAGGATGCCGCAGTTGCACCTGAAGAGAGGTGCGGGAAAACATGATGATAGAGTCTGCTCAAAATGTAGGATTGCGCTACCTTCGTTCGCGGCTGGGCCGCATTTGCGTCGCGCTCACCGGCAGCACCCCCCAGGAAATGCTGGAAAAAGCTGCCGATGCTGTGCGCGAAAACACGCTGATCGAATTCCGGCTCGATTACTTGCCGAAACCGCTGGCGGCGATGCCGAAGCTGAAGAGTTTTCTCGACGAGCATCGCGAAGTCACGGCAATCGCCACCTGCCGCCGCAAGGTGAACGGGGGAAAGTTCACGGGTGCCGTTGCCGGCGAACTGGAAATTCTGTCGAAGGCGGCCGCATCCGGGTTTGATCTGGTGGATGTGGAGTTGCAGACGGCCGAGGGCCTGAAGCCTGCCGACTGGAAGAGGCTGCGCGGGCAGGGTGCGGCGCTGTTGATCTCGTATCACGATTTCAAGGCGACCAAAGACCTCGAAAAGATATATGCTCGCATTCGCCCGCTGCAGCCGGACTTTATCAAGATCGTCACCACCGCGCGTTCGCTGGCCGACAACGTGGCCATGATGCGTTTTCTGGAATCGAAGCGCGATGAGGGGAATGTGGTCGGCATCTGCATGGGCGATCTCGGTGTCATCAGCCGCGTGCTCGGCCTGCGTGCCGGCAGCCGGTTTACCTTTGCTTCGGCTACAGTCGGGGAGGAAACCGCGCCCGGCCAAATTGCCGCCCGCACTCTCATTGAGGCCTATCGAGCCGACCAGGTCGATGCGGGAACGAAAGTCTATGGAGTTGCCGGCGACCCCGTCCGCCATTCTCTTTCGCCCATCATGATGAACACTGCGTTCCACCGGGAAACGGTGAATGCGGTCTATCTTGCGCTGCAAACCGACAAACTTGCCGACCTGATGGTGTTGATTCGTGAGGTTCCTGTCCAGGGACTTAGCGTTACGATGCCGTTCAAGCAAGAGATAATGAGACATCTTGATCGGACCGACGCGCTCTCGCAAAAGATCGGCGCCTGCAATACCGTAGTCCGTTCGCAAGATGGCAAGCTGATCGGCTACAACACGGATGTAACCGGGGTGGTCCGGCCCCTCGAACAACGAATCGATCTCAGGAAGGCGAAGATTCTGCTGCTGGGAGCCGGTGGCGCGGCGCGGGCAGCGGCCTTCGGATTGAAACAGAAAGGAGCCGACGTCTTCATTTTGAACCGAACACCGCAGACCGCGCAAAAATTGGCGCGTGAGGCGGATGCCAAGACAATCCGGCGCGATCAGGTAGCGAAGACCAGTTTTGACGTCATTCTCAATGCGACGTCGGTGGGGATGGCAGGCAGCAAACAGCAGACCATCCTGGAAGAGAAAGAGCTGAATGCCAAGCTCGTGTTCGACATGGTGTACAGCCCCATGGAAACTCCGCTGCTGCGCCTGGCCCGTGCTAAGGGACTGGCGGTGATTGCGGGAGCGGAGATGTTCGTTCAGCAGGGAGCGGAGCAGTTCCAGCTATGGACTGGCAAGCCCGCGCCTAGAGAAGATATGTGGCGCGTCGTAACGCATGCTTTGCGTTCGCGCGTCGAGGCCGGAAAACAGGATGTTTAATGTGCAGACGATTAAGAGAGGAGACACCGGACGACGGGATGACCGTCTCGATGACCGTCGATCGGTGGATAAAAATCCTATGTTTCGTAAATTGCTTAGAATTTGTGGCGATATGCTTCCTTACCTTGCCTGGATGATTCCGTTAGTGGATCGGATGATGGTTCCAAAACGTGAGGCGATTGCTCCGGGACTGCTGACCCTGAGCAGCGATATCAGAAGTGACCTGCGACATGACCTAAAGGAACACATGGCAGCGCTGCAGGCTGTGCAAGTGGATGTAGCACCCGCGATTGAAGAACAGCAGCGCCGTCTGGAGCGACTCGAGGAGCACGCGGCGGAACTCAACCACTCGCTGACCAACCTTTCTGAAGACCAGCTCGATCTGGCCGATCAGGTGCGCATCATGGCGGGATGGGTGCGCAACTCCGCTGTGGCAGGACTGTTTCTGCTGACCCTGATGTTTGTACTGAAGCTGGTACAGGCCATCCACGGCACGGGCCATTAAAGCGCGCCGTCTCCCGCTGTAGAGTTTCAGCCAGGACGTTCGCTCCCGCGCCGCGTCCATATCGCAGCGGAAGGTTGGTTAATACCACGTGGTCCCGTCCGCAATCGTTCCGCTTCCCAAAAATGAAGCCCGACGGCCCGCGCCGACCTGCACGAAACCCCACGCTTCCTGCATTTCTCCTTTCCCCTTGGCTCTAAAGCATTTTCACAGATAGCGTAAGGTTTGGGTGCCCCATCCTAGCGCAGCTAGGGTGGGATAGCGCTATGTCCGCATTACAGCAACTGTGAAACTGGTCTAGTTGCCGAATTTCCATAATCAGGATTAGGATGATGCAGGGCTGGTGCAGAACGCATTTCGACCCGCCTGTACATGTTCGTTTTCTAGTGAGACCGAATTCAATGCTGTCGAAAGATTAAAAACTTTCAGCCTGGACGTTCCGCAAGCGGTGCGTGCCAGCGTGATGGGGTGACTCCGTATGGCGTGGTATGCATATTGCATTGCAGAGAAACAGGCATTTCCAGTACTAGCTCATCATCGCAAACCTATTCCGTTAGATGCGCAAATCGGCGTATTAGGCAATCAGATTTTCCTCTATCCAGCCAGTGATTTCGCAGTTGTAGTCAGCGAACATTCCCCAGAAGACAAATTAGACCAGAAATCCGCCGTCGATCACGCCCGTGTGATCGCAAGCTGTTTTGAACACTCAACCGTATTGCCCTTCCGCTTCGGAACGGTATTTTCCGACGACGACGCGCTGCGTCGGTCGGTTCGCAGCAATCAACGCCAGTTCAACGCCAACGTGGATCGTCTGCGCGGCAAGGCGGAGATGCACCTGAAAGTGGTGTTTGAAGACTCTGGGCCCGACTCGCCGAAGTATCTTTCCTCACCCTGCGTTGGGAAGGAATATCTCTCCCGGCTGCGGGAGACAGCGACGGTGCAACGCGAGCGGCAGACCAAGGCAAAAGCGGTCTTCGTTCAGGTGCACCGCATGTTCTCACCTCTCGAGGAGGACATCACCTGCCGTCGCACGGACAGCGGAAAAATGCTGCTCGACATTGCCCATTTGATAGAGCACGGAAGTATCGTTCGCTATCAGAATAAGTATTCCAGCGCCAGCCAAACCATGCGCGACTGCCAGATCATGTTGTCCGGTCCATGGCCGCCGTATCACTTTATCCACGGGACCCATCGCGGTCCAGCCCAGGCGCACGGTTACGCGTAAAACGCTCCGATCGCGCAATCTGCACTCCTGTCGATACAGAAGAAACCCTCGCGGCCCCACAGCCACGAGGGTTTTTTGTGGGCTTCGCTGATTGGAGGAGACAAACGCGACGATTCCGGCCCACACTCTATGGACGCAATGGAGTCGAAAACGGAATCAGGAAAACCGGTCGACGGTCGAAACGTTTTTCTTTCTGCTCAGAATAAAAGTTTCCCGGCGCCGCGCCACAGATGCATGCTCGATCTTGCGCCAGAAAGCCACAAAATAGTCGGTCGCCGAAATGATCGAGACCATGGCCATAAAGTAGACCGCGAGGATCGCGATAATGTGGACCGGCAGGATGAACCAGCCAAAGCGCCACACACTCCATCGGTGATCGAGAATGGCCGCCACGACAGCGACAATCTGCGTCACCATCTTCAGTTTGCCCAGGTCGCTGGCCTGAATTGTGAAGCCTTCCGTAGTCGCAATGGAGCGCAGGCCGCTCACCAGAAATTCCCGGCCGATCACCAGCACCGCGATCCAGGCCGGAACGATACGAGGATTCAGTTCCACCAGCGCGATGAAGGCCGCCGTCACCAGCAGTTTGTCAGCCAGCGGATCCAGCAGCATGCCCATCGTCGTAATTTGTCCGCGTTTTCGTGCCAGATAGCCATCCACTCCATCGGTAATGGAAGCGAGGATGAAGAGCGCCGAGGCCAGAATCTCGGCTTCGCCATAGAACGCGTGGAACGGAAAGGTTCGCGAGAGAAGCCAAATGAGCAGCGGAACGCAAAAAATGCGGCTCATCGTGATGGAGTTGGGGAGATTCACGGCATATCCTGGCTCGCTGCACCTGAATAGTGGGTGCCATGCAGGGCCTTGCAAGCATTATGCACTACCTTGCGGTGTCTTCGCGCCAGCGGGCTGGCTTTTTATTCTTGGACGTTCCCGAGAATACCGAAAATTGGGATGTGACTGCGGTTTGGGGTCGTCCTCTGCAGACGCAAGATGCTAATTTCTCTTCTGCGCCTTATAGCCGATTTACAGATACTGTAGTTGAAAATGAGATGAGTCATTCTGAGCGAAGCGAAGAATCCAGAGGGTGACGGCGGCAATGACCAGGCGCATATCGTCTGGATTCTTCACTCCGCTGCGCGGAGCCTGCCCTGAGCGTAGCCGAAGGGTTCAGAATGACTCCCTTTCACAAATAACT
>JAKAAZ010000228.1 GCA_021802085.1 Acidobacteriota bacterium
GCGCACCTGAAAGGTGCAGGAAAATAGACCATAGACACTCCTCATTCAACCCGCATCCTGCCACTCCACGCGGCTTTCTGGACATCGCATCAACTTGAACGCAATGTTATCCACGGATCAGGGGGCTACACTGGAGGGGTTGACCTTTTGTTTCGGCGGGGGATGGGCGCCGAACGAAATTCTGAAAGCATCTTACGGTAATGAAGGAGCAAGTGTATTTATGGCGATTCCCGCCACTCAGTTACGTCCCGGCATGATCATCAAGCACAACGGCGAATTGCATTCCGTTTTCAAGGTGGAGCATCGCACCCCCGGCAATTTGCGCGCGTTTATCCAGGCCAAGCTGCGCAACCTGCGGACCGGCGCGATGTACGAGCATCGTTTCCGCTCGCCCGACCCGATCGAGCGGGTGGTGGTGGATGAAGTCGCGATGGAGTTTCTCTATGCCGATGGCGACGACTACTACTTCATGAACACGGAAAACTTCGAACAGACGAATTTGAACGCCGAAACGCTGGGCGATGCCGTGGAGTATCTGATCGCGAACCTGCCGATCAAGGTTTCGTTTTTCGATGGCGTGCCGGTGGGCATCGATCTGCCGCAGACGGTGGAGATGACGGTGGTCGAGACGGAGCCGGGGTTGAAGTCCGCGACCGCGTCGTCGGTCACGAAGCCAGCCAAGCTGGAAACCGGGCTGGTGGTGCAGGTTCCTCCGTTTATCAACGAAGGCGAGAAAATCCGCGTCGATACGGCGGAAGGCGCGTACCTGTCGCGCGCGTAGGCGGCTGTTCTCTTTCAGGAGAACTCAGAACCCATGTCTCAGTATCGAGACATGGGTACCCGCATTTTTCCCAGGCGCGATGGAACGAATTCCCGACTTGTAGCGTATAAAGAACCACGGCAGATTCTGTGCGCGGACGGGCTGTGTCTATGTCGATGAATGCTTACGCGGCAGTGAAGTGGATTTGGATTGGCTTCGGAAGCTTCTGGCTGCTGGCGGCCTTCGTGCAGAAACGCAACGCTCGCCGGCAAAGCCTCGGCTCGCGTCTGCTGCAGATGTCGGTGGTCCTTCTGGTGCTGGTGCCGTTCTTTGTGGCGGATCGAAGAGCTGGACTTCTGTCCCGACACTTCTACCCGGATTCGCCGGCAATCCAATATTTTGGCGTGCTGTTGCTATCGCTTGGTTGCGGATTTGCGATCTGGGCGCGTTTCATCCTGGGTCGGAACTGGAGCGGAATTGTCACGGTAAAAGAGAACCACACATTGATCACGCGGGGGCCGTACGCGTGGGCGCGGCATCCAATTTACAGCGGCATTCTGCTGGCATTGCTGGGCACGGCGATTGCCGTGGGAACGATTATGAACCTTCTGGAAGTGCCTCTGGCCGCATTCGCGCTGTGGCTCAAACTGCGAACGGAGGAGCAATTTATGCTGGAAACCTTCGGCGCACAGTACGCCGCTTATCGACAGCGGGTCAAAGCGCTGATTCCTCACCTGATCTGAGTGAGGGCGGACCCTGCTGGGAAAATTCATCCTGCGGGTTGCGCATTTCCGTTTCCATCTGCGACACTGCCCTTGCTGTCATGGTGCGTCATTTCCTCGTCCAAGGTCGAGTGCAGGGGGTTGGCTTTCGCTGGTTTGTGCAGCGGGAGGCATATCAGCTTGGCCTGCGCGGTTGGGTGCGCAATACGGCCGATGGCGATGTGGAAGTGCTGGCGGCGGGCAGTGAAGAGCAGTTGCGGAAGTTGTATGCGAGTCTGAAGCGAGGCTCGCGCGGTTCACGGGTCGATGGCATTGAGCAGCATCCGCGGGCGGAAGCAGAGGCGGAAAATTTGCAAGCGTTTGAGATTGAAGGAGCATGGTGAACTAATGTCGCAACTGCATATCGATTGTGAGCCATTGAAGAAATTGATTCGTACCGTACCCGACTTTCCCAAGCCGGGCATTCTTTTTTACGACATCACCACGCTGCTGAAAGATAAGACCGGGTTCGCCATGCTGATCGATGCAATGGCCGCGCATTACTTTGAAAAAGATATTGACCTGGTGCTGGCCATTGAGGCGCGGGGTTTCATCTTTGGCCCGGCGCTGGCGTACCGGCTGAACGCCGGCTTCGTGCCGGTGCGGAAGCCGAAGAAGCTGCCGTCGAAAACGGCGCGGGTCACGTATGACCTGGAGTACGGCACGGATGCGCTCGAAATCCATCTGGACGCGATCGAGAGCGGGCAGCGCGTGGTGATCGTGGACGATCTGCTGGCCACCGGCGGCACCATGGAAGCGACCGTGAAACTGGTTCGCCAACTGGGCGGCGATATTGCCGGACTGGCGTTTGCGGTGGAGCTTGACTTCCTGAAAGGGGGGGAGCGGTTCGAAGGTCTTGACGTCTTCAGCCTGCTCCACTACAACGAGTAGAACGAAATCAGCAGGGAAGTGAACGCGCCGCATTGTTGCAGGGCGGCGCGACAGAGAGAGTCGCCTCAGAAGACAGAATTGTCGCACAAGGGTACGCTGTACGAACCGCCGCTTCTTGATATGCAAGAAAAGCGATGCTGAGCGAGCCTACAAAGAATAGGTCGGCCTTCCTGAAACGAGCCAGCAAGGCGGCGGGATTTTCCGCCTTGCTGCTGCCAAATTTTTCAGAACTCACCACATCTGGAATCGCCCGCCTGCATACCGACGCGCCTCTGACCGGGGTAGCCTGGGCAAATATATTCGACATTACAATTGTTGCCGTGTTCGCAGCGCTGGTGTTTGCGGCGCTGCGGCGCGCCTTTTTGGCGGGCCGGAAAGATCCTGGTGGCGGTCGCCATTCCGCTCCTGCTGTTGCGGCGGAATGCTTTTCTGCTGCCGTTTGACTTCGGGACAGGCCGGCAAATTGAAATTGGCGCGGCCGCCGTGGTGTTGCTTTCCTGCTCTCCTTGCAACTGCCTTGCGCCTACGACGATCCTGCAGTTTGGCAGCGCTGTGTTTGCAGGTCTCGGCATTTTCGCCGTCATATCCTGCGTGCAGCTATTGCGATAGGCCTTCTGGCAGCCTGGTCCGCAGGAGATTCGGTCAAGCCTTCCGGCGCGACCGAATGCCCATGGTCCGCGCATTGTGTGGATTGTCTTCGATGAGCTTGCGTATCGGCAGACGCTTGGGAAGCGACCGGCAGATCTCAATTTACCCAACTTCGATTCTTTCCGCGATACGAGCACGCTGTACACCGATGTTCTGCCGGCAGGCATGAAGACTGCAATCGCGCTTCCTGCTTAGTTATTGGGCAAGCAGGCAGGCCTCTCCGCAATGGCCGGAAACGACGGTGATTGTGAACGGCGATCATTCCTGGCGCATCTGGATATGGCGCGACGATCTGCACGAATGGGCGCCGGAAGACCAACAGGTTTGGCGCGGCATTTTCGATCCTCGCCCGCCAATGCTGGTCCATTCACCGGGACAGTCGTCGTCGCCGGCCACAGTGGCGACACCCTTCCCGCAGTTTCAACTGCACGGTCTGATCGAGGGTCGGTTAGGGATGAACTGAGTACGTTCTGCCATCGCCCTCAGGATTCTTCGCTGCGCTCAGAATGACTCATCTTCCTTTTGGATACAGAGTCTGTAATTCGCTCTAACTGGCCGCGCTGTCTCGCAGGCTGCGGATCATGTCGTGGGATTCAACGATGTGGGCCTGCTGATCGCGCAGCAGTTCGGCAACATTTCCGGGCAAAGTTTCGTTCAGGGCTTCCGCGTATTTTGCCTTGGCATCGTCCTCGCCTTGCTCCACCGTCTCCAGTAGCGTGTGGTCTCCTCCGCCGAATTTTGCCTTCAAGTCGCCCCAGGCGCGCTCGACCGCGCCGACCGCTGTACCGCCCTCTTTGACATCGTGGACGCCGAGGCGATGGAGTTCATTCTCCAATTCCGCCGCATACTCTGCCCGGACCTGTGTCTCTTCGAGCAAGTAATGCTTGGCCGATTCGTTTTTCAGCTCGCTGCCAATCGCCGCCAATCCTTTTTGGCCGTCATGCAGTACTCGAATCACCGAGCGTACCGCGCGTATAGCATTGTCATTGTTTGACAAGGGACTTCACCTCTGAGGGTTAGGATGTGGACAATTGCGCCCACGTTGTACTGGCTGCAGGGCAGGATGAAGGATCAGGGCTGGGCATAGTAGCCTGTGCTGGTGCGAGCGGTGAGACCGGGCTGCGCAATGGTAACGTTCAGCGGGTGGTAGACATCCGGGCGCTCAGCGGGCGGTGGCTCAAACGACACTGAATAGTAGGCGCCGGCGTCGGCGACGCAACGCGCGAGCAGCCCGGAAATATCCCGGCTACTCAGCACCAGGCCGCCGTTGTGGATGGCGATGACCTGAAGACCGAGATTGGCGACCCGGATGCCCTTGGGACTGGCGACGCCTTTCAGGAACTCCTCATAGCGAAAGGTCTGTTCCAGGGGTTCGGCAGCCCCCAATGGATTGACGTTGTAGACGGTAATGTCCGCCTGCCGCAGCAGGGTGGAAATCGAAACGATCAGACTGAAGAATGAATTTTGTTTCGCGCCGTTAATCTGGATTTCAGGCCCGGAGAACAGGGGCCAGCCGGGGGAGATCCAGAGGAGGAGTTTACGGCCCGGGAGTGTGGCCGCATACGCCATGACTTGGTGGAAGGCGTTGATGGAGGTCTGAAAGCGTTGCATGGCGCCGTAAACCCCCGTGGAGAGCGGGTCCATCCGCAGCCCGGTCATCGCGTGATCGGCTACCGGGGCGAGGGCGTTGCCATCCAGGCTGAAGCCACGCTCCAGTCGGACTCCCTTGTCCGTAGAAATCGCCAGTTGGGTCGGATAGGCGAGGCGGCCATTGTTGGCGCGCAGGAATTTGTCGACCCCGATTCGCTCGCGAGCCACGGCCTCATAGGGCGTGTTGACGGAATCGAGGAGCAGGAGGACCTCGATGGGTTCCTGGCTACCGTTCAAGGAGCGGAACGAGGTAATGGTCTGGGGCACGTTGTTGTCGAGGACCGTAAAGTCCTTCTGCTGGAGCCCGGCGACAAGCGGCCCGGACTGGGTGGAAACAACCACATTGAGCTGAATCGTTCGGGAGGGCGGATGGGTCTGCGGGAGAGGTTCCAGCGCGGGCGAGGCGGGTTGCTGGCCAGAGGCAGCTGCGATGCAGAGCAGCGGAAAGAGCAGTGAAAGGCAGAAATGCGCGCGCATGGTCTTGCAAACTCCATCAATCGGATGCATCTCTTCGAGACAGCGATGTTTGGATGTCTTCGGGGGCGGAGGGGTATCTCGGTCGCCGCGCGTTCCGACATCCCACTCTAGTCCAGGAGTCGTGGCGTCGGCAAGGATGCGTGCGAGTCTCTCCGGGCCGCTCTTTTGAATGTATGATCGATGCGCAACCGACGTACATCACCTCTTACAGTGTTCTTGCGTACTGAATCAGCAGCGTCTCAGGCGGACCATTGAGA
>JAKAAZ010000015.1 GCA_021802085.1 Acidobacteriota bacterium
GACGGATCAAGATTATGCGGTTTCGACCCGCGAATATCAGACTGATCGATCGTCGCTAAAATCTGCCCCGACTGCTGCTCGCCCTGTCCTCGGAAAACGACCAATGCAACGACAACGACAAAAACAAAAACAACCCCACAGTTTCGCAGGAGTTGACAGGGTCACTCCATATCAGGGCGAATGTACAGAGAATGTATTCAAAACAAAGATGAGTCATTCTGAGCGAAGCGAAGAATCCAGAGGGTGATCGCAGAGTGTACGATGCGCATATCTTCCTGGGTTCTTCGCTGCGCAGTGCGGAGCCTGCCCTGAGCGAAGTTCGAAGGGTCCAAAATGACTCTCTCCCGCAAAAACTGCACGAACTGTAAATCCGCTTTAGGAACTTTATCCGCCGCTGAGCGCCTGAACATACTTGTCCGGCAGCGCGCACTTGATCATCGCGCGATCGGTAACGACGTGCGTGGTTTCGCCTTCAGCGAGCAATTGCCGATCGTGAACGCGCAGGATGCGATAGCGAAATTTCAGGACCGCTCCGCGCACTGCGGTCACACGCGTTTCAATGATGAGTTCATCATCGTAGCGGGCGGGCGCTTTGTAGCGGCAGCTCACTTCGACCACTGGAATAAAGCAGTCGTCTTCGACTTCCATGCTCTTGTAATCGAAGCCGAGCTGGCGCAGCAATTCCACCCGGCCAATTTCAAACCAAACCAGAAAATTGGCGTAGTAGACCACGCCCATCTGGTCGGTCTCCGCATACCGCACGCGCAGGCGAACTTCACTGGCGGGTTCGTTACTGCTCGAAGATTGTTCTTTCACGCTTTTTTCTCTGTGGAATGGTGGTTGTCCTTATCGCGCTTACAGGAGGGCCAGTTGGGAGAGCGCCGTTCAAGAAACGAGGAGACGCCTTCGCGAAAATCCTCGGAACTGCGCACGGTGGCATGCATTTCGACAGCAGCCTGGAGTTGTCGATCGAGCCGGTCTTTGACTTGGGCGGAAAGCAATTGCTTGGTCGCCCGCATGGATACCGGGCTGTTCCGCATCAGTTGGCGCGCCAAGTGACAGGCTCGCTCCATCACGCTGATATCACGCACCACTTCATTCACCAGTCCCATCTCCAATGCCTCTTCCGCAGAAATCAACCGCGCCGTCAGCAGCAGGTCGCGCGCTTGCTTTTCTCCTACCTGCAGGCTCAGGAAGGCGGAGACGATGGCCGGCACAAACCCGATGCGGGCCTCGGTATATCCGAACTTGGCTTCAGGAACCGTCAGAGTGAAATCGCAGACAGTCGCCAGCCCCATGCCCCCTGCGATGGCATGTCCGTTGACGGCGGCAATGGTCGGCAGCGGCAAGTCATACAGGCTGCGCAGCAGCCTCGCCATGCGACCCGCGTCCGCATTATGCTCGGAATGCGTTTTGCTCATCAGGGACTGGAGATGTTCCAGATCGAGCCCGGCGCAAAACGCGGGTCCGCGCCCGGTGAGGATGAGGACACCCGAACTGCGGTCCTGCAAATTGTCGAGGGTGGCGATGAGTTCCTCGATCATGTCCGGAGTGAGCGCATTGCGGCGCTCGGACCGGTCGAAGGTGATCGTGACGATTTCTTCCTTCTCTGTGATGTATAGCGTTCGATAAGCCATGCAGCCCTCCCAATGAAAACACCAGGTGGAACGAATCATGGTAACCGGGAACGAGGCCTGCGTCATCTATTTTGCATCCTGCGGCGTGGAGGAACGCCGTGCGGCGGCAAAGCGTGTTTATTGCGCAGCCTCAATGCAGACAAAATGCCTGCTTTCATTAGTAAGCTTTGTGGGCCATACGTTCACGCGTGCTTCGACAGACTTCGCGTGAACGTCGCGCGATACCGCTACTGGATGGACGGGCCAAACTCGGCGGAAATCTGGCGCGTGCGAGCGAGAATATCTTCCAGCGGGACCAGCGGTGGCAACTGGGCACCCGCGCCACGAAGTGCTGCGAGCGCCTGCTCCGTCGCAATGTTGCCGACCAGCGCGTCCTGTGCAAAGGGGCACCCACCCAGCCCTGCGAGCGCCATATCGAATCGGCGACAGCCCGCGTTGTAGGCGGCGAGAATTTTCGCCTCCACCGCGTCGGGGCGACCGTGCAGGTGCACGCCAAATTCCACACGATCGTCGGTTGCGAGCACAGCGGATACGAGCGAGCCAATCTGCTCCGGGCCAGCGACGCCAACCGTGTCGGCGAGAGAAATTTGCTCGACGCCCATTTCCGTCAGAAGCCCGCAGGCATCTACGACTTCATCCAGACTCCACGGATCGCCATACGGATTGCCGAAGGCCATCGAGATGTAGACGACCAGGTCGAGCCCAGCGCGATACGCCACCTCTGCAATGTCATCGAGCGCGTCAAGAGACTCTTCTGGCGTCTGATGTTGGTTCCGCTCAAGGAAACCGGGTGAGACAGAATACGGAAAGCCGAGGGTGCGGACGGACTCTGTCGCGACAGCGCGCTCAGCGCCCTTTTCGTTGACCACGATGCCGATGATTTCGATCTCCTCAGGAGCCTGCAGCAGACGCAGCACCTGCTCGGAGTCGGCCATCTGCGGCACGGCTTTGGGCGACACGAAGGAGACCGCATCGATGTGCCGGAACCCGGCTGCGATGAGTTCTCGCAGATAGGTGGCCTTCACTTCGGCGGGAATGATCTTCGGAAATCCCTGCCATGCATCTCTCGTGCATTCAATAACTTTTACGATATTGTTCATGTTTTACATTATCCTGGAAACGCCGCTTCCAAACCTCGAGACCAGCCATTGATGTCCGGCGCAACCTGCCGATAATCCCAGAGTGCCACGCCGTTCAGCTTGCCTGCCTGCAGGTCTGCGCACGATTGATTGATGGCGGCAATCGTCTGCTGGCAAAATTCCAAAGGCTGCTTGGCCTGCGGTTCAAACGTGGGAGTCAAAAAATGCAGCGGCTGCGAAATTCCGAACTGGTCGGGCGTCGTCGACAATGGACCGGCCAGCTGGGTTCGATAATAGTCGGCGATAGTGCCCTCCACGACAACGCCGCCTTCATAGAATTGCACGTTCAGCCAGTCGACATTGTTCCCCCGCGGCGTGCGTGTGCCTTCGAGCAGGCTGATTTTCCGCCCCTCGACGGACATGGCCTTGACATACATTTCCGCTGCCACGGGAGAAATAGGCGCGTGGGTCACCAGGTGCGTGGGATGCACGCGCTTATATTCATTAGTCAGATCTACAATCGTTTTTCCATAATCTCGATGCACGCCTATCCAGTTTTCCAGTCCGCCTTGCTGCGGCTCCAAATCAATGTCGATTCCGTCCAGTCCGAGCGGCGCGATGATTTCTTCCGTCAACTGACGCACAAACGCAGGCACGCCAACGCTGCGGATCGCCCCAAAGGTTGGCGTATGCCCCCAGCCGCCAATGGAGATTTGAATCCGCTTCCGGGCGGCGAAACCGGCGCGCAACTGCGCCAGCAGTGCTGGAACCCGCGGGGCCAAGGAAGCCACGGCGTTGTCGTTGTAGAGAAGGCTGAGCTTTCCGCCCCCCATGCTTGCCTCGAGAAATGACAGAATCAGCACGTTGAATCCGCTGGAACCAAGCGTGTCCACCAGAGTGCGCTGCCTGGCGGGATTCGTTTCTGTCAGGTCCGCCATCACGTAAAGAATGCGCCTCGGCGAATTGGGCACAGAACCGGAGCCCCTCTGGGACATACCGCGGATTGAACTGCCCGCGAGCGCCGCGGCTAATGATGACGACAGAAATTCTCGGCGGTTCATGGTGGGATGTATCTCCGTCCACGCAGTCAGGTTTGTAGGATGCCAGGATGGAAGCGCGGGACTTCCGGGTTCAGCGCGGCCGCTTCCAGGGCCATCGCCAGTACGTCGCGGGTTTTTCTGGGATCGATGATCGCATCCACCCAGAGACGCGCGGCTGCGTAACGCGGATCGGTCTGCTCGTCGTAGGCAGCTTTGGTCGAGTCGAACAACTCCTTCTTTTCCGCATCGCTGAGCGCGTGACCACTACGTTCCAACTGCTTGATTCTGATCTCCACCAAGGTGTTGGCGGCGGAGGCTCCGCTCATCACGGCATACTTTGCCGTCGGCCACGCGAAGATAAATCGCGGATCGTAGGCCTTGCCGCACATGGCGTAGTTCCCTGCTCCGAAGGAACCGCCGACGATGACGGAGATTTTCGGCACCACGCTGTTCGACACGGCGGACACCATCTTCGCGCCGGAGCGAATGATGCCGCTCCATTCCGCATCGCGACCCACCATAAATCCGTTCACATCGTGCAGAAAAATCAACGGAATCAGGTTCTGATTGCAATCCATGATGAAGCGCGCGGCCTTGTCGGCGGAATCGGGATAGATGACGCCGCCAAATTCCATGTGCTTCTCGCCCGTCTGGCTGGTCTGCATTTGGCGCGATTTCTGATTGGCGACGATGCCGACGGCAAAACCGGCGACGCGCGCATACCCGCAGAGCAGCGTAGGGCCGTAGTCCGGCTTGTACTCGTCAAACCGCGAACCATCCACGATGCGCGCAAGGATCGCGTGCATATCGTAGCTGTGCGTCACGGCGGCGGGATCGGGGTTGAGAATGCCGAGCAGATCTTCGGCGGAATATTTTGGCGCGTCGGTAGCATCGTCATAGGCAATGCGATCGAAGGGCGCGGGTGCGGGATGCCCGAGTCGCGCGACCAGCGAGCGCAGGCGAGCGATGCAGAGAGGATCGTTCGGCTCCTTGAAGTCGACGGTGCCGGAGATTTCCGCGTGCATCGCGGCGCCGCCCAGCTCCTCGGCGGAAACTTTCTGGCCGATCGCGGCCTGCACCAGCGCCGGGCCGGCAAGAAACAATCCGCTGCCCTCGGTCATCAACACGTGGTCCGTCATCACCGGCAGATACGCGCCTCCGGCAACGCACATGCCCATGATGGCGGTCATCTGCGGAATGCCGCGCGCCGACATCACGGCGTTGTTGCGAAAGACGCGGCCAAAATCGTCCTGATCGGGAAAAACATCTTCCTGCAGCGGCAGAAAGACCCCCGCCGAATCCACCAGGTACAGCGTCGGGATGTGATTCTCCATGGCAATGTGCTGCGCGCGCAGCACCTTCTTGGCCGTCATGGGGAAAAATGCGCCAGCCTTCACCGTGGCGTCGTTGGCGATGATCATCACCAGGCGTCCTGCGACGCGACCAACGCCGGTAACAACTCCGGCAGCGGGCGCGCCGCCATAGTCGGCATACATACCGTGCGCGGCGTAGATGCTGAGTTCGTGAAACTCCGTGCCAGGATCGAGGAGCAACTTCAAACGCTCGCGGGCGGTAAGACGATTCTTCGCGTGTTGCGCTTCGATGGCCTTCCCACCGCCGCCCTGCCGGATGACAGCCCGCTCGGCTTCGAACGCCGCCAGCAAGGAGCGCATGGCGGTTGCATTCGCCTGACAGCGCTCGCTGGCCGGCTCCATCGCGGCCGGAAGCACGTTTGGCGGTAAATCGCTGGGCGGGTGGGGGCTGTTCGCAGTCATAGGCAAAGAAGCAAAGCCTGCTCAGCATAGAACACTGCGGAGATTGGCGCAAATAGGCTCATGCGTTCGGCGCGAATGAGAGCTATATTCATCTGTCAGGGGAAAACTATGACGGAAAAGCAGGCAGGTGTACTTTCCGACTTTGAACGGATCGAAGTGTTGCTGCACGAATACGATTCGCTGCGGGACGAAATTCAGCAGCGCATCGGCCACGTCTATCAGGTCGTCATTATCTGCGCCGTGCTGGCCACCTGGCTGCTTGGCCGCGACCTGGATGGGCGCTTCTGGGCGGGCGCAGCGTTGCTGATCTTGTTGATTGCTGCTTTCGGCTGGTTCAACGGCGAGGACATCAAGCGGGCCGCCGCGCAACTGCGCGGCATTGAGCAGCACATCAATCACCTGACCGGCGAGGAACTGCTGACCTGGGAGACGCATTATGGCGGGGCCATCGCGGGCTACTGGGGGCGGCCCAGGCCAGCCCACGTGGAAGCCCGCGCGAAGAAATTGCGCGCGAAGACTTAGCTCAGCAGTGTGACGACGCCGGAGCCGATGTCGTAATATCCGGCGACAACTTTCAATTGGCCTTTCTTGATTTTTTCGGAAACCACGGTGGACGCCTGACTCAATAACTTGGCCCGGATCTTCGCATTCGCCTTGGCTATCGCTTTGTAATCTGGATCCGTCTCATCCACATCTGGCTGCAAGTGCGCGTAGAGAGAGCTGATTTGTCCGGGGACCGCCTTCCCTGCTACTGCCGCTTTGACCGCGACGGAGTTGCTGTGGCCCAGCACCAGAATCACCTTGGTGCCCAGCACGGCCACTCCATACTCCAGGCTGCCGAGGATTTCCGGCGTAATGATGTTGCCGGCGACGCGGGTCACAAAGAGATGGCCAATGGTTTGGTCGAAGACAATCTCGACGGGTACCCGTGAGTCGGCGCAGGCAAGCACGGCGGCGATGCCGCCTGCAACAACTCCGGCGAACGCGGCCGATTCCGCAGAGAAAATTCCAGCGCGAGTGCTGAATGGACGCTGCGACGGGCAGGATTGGGTCGGACGATGTTGAATCTGGCATGACTGGCCCCTTATGCGTGCAGCAAATAGATATAGAAATGCGACAGCCGCCTGGTTCGCGACTGGCTCAAGCGGGTAGGAATAAGGCAACCGCCCGCCTTCTGCTTTGGCAAAGAATGAGCGGTTCCGTTGCTGCGAATTTTCAATCCGGCTGGGCCGTATGGCGGCCGCGTTCCTGTTGCTGGCTGCCCAGTGCGCGTTCGGCCTGACGAGTGGTGATCTTCTCATCCGGCGTGCGGATCAGCGCATAGATGCCGGCGGCGATCGCGGCCCCAATCAACGGCGCGACGATAAACAGCCAGAGTTGCTGGATGGCCCATCCTCCCACGAAGAGCGCTGGCCCGATGCTGCGGGCTGGGTTGACCGAGGTGTTGTCGATGGGAATGCTGACCAGATGAATCAGCGTGAGGACCAGGCCGATCGCCAGGCCGGCAAAACCCACGGGGGCCTTGATGTCCGTCGCGCCCAGCACGGTCAGCACCAGGAACGCAGTCAGGATGATTTCCGTATGGAAAGCCGCATGCATGCCGTAGAGATCGGGAGAATGCATCCCGAAGCCATTGGCGCCAAGCCCGCTGATCGAGGCGACGTAGCCGCCCGGAACTCCGCGCGCAATCGTAAGGACCAGCCACGCGGCGATAATTGCGCCAAGGATTTGCGCGATGACATACATGGCTGCATCTTTGCCGCCGATCTTTCTGGATAGCAGGACGCCAAACGTGACGGCAGGATTGATGTGACAGCCTGAAATCGGCCCGATGGTGTACACCATTGCCAGCAGCGACAGGCCGAAAGCAAACGCGACTCCTTCATAGCCAATATGCTTGCCGGCCAGCACCGCGCTGCCGACACCGCCAAAGACCAGAACAAACGTCCCTACCAACTCCGCGAAATATTTCTTCATGCATCCTCCTTGTCAATGAAATCCCACGCAATATACACCCGTGGAAACAGGAAGACCATGAAAAAATGGAGTCGACACGGATTACCCCACCGTAACGAGCGAAGGCGGGGCAATGCAGCGTGCAGTTTGGCGATTGTCTAGTGGCCGTCGCCGTCGCCATCGTGGCCGATGGATGCCGCCTGGCCCTGCGGACTTACGCTGACGGTGTCCGGCTTGAGACTCGCGGGCTGAGCTGCGGAAGCGGACTGCGAGGCCACAACCTGGGCTTGGGCGTTCATCTGCTGGATCTGTTGTAGTTGGGCCGATGGCATGGAAATTGGACTGAGCATTCTAGAAACCCTCCTCCTGTTCTTATCGACTGCAAGGACAAGACCAATAGGAATATCTCCAAAGAATGCGGATGAATTTTCGCTTCCCGGAGGCAGCATCGCGGCGCGGCCCAGTATAGGAACGGGTTGCCATCTTAAGGGCGCTCTGGGGGGAGCGTGGTCGAGCCCGCCAAGCCGAGCGCATCGGCGTGTTCCTGCATGGCGGCCAGGCAGAAGGCGACGTGCCGATCGAGTTCGACGCCCAGCTCGGCTGCGCCGTTGCGAATGTCGTCACGATTCACCCCGCGCGCGAACGCTTTATCCTTCATCTTCTTCACCACCGACGCAGTGTTCACGTCGAGAATCGATTTGGTGGGTTTGACCAGCGCGTTGGCGGTCAAAAAGCCGGCCAGCTCATCGCACGCAAACAGGACTTTATCGAGATGCGACACACGGGGCGTGTGGGTGTACTCGGCATGAGCGAGGATCGCGTGTCGTATTTCCTCGGCCCAGCCCTGCTCGGTAAGGATCCGATTGCCGACCCAGGGATGTTCTTCCGGAGTGGGATATTTTTCATAGTCGAAGTCATGCAACAGTCCAGTGATGGCATAGGTCTCGACCAGGTCGCGGGTCTGTTCCGGCGGCAAGCTGAGTTCAGCGGCGCGTTGTTCGCCGTAAGCGCGGACGCAAGCTTCAACGGCCAAGGCGTGCTTCAACAGGCTGGCGGATTGGGTATGTTCGTTCAGCAGGCGCCAGGCGGCGGCGCGATCGTTGCGCGGGCTGACGGGCGCATCTTCATGCGAGCGTATGTGGAATATATCGGGCGTTGTGTCGGGCATCGAACTTATCTCCTTCCTGTATGCCTGTATGATCCAGGAAAACGCGGGGCTTTGCTGGTTATTTTTGGCAATTACAGGTATTTCTTCATTTTTGCCTTGACAAGCTACTGATTTCCCAGCAACTTATCTTAAGAAGCACGCATTACGCGTGTGACGGATGTCGGCTCTGGCCTCCGTAGAACCTATATGGCAACTGTGATGTCTCCTGTTTCCTCCAGGGAGGTACTACGTTGCGACCGCTGCAGTCTGGTGCAATTCAGTACCAGGAACCTACTGTGCAGACGCTGCCGTAAACCCCTGGAAGTACAAGAACCGGATCCTGTAGAGTCCTCGCCCGTCGAGATGATGGGTTCGCGTCTGCCGGGCAACCGGCAGTCCAAAGTCGCAGTTCGTCTCCGTGAGATTCGCAATGCGCGTCACCTCAGCCAGCGCCAATTGGCGGCTCGGCTGGAAGTGCCCCGGACCTACATTTCAAAAATCGAGAATGGTCGCGCGATGCCCACCTTGTCGTCGCTGCAGCGGCTTGCCAACGCGCTGTCGGTTCCGATGTCCGAGATGGTGCATGACGCTCGATATGAGCGCGAGCGCGAAATCGCAACCATGATGGAAGATCCCTTTCTGTCAGAGATTGCGCACTGGGCATCGGGCCTCGACCATCTGCATCGGGCCATGGTGCTGGGCCATATCCGCGAGATGGCCGGCGGCGGCCGGCGGACTGCCTAGCAGCAGCTTAGCTCTCTCGACATCCCCCATGTCGTAACTAAGCTGCTTCCTGTGGTCGTCTCGGCGACCAGGTACTATCGGCGGTTGGCAGGAAACCGCAAGTATCATGCACGCGACGTTCTATCGCTCCAGTGACAGACCCTCTTTCGTTCAGGATGTCCATCGAGCCAAGCCGCTCCGAGCTGCGACACGGCCACGACTGCTGCGAAAAATCGTCTCTGCGCGCCGGTCTGCCGCTGCATTTGCAGCGGCTCTCGGCACTATGCTACGGTCGAAGCAAGTTGAGGTATTATCCCTTGTCTCCTGTTCCCGCACCCAGCCGCCTCAAGGAATTGTCCGCGGACGAGATGGCCATCTATCGGCAGCTCGACCCGGAACGGTTGCCGAAGCACATTGCCATCATCATGGACGGCAACGGGCGATGGGCAGGCCAGCGGCGCATGCAGCGGTTCTTCGGGCACCAGCAAGGAGCGGAGTCGGTGCAGTTTGTTGTGGAGACGGCTTCGCGGATTGATCTGCCCTGGCTGACACTCTACGCATTTTCTCTGGAAAATAGTCTGCGCCGCCCGCAGACGGAAGTCAGTTTCCTGATGCGCCTGTTGCGCACCTACCTGGTAGCCAACGTGAAGCGCATGAATGATAACAACGTTCGCATCGCGTACATTGGACGGGTTGCGGATCTTCCCAGGGAAGTGCAGGAGACGATGCAGTGGGCCGCCGAACAGACGGCGCGCAATACCGGCACAACCTTGACCCTGGCGCTGAATTACGGGGCGCGCGTCGAGATTGTCGATGCGATGCGCGATGCTCTCTCAAAGATTGCCGCGGAACACAACGGCAATCTGTCGCTGGAAGAACTGCTGGCCAAATTCAGCGAGCAACACCTGTCGCAGGCGCTCTATACCGCGCATATGCCCGACCCTGATCTCGTGATCCGAACCAGCGGAGAGATGCGCATCAGCAATTTTCTGCTATGGCAGATTGCGTATTCTGAAATTTATGTGACGGAACGCTTCTGGCCCGATTTCCGCGGCCAGCATTTGCTGGAAGCGGTCCGCGAGTATCAGTGTCGCGAGCGCCGTTTTGGCGGCCTTGGCAATGCGCCGGATCGAAATGCATCCGAGCCGGAACATATCCTGACGCGATAGCGGATGCCTTCGATCCCATCCTGGCCGTCGTTCGAGCAACACCCTGGACAATAAGCCGCAATGTACCATGCATTAGAGTATGGTGCACAGACTCAATCCATGATGGAGTCAACGTCTGCCTCCGTTCCATGCCGGCGATGATTTGAAAGAGATAACGATCGATGAAACGTATTCTTACGGCGGTCATTTTGATTCCGCTGGTGCTCGTCCTGATTCTTTGGGGTCCGTTGTGGTTGCAGATGCTGGCAGCCTGGATCATCGCCGAATTGGCGCTGCATGAGTACCTGGTGCTCGCGGATGCCTCGGGCATGCGCGTTCCGCGGTGGCCGGTCATTGTCTGTTGCGGGTTGTTGTTTGTCGTCGCGTTTTGGGCATCAACGTATTTGTTGCCTGCGCTGGGAATTTTCGCCCTGGTGCTGCTCGGCGCCTGCTCGCTACGTTCTTCCCTCGATCGCATGCTTGCCGATGCGGCAGCGGGATTTTTCGGCCTGATCTATGTCGCGTTCCCTCTCGTGCTGGCGCCGCTGATTACCGAGCAGGAAAATGGCACATCGTTGCTGCTGTTTCTGCTGGTGGTGGTGTGGGCCGGCGACATCCTGGCCTTGTATGTCGGTCGCTCCGTGGGGCGGCATCCCATGGCGTCGCGGCTAAGCCCGAAAAAAACATGGGAAGGTGCAGCCGGTTCTGTGGTGGGCAGCATCCTGGCTGGGCTGGGAATTGTTTTTTTGGGTGCCCGCCTCGATCGCCACGGCATCGAGCTATTGTTCTATGCTCAACCATGGTGGTATTGGACGGGGTTGGCGGTGCTGCTGAATATTGCCGCGCAAATCGGCGATCTGTTGGAATCGGCCATCAAGCGCGGCGCGGGCGCCAAGGATTCCGGAACATTGCTGCCCGGGCACGGCGGACTGCTGGACCGGATCGACGCCCTGCTGCTGGCTGTGCCGGTCTTGTGGTATGCGCTGCTGCTCCGGCAAGCCTATTGAGCCAGGGCGACTGCCACGCGGATACAGCGCGGCGAGAGTCATTCTGAACGGAGCGTAGCGAAGTGAAGAATCCAGAATATATTCGCAGGATCATCGTCTTCGACACCCGCGTGATTCTCCGCGGAGTTGCTCCTACGCGAAGCCAAAGGGCTCAGAGCGTCACCCAAAATTTACAGGACCTCCATTGAGACATCTTGCAATTCTCGGTTCCACCGGCTCCATCGGCCAGAGCACTCTGCGCATCGTGGAAAGCTACCCCGAGCGCTTCCGGGTCGTGAGTCTGGCAGCGGGACACAATCTAGACGAACTCTTCGAGCAATGCCATCGTTGGCAGCCTCGCGTGGTCTCGGTCGCGGATGAACCGCTGGCGGACAATTTGCGCGCGCGCCTGCTGGCAGCCGGAGTCAACGGAATAGAAGTTGTGTATGGATCGGCGGGAACGGTCCACGCCGCCACCTTGCCAGACATCGATTTTGTGGTCAGTGCGATTGTCGGGGTCGCCGGTCTGGAAGCCACCTATGCCGCGATTGCATCTGGCAAGACAGTGGGCGTCGCGAACAAGGAATGCATGGTCGCAGCGGGTGAAATTCTCATCGAGGAAGCGCATCGTCGCAACGTCATGCTGCTGCCGATCGACAGCGAGCACAATGCCATCCATCAATGCATGCGAGGCGGCGCGAAGCAGGAAGTCCGCTCCATCTGGCTGACAGCCTCCGGCGGCCCGTTTCGTACCACGCCTCTGGAAGATTTTGCGGAGATCACCGTCGAACAGGCGCTCCGTCATCCCACCTGGGTCATGGGCCGTCGCATCACCATCGATTCCGCAACCATGCTGAACAAAGGCCTCGAGATCATCGAAGCCTGCCGTCTGTTCGATCTGCCGCCGAGCGCGGTCAAGGTGACCATCCATCCGCAGTCGACGATTCACTCCCTGGTGGAATTTATCGATGGCAGCATTCTGGCGCAGCTTTCCGTCACCGATATGCGTCTGCCGATCCTGTACGCGCTGACCTATCCGGAACGAATCCCATCGGATCTGACGTTCGACATGCATAGTCTGGCTGAGCTGGATTTTTCGCCGCCGGACCTCTTCCGCTTCCCTTGCCTGCGGCTGGCCTATGAGGCGGCGGAACTGGGTGGCGAGCACTGTATCGCGCTGAATGCTGCGGATGAAATTGCGGTCGAGGCCTTCCTCGCAAAACGCATTCCTTTCCTGGCCATACCGCGTACAATTGAACAGGTGCTGGAGCGGACACCGCGCCGGCATCCTGCCACGATTCCTGAGGTGCTGGACGCGGATTCCCGCGCGCGGGCCACGGCACGCGAATTGCTCGCATCTGACCAGAGAGTGTAATACTAGAGGACGGACCTCCCCATACCAGCATGACATTTGCCCTTGTAAGCCTCGTTTCCATGCTCATCATGCTCGGCGTGCTGGTGCTGGTGCATGAATTCGGCCACTTCGCCGTGGCCAAGCTCTGTGGCGTTCGCATCGAGACCTTTTCCGTCGGCTTTGGCAAGCGGCTGTTCGGCTTCCGCCGCGGAGATACCGATTACCGCATCAGCGTCCTGCCGCTTGGCGGCTACGTCAAAATGGCCGGCGAACTGCCCATCGAGAACACCACCGGCGACCCCGGGGAGTATGCCAGTCATCCCCGCTGGCAGCGGGTTCTGATCGCCTGTGCCGGTCCGGCAGCGAATTTTCTGCTGGCGCTCCTGTTGTTGTTCGTCGTTTCCCTGGCCCACAACGAGGTTCCCAACTATCTCAGCAGTCCCGCCGTAGTGGATTACGTGGTGCCAAATTCAGCGGCCGCGCGCGGCGGCCTGCAGCACGGCGATCGAATTGTTCGCTTCGATGGCGTCGAAAATCCAACCTGGGAGCTGATCTTCGAGCATTCCGCCATCAACCTGAACCATTCGGTTTCGATGCGGGTCGATCGCGACGGCCAGCAAAAAGATGTTTCCGTGTTTCTGAAATCTCCCGCGGATCCGGACGATTTCTCATTCCAGGACGTGGGTTTGACGCCGGTCGAACAAAGTACGCCCCTGACGGTCGCCATGGTGGAACCGAATATGCCGGGGGCAAAAGCCGGCCTGAAGTCCGGAGATAAGATTGTCTCCGTGGACGGCACGCAATTGCATTCCCTGCCCTCGATGATTCTCTATCTGCAACACAACGGCGGCCGGCCGGTGACACTCTCCATCCTGCGCGATGGCAAGCCGATCAATCTGACCGTAACGCCGGCGAAAGTTGCGGGGGCCAATGATCAGCCTGCCTACATGATCGGGTTTTCCACGCAGCCGACACCCTCGCACATGGAGCGGCTCTCTCTCTCCCAGGCGATTTCCAAGTCCGGGCGCGAATTCGCCCAGGAATCGACCCTGGTGCTCGACATCTTTCGCCGGCTGGCCACCCATCGCATGTCGATTCGCGCGCTGAGCGGGCCCGTCGGCATTGCGCGCGAGACAGGCTACATTGTCGCGCTGCCCGGTTGGTCGCCGGTGATGAGCGAGGCGGCCAGCATCAGCCTGCAACTGGGCATCCTGAACCTGCTGCCGATTCCCATCCTGGACGGCGGCGTGATCCTGTTCCTGCTGATTGAGTCGGTGATGCGGCGCGACATGAATGAGCGCCTGAAAGAGCGCGTCTACCAGACCGCGTTCGTCTTCCTCGTCCTACTCATGGCCTTCGTCCTCTTCAACGATCTGTCGAAGATTCCAAGCCTCTCCCGACTGAAACTCTAGAACTGGTCTCATAAATGGTTTCGTGTCAGGGCACGCCTTCAGCCGTGCCGTAAAAAGCTGCCATTTCCAAGGGGCTTTAGCTCCTGTGGTGCGAGTTCCACTGCGCTACATGATTTATGAGACAGCCTCTAGTGTCCTGAGTCTTAAATTCGTTAAAAAAATGATTTTCGGCCTTGTATCAGAGCACGACTTCAGTCGTAATGGTTCTCGGCCTTGTATCAGGGCACGACTTCAGTCGTGCCGTAAATGTCGCGAAACAGATGGGCTTTAGCCCCTGAGTGCTGCTGTTCGAATCACTTCCATGAATCGAATTGTTGAATGAACTTCAGACTCAGGACTCTAGTGTATTTTCACAGAGAGCGCACCGCCTGGGCGCGCCATCCTGGCGAAGCTGGGGTGGGATGGAACGATACCCGCGTCACAGGGACAACGAAAATGCTTTAGCATATTCACGGATCACTCGAAATTGCTCCGCGAACCATGAATCCCCATGCAAACGGATATCGGCGTTGACGAGCCGTCGAAAGTTGAACGGGGAAGGAATTTAAGAAGCGAACACACCCAGGAGGCAAAAAATGCAAAGCAAAATGGCCCGCCGAAAATTTCTAAAAACCGTTGGCGTGGGAGCCCTCGCAACTGTTGGGACGGAACTCCTGGGACCGTCGATGGCGGAAGCAGCGCCGCAAGGCGCCACTTCCTACGAATCGAAACTGCCCCGCTTCTTTGCCGGCTGCTGTGCATATTCTTATCGCGCTGAACTTACCCATGGCCCGATGACCATGGAAGATTTCATTCGCAAGGCTGTGGAGCTTCGCCTCGATTCCGTCGACATGACCGCGTACTATTTCAAATCCACTGACGCGGGCTATCTGGACGGTCTTCGGCACTTGGCGTACAAGAACGCCGTCCTGTTTTCCGGAGCCGCCTGCGGCGTCAGTATGGTGCAGGCGAATGCCGCAAAGCGCGCCGACTCGCTGAATGAAATCAAAAAGTGGGTCGATGTCACCGACAGGCTTGGGGCATCCCATCTCAGGATCTTTGCCGGCAAGCTTCCACCCGGTGCCACCCTGCAGCAGGCCATCGACTGGGTCGTCGAAACCATGAAAGCGGCCTGCGATTATTCCGGGCAGAAAGGCATCATGCTCGGGCTGGAAGACCACGCCGGCGTGTCCCAGAGTGCCGACGTCTGCCTGGAAGTGATGCATCGCGTGAATTCACCCTACGCCGGCATCAATCTCGACATCACGCATTTCGTTCCCACCGCGACCCAAGATTCCTATGCTCAAATCGCGGCCTGTATCCCCTATGCGACCAACACACACATCCGCGACCATTTTGACGACCACTCACCCATCGACATGGATCGTGTATGGCAGCTGTTCGCGCAGGCGGGTTTCCGGGGCTATATGTCCGCCGAATACGAAAGCAACCTCGCCGAGGATCCCGTCGCAAGTACCGGCGTACCCAAACTGGTCGCCGAGATCCGCGCCCTATGCAAGAAATATTCGTCCGCCTGAATCAATTGCCAATGTTTGGCGTCACTCAATGCGCCGCGCAATGAAAATCCCTGTTCAACTCCTCAACAGTTGCGCAAACCTCACGGTTGCAACGAAGCAATCTCGGTCAGCGCCTTCCCTGGCGCTGAGCCGCGAAGTACGACCCGATCACCATGGCTCCGGCGATCGCCTGAGCCGTCAATGTCTCTACCGTTGGAAAGATTGAGAACCACAATCCCATCCAGCCAGGAAGGATATTCGCAAGCCAGAAAATTTGCGTCGAGGGCAACCAATGCGCCAGTTGCATCTCCTGCGCCTGCTCACCCACCATCACCAGCAAGACAGCTCCCAGCAGAATTCCCGTGAGCACCAGCATCTTCTTGTACGGCAGCTTGCGATGGGCCACGAACGTTATAACCGCGACGACGCCCGTAAGCAGAAGGCCGAGCAGCACTCCATAAAAAACTGGCTCGCCACCCAGTTTCAGGCGATAGCTCTGGAGGAACAACACGACTTCCACCCCTTCGCGATAGAACGATGTGAATCCCAGCAGCGCCATGCCATACAGCACGCGGCGTCTTGACGTACTCGCCTCCGTCGCACTCTGGATCAGGTCATGCTTGCGCTTGTTGTGCAGCGATATCCAGCCGGTCCAGTACAGCTTGTGAAAAAACCAGTTCATCACGACGAGAAGTACCAGGATCGCCAGCAGACCGGTGCCCGCCTGGATGTAGAGCGCATTGACGCTTTTCGAAAGGTCGTCAATGATGCGAACTGCTACGAACCAGGTGATCAGCGTTGCTAGAAAGGCAACGCTGACACCGCCAGCGACAGGCCGCCAGTAGGCATCTTCCGACTTCATCAGGCTCGCCGTAATCGCTGAAAGCACGAGGATGCATTCCAGCCCCTCTCGAAACACAAGGATGCCAATGTCCAGAATTTGGGCGATCGGGCCGTGCCCCAATGCGAGAGGGTTAGGAACGCCTTCCGTTGTTATGGCTTGCCATACCAGCGCTCCAAGTATCAGGAGTGAGCCGAGGGCCAACACTATGGGAAAAAAGCGGTTTCTTACCGGCGGTCTGCGTACTGTCGTGTCTGAATACATGAGAGATACAACTCATTCCACATCTAGGACTATTCTAGTCGCAGTTTGTCGCGGCCCGATTTGTACTGGGAACCGAAGCGTAATTCGGTCCTGCATCTCCCGAAGGCATAGATTTCTATGTGGATGTTGCCCGCGCTATGGCAAAGAAGCAATTTCTGGCTGCGGGTTTCCGCCGCTACCCGCCTCTTCCAGGCTTTCCTCTTCAACTTCGGATGCCTGGGCCACGTTTCTGAGCGACACATGCTCGACGCGTGCAAACACCAGTCCAGCGGGAATCACCGTCAGGAAGGTGACCAGGTAGAGCGTCAGGCCGCACGCGGTGGCCGCCTCCGGACTCACTCCAAGAATTTTGTGCAGCACATCGATAATCGCCAACTGCGAGCCGCCGCCCACCACAGGCAATTGCAGCACCGAGCCGGCCATACTCGCCGCCATCAGCACGACCGTCTGCGCTGCGGGAATCGTCGCCAGTTCCGGCACCCGGAACGCATGCACGACCACGACGTACCCCAGCGCAATGAAGCCCCACGTCAAAAACGAATACAACAGCACCAGCAGCAGTTCGCTCCAGCCGGCGATGGCGTCCAGACCATGGCTGAAGGCGAGAATTTTCTCTTGCAGCGCGTGGGCCAATTTTTTGGAGATCATCCCGAAGACGCGCCCGGCAAGTTCGGCGATCCTGGGCCCTGAGAAGCGAATCGCCACGGCAACCAGCGCCAGCAGGAACGCCGCTGTAATGCCCAGATATCCGAAGCGGCGAAACTGCTCGTGATATGGAAGGCTTCGCACAGATGTGCTGATGGAGAGGGTGACTGCGATGATTCCGGCTGCAGCCAGCAGATCGAAGACGCGCTCAACCGCGTACACAGCCAGTTGCGACGTGAAGGTGACTTGTTGCCGTCGGGCAACCAGATAGGGCCGCACGAATTCTCCCAGTCGCCCGAGGATGGCGACTGAAGTAAAGCCGATGAATTGGGCCGGAACCATCTGCGCCGGCGTGGCGGGCCTGGTGGGTCGAAGAAATACGCTCCAGCGAAATGCGCGCGTGATGTAGGCGCCATAGATGAGCGCCGTCGCGAGCACCATCTGCATCCAGCGAATGGAGTCGAACGCCTGGGCGAGCGCCGACCATTGGAAACTTCGTAACGTTCGAAACTGGATGTAAACCAGGACCACAAGCAGGGCGAAAACTGCGCCCATCACAAGCCATCGATGTTTTTTCATTCGGGTCTTTTCAGCTTACCTTGTCGGAATTCACTTTGCTGGCACGGCGGATATTGCGGCCAGCGAAGACCAGGGAGCAGCGGCAACAGTCCGCGGTCGCGCTTCGCGCAATTTGCGCTGGTTAAAATCATGGATCACGCGTTCCACGTAGCGGCGCGTCTCCGCATACGGCGGAATGCCGTGATAGCGGTCCACGGCTGCCGGGCCCGCGTTGTAGGCGGCCAGCGCAAGCGCGATATTTTCGTGGTAATACATCAGCAGCGCATCCAGATAGGCCGTGCCACCGGCAACATTCTGCTCCGCGGCGAAGCTGTTCCGCACTCCCAGATCGGCGGCCGTCGCCGGCATCAACTGCATCAGGCCCTGCGCCCCGGCCCGCGAGACCGCGCGAGACCGGCCGCCGCTTTCGGCGTGAACCACGCTGGCCAGCAGGTCCGGGTCGAGATGATGCGCCGCGCCAGCCTGCTCCAGCAGTCGGGACAAGTCTAGCGGTTGAGCCGTTTGCGCCGCTGGCGCCGATGCCGAATCCGATGACACAGGAACCGCTGTCTGGTGAACACTTTCCGTGCGAACAATCTGATCGGCCGCAACATCCAGATAGCTGTCCTCCGACGGAGTCATGTAGAGCCGGACGGTGCCATTAAAATTCTTCGCGTGATCGCAAATCAGATTCGATCCAGTACGCAGGATCACGCGCTCGGCCCCACGGGCCGTGGCAATGCAACCTGAGAGCAGGGCCAGAGCGCTGATGAGTGCGAGTTTTCGCTGCGTCTTCATGGAAGTCATCGTGTGAAACCGTCCCATGGCTCAATCGGCCAGAACTGGAGCGGGAATATTTCTGCTGCGGGCCGGTTGCACCCTTTCCAGCATACGCAAAATCGCGTTCGCCGCGCCATTTTCTTCATTGCTGCCCGTTACCGTCCAACCGTTTTCCGCTGCCATGGTAAGCAATTCCGGCGGCGCATTTTCCATCACCACCGCGTCGCCGGCATACGCCAGCATCTCCGCGTCATTCATATTGTCACCAATGGCGGCAATTTCCGATGCCTGAATGCCGCGTTGCGCGGCCAGCCGCGCGATGGCGCTTCCCTTCGAGCAGCCATGCGGCATCAAGTCCACGATGGAAAGATCGCGGGCGGGATATTCGGTGCGGTGGATGGAAATGCCCTGCCGCAAATGCTCCGCGTCCGCCGTCGCGGCATTCAGGATAGCGAGTGCGTCCAGCCCGATCGCCAGCGTGCCGCATATCATTGCCTGCACCGGCTCTTCGCCGCGGTCAAACGCGCGCTCCAATGGAACCACGCACTCGATTTCATGCCGGTTCGATTCCACCCATCGCGCCAGCCGCACATGTAAGGTGTCGAGGTTCTCAACCACCAGGGCGCCCGGACCGGTACGGTCAAAGGTAAAGATGAGCGCATTGCGGAAGGCGCTGAATTGGCGGCACAGCAGCAAGGCGGTCGCGACCGGCAGCCCGGCGCGATGAATCTGCTCGCCGGCGAACGTGCGTGTAATGGCGCCATTCGAGCTGATCAGAACCGTATCGGAATGCAAATCCAGCGGAGCCAGAATCTGCCAGGCAAAACTGTGGCGCCTCCCGGTGGCGAAGACAACCTCCACGCCGCTGTCGATGGCCTGATGCAGCGCGGCACGTGTCGCTTCGGCAAGAACTCCTGTGCCGTTCAGCAAAGTTCCGTCCAGGTCGCAGGCGAGCAGCCGGGGACAACGGGGCGAGCGAGGTGGCATAACTCCATTCTAATCGGCGACAATGAATGCATCATGATTGCAAGTCGAAATCGACGGAGCAGGCCAACAAGATGACACCAGCAGATACATTCTGCCCCCAGTGCGGTGCGTCCATGGAATCGCGTGAGCAGAAAAATCCGGGCGCGTCTTCCCCTTCGCCGGAAAAGCAAGCGGACCGCGAAACCGATCATCGCGGCGTGTTGATGCCACGGCGCACACGCATCGGCGGCATCATCATGCCGCAGTAGCGCGGCAGCAATCCCAGGAGAACATGACGGAACGCCTCTATTACGCGGATTCATTTTTGACGGATTTCGACGCGGTCGTGACGGACATTCAGGAGCTATCGCGCTCGAGCGGGCAATCCCTGTGGCGGGTGGCGCTCGACCGCTCCGCGTTTTATCCCACCAGCGGCGGCCAACCCTATGACACCGGAAACTTGATCGCCACCGCGCGCAGCGGCGCGGAACTAACCGCCGACGTTATCGGCGTCGAAGAAGACCAGCAGGGCGAAGTATGGCACCACACCGCGAAGCCGCTCGCGGCTGGCACCCAGGTGCGCGGCGTTGTCGACGCGGCGCGGCGGCTGGATCACATGCAGCAACACTCCGGGCAACATCTGCTGTCGGCCGCCTTCATTCAAATCTGCGGCGCGCGGACCGTTTCCTTTCATCTCGGCGACATCGCCTCGACCATTGATGTAACGGCGGACAGACTGACCGATGCCACTCTCGATGCGGTGGAAGAACTGGCAAATCGGATCATTGCGGAAGACCGGCCGGTGACGGTGAGCGTGGTGCCCCGCGCGCACGCGGAGACTTTGCTGGCGGCGGGTGAGTTGCGCAAACTGCCGCCGCGCGAAGGCGATCTCCGCATCGTGGAGATTGCCGACTTCGACCGCAACGCCTGCGGCGGAACCCATGTGCGGTCGGCGGGACAGATTGGCGGCCTGTATCTGCGCGGCCTCGAAAAAGTCCACCAAGGCCAACGCGTCGAGTTTGTTTGCGGACTGCGCGCCATGCGCGCGGCGCGCCGCGATTTTCGCAGACTCACCCAAGCTGCTGGGCAACTTTCCGTCGGACTGGAAGAGCTGCCCCAAGCCATCCAGCGCATACAGGCCGATGCCAAACAGGCCGCCAAGCACACGCTGCGGCTCACGAACGAACTGGCGCAATATCACGCAGCGGAGCTGGTTGCGCAGACTCCAGTGCAGGCAGGCCAGCGATGGGTGCGCTTGCAACTGACTGCCGCAAGCCAAACCGATACTGCCTACGCCAAATTGCTGGCGAGCAAGGTCACGGCGCAGGCGGAAAAGACGATCGCACTGATCGGCTGGCAGCCCACCGCTGCCGACGATCCAGCCACCATCGTTCTGGCGCGCAGCCGCGACCTGACAATCGACTGCGGAACATTGCTGCGGGAAACTGTCTCCACGCACGGCGGACGCGGCGGCGGATCGAAGGACATGGCGCAGGGATCCGTGCCTGCGGAGAAATTAGAGACGGTCCTGCAGACGCTGACCGATGCCTGCCAGAAATCCGTTTCAGCCGAGTGACCCACGCCGCAAAGAACGCATCAATGTCCGTGCGTCCTGCGCGGCGGTGGTTCTTCGCTGGATGTAAGAACGGGCGGCACATCGGATATCCGGCCACGAGCATTCCAAGCCAGCAGCAGCATGAAGGAACCAAAGGCCAGCAGGACCAGCCCCCAGATCAGGTTGATATCCACGGACAGAGATTTCTCATAGATAGCGCTGCCGTGCGTCACCGCTCCGTAGACGGCCATCATGCCGCCGGTGACAAAAAACAGCAGCCCCAGCGGCCATCGAATATCGAGTCCCATCGCGATTCCCTTCCCCTCCGATTACAAAAACACAAGATTCAAGACCACCAGCATCGCTAGCACTGCGATGGCCAGAGTCATCGGCTTCTGATACCACAGCAGATGACCCTCGGCGGGTTTCGGCGTCAGCGAATAGACCAGCCCGACCAGCTCCTCTTCTTTGCGCGGTTTGGTCAGCAGACTCAGGCCAATCGTCAGCACGATGCACACGCCGAAGGCCCAGATGGCGGTCCAGAAATTCTGCGCCATGGTGCTGGGATAAACGTGAAGCACAGCGATCCAGCCGCCGTGAATGCCGACTCCGGGAGCATCCGCGGGCAGCGTCAGCCCGGTGTGCACGGCGGCGGCGAAGGTGCCCGTCATCAATCCCCAGAATGCGCCGTGGCCGGTGGTTCGCTTCCAGAACATGCCCAGCAGAAACGTCGCCAGCAGAGGCGCATTCACAAAAGAGAACACCAGTTGCAGCGCATCCATAATGTTGTTGAACGAACTGACAAAATACGCCGCTGCAATGGAAAGCACAATACCGCCGATCGTCGCCATGCGGCCCATCCAAAGATAATGCTCGTCGCTCGCACCCTTGTGGATGTAGGACTGATAGATGTCATAGGTCCACACCGTATTGAACGCGGTGACGTTGCCCGCCATGCCGGACATGAAGCTGGCCAGCAGCGCGGTCAGGCCGAGGCCCAGGATTCCAGTGGGGAAAAAATGCAGCAGCATGTTGGGAATTGCTAGATCATAGTTGAGCAGCGGCTGCCCTTTGTTGTCTCGTAGCACGCGGCCGCTGAGAGGATCAAGCTCGACCGGAATCAGCCCCTTGCCCTCGGGGATGGAACTGGCGTCGGAAACAACGGCAGTCGATGGGGCCACGTTCTGCGCGTGAACTGGAGCGGTTTGCAATTGCGCCAGGCTGTGCTGGCCGACGACGGGAATAGAAATGGCGATCAGGCCGGGGAGAATCACCAGGAAAGGAAAAAACATTTTCGGTATGGCGGCGATCAATGGCACCCGGCGCGCCGCCAGTTGCGATTCGGCGGCCATGGCGCTCTGGATCACCAGAAAATCGGTACACCAGTAGCCGAAGGAAAGGACGAAGCCTAGACCGAAGACCAGCGCGTACCATTCCGTGCCCAGCGGGTTGGTGTTGGCGTGCGCCAGCCCGCGCCAGGAGTGCGTATACGCCGGTCCCAGCGTGCGCTGGATACCGTGCCAGCCGCCGACATTCTTCAGTCCAATCCACACTAGAGGAAGAAAGCCGGCCACGATCAGGAAGAATTGCAGGACTTCGTTATAGATGGCGCTGGTCAGTCCGCCCAGCGATATATAGCCCAGGACGACGACCGCGGACAGAAAAACGGAGAAGTGAAAAATCCACCCGAGCGGAAGCCCGAGGTGCAGGAAAAGCCCGTCGAAAACATGCAGGGATTGGATCAGGATTGCCATCGCATACATGGAAATGCCGGAAGAAAAAACCGTCATCACGGCAAATGAGCCGGCATTCCAGGCGCGCGTTTTTTCGTCGTATCGCAGCTTCAGATATTCCGGGACGGAGCGGGCCTTGGAGCCGTAATAAAACGGCATCATGAACAGGCCGACAAAGACCATCGCCGGGATGGCGCCAATCCAATAGAACTGACTGGTCGCAATGCCATACTTGGCTCCGGACGCGCCCATGCCGATGACTTCCTGCGCCCCCAGATTGGCGGAGATGAAGGCCAGCCCGCAAACCCAGGCGGGCAGCCGGCGGCCAGCCAGAAAAAAATCGGTGCTGGTGCGCATATAACGCTTGAGCACAAAACCGGTGCCCAGCACAAACGCGAAATAGACCAGCATGATCAGCCAGTCGATGATGGTCAGGTTCGTCGTCAGGCCCATGGCCAGCGTGGAAAGCGTCAACGTCATGCATCCTCTGAGGTTCCGCGCCGTGTTCCAGGCCAGGGTTCCAGCGGACTGCCGAATCCCCTGCGGCGCAGCAATTCTGAATCTTACTATCGCTCTCTGTAACCTGCCCACTTCCGTAGCGGAGAGTTCCACACTACTCTGGTAATGTGCATATCTTTCTCCGGAAATTCTTCCCGTCGGCTTGCCTGTTGCTGACAGTCGCGTTTGGTTCCTTTGCCGTAGCGCAAACTTCGACGGCAAGCGTTCCTGCGCCTGCCAGTTCGTTGATCGCGCAGCCGATCTATCCCTTGTCGCAAGTGCATGCCGGGCTGCATGGCACGGCGTACACCGTGTTCCAAGGAAGCAAGCCGGAGCCGATCGATGTTGAGATTCTCGGAGTGCTGCATGACGCCATCGGTCCCGGCAAGGACATGATTCTGGCGCGGCTCGCAGGCAGCCAGGCGGAATACGACGGCGTCGTTGCCGGCATGAGCGGAAGTCCCGTCTACATCGACGGCAAGCTGGTCGGTGCCATCGGTTTTCGTATCGGTCAGTTCACGAAGCAGCCGATTGCCGGAATCACTCCAATTGAACAAATGCTTGAGGTATTGAAGGAAAGCGACAGAATCGAAAGAAAATACGCCAGCAAAACTCTCGTGCCGGACAACGCCCCCGCCTCTCTGGATACGGGGCTGTCGCGCACCGAGAATCCCACTTCCACCGCTTCCTCGGCAGCACTCCCGTGGAAATCTCCGGCGGATAGCGAGGTGCAGCCGATTGACACGCCCCTGGTGTTCGATGGCTTCTCATCGCAGGCCATCGGCATGTTTCAGCAGCGCTTCCACGCCTACGGGCTCATGCCTGTGTCGGGCATCGGAAGCGCCAGTCCGAACGAAGTGGATCCCGCACCAGTCGTCCCCGGATCGGCCATCAGCGCCATCCTCGTATCGGGCGACTTCAGTATGGCGGCAACCTGCACCGTGACCTATGTGGACCCCAAACGCCTGCTGGCCTGCGGACATCCCATCACGCGCTACGGCGACATATCGCTGCCCATGACGAAGGCCCAGGTCGTCGCCACCGTGGCGTCGCCGCTCTCGCCCATCAAGATCATCAACACCACGCAGACGATTGGATCGTTTACGCAGGACCGCGAGTCCGGAATCCTGGGCCTATTCGGGGAACAGGCGCACATGATTCCCGTGACGCTGGAGTTGGGCGGCATTGCGCAACCGCATACTTATCACTTCGCCATCGTGGAGCATCCAAGTCTCACCTCAGCCGCGCTGCTGGCCACCGTGTTTCAGGCAATGGAGGATACCAACGGCTACAACGATCCCTCCACCTACCGGCTGCGCGGAACCATCGACATCGCGGGATATCCCCCCGTCCGCATCGATGATTGGATTGCGCCGACCGACCAGCAGTCTGCCAGTTTGCCGGTCGCCCTCGCGGTGGCGCAACGATTTGAAAGCCTGTATCGGAATGAGCGCGAACTGCCTTCCATTCGGGCCGTGTCGTTGACTCTGGACGAATCCGCAGGCAGGCACTCCGCGCAACTCGACGACGCGCGGGTGCTCGCCAGTCGAGTCCATGCGGGCGATCGTGTGACCGTGGAAGCGACGCTGCATCCGTATCGTGAACCCCAGCGCGTTGTTCGTCTGGCGGTGGCGCTGCCAATCACGCTGGCAACGGGACCGGTTCGCTTGCTGGTCAGCGACGGTACAACCCTGGACCACACGCTGCATCTGATTCCCAACCCCGCCGCCCCGCCACTGGGACTGGGCGAAACGATTGCCCGGATGAACCGACTGCATCCCAACGATCGCCTGTATGTGACTCTGCTGGCGCCGGTGCCGCAGGCAACGATGGAAGGTCACGATCTGCCAGCGGTGCCGCTGACGATGGCGAACATCCTGCAACCGGCGAAAGACGGCGGAGTTTTTTCAATGGATGGAGAAACCGCCATTGCTCTCGGCTCGCAACCTTTGGATTTTGCAGTGAGCGGATCGCAGATCGTGACGCTGGATGTGCAGCCCTGATTCCTGCGACGCGATTGTGATCTACTTTGAATACAGATTTCTTTTTTTATTGGAACCATCCCCCGGGAAAGTTGAGCAATGATTCCGATGAGCACGATCCATGGTTTCGCAACACATGCGGCAGGCGCGGAACTGCTGCCGTTCAAGTACGAAGCTGGCGAGCTGAAGCCCAATGAAGTCGAGATTGAAGTCACGCATTGCGGCATCTGCCACAGCGACCTGCACCTGATCGACAATGACTGGGGAATGACGCAGTACCCGTTTATCCCCGGCCATGAAATTGTCGGCGCGATTGCGGCCATGGGAACGCAGGTGCGGGACCGCAAGCTGGGCCAGCGCGTTGCTGTGGGCTGGCAGGCCGACTCCTGCGGCACCTGCGAGTGGTGCCTGCGCGGCGATGAAAATCTTTGCGCCCAGAGCGTTGCCACCTGCGTCCATCGCCACGGCGGATTTGCCGAAAAGGTCCGCGTCAATGCCCGCTTCGCCATTCCAGTGCCCGGCGCGTTGGACAGTGAAGGGACCGCTCCAATGATGTGCGGCGGCATTACGGTCTACAACCCGATTCGCACCGCCGGCATTTTTCCTGGCTCGCGCGTCGCCATCGTCGGCATTGGAGGATTGGGGCATCTGGCGCTGCAATTCGCGCGCGTCTTTGGCGCGGAAGTCACCGCCATCTCGACCTCGCCGAACAAGGAAGCGGAAGCCAGGTCCATGGGGGCCCATCATTTCGTCAACTCCCGCGAGAATGAAGCCATGAAAAAGCTGGCAGGCTCCTTCGATCTGATTCTGTCGACCATCAATCAAGACCCCGACTGGAACACGCTCGTCGCGGCGTTGCGTCCGCGAGGAACGCTTTCGGTTGTCGGCGTACCGCCCAGCCCCATTTCCGCGCATGCCTTTCCGCTGATTGCCGGACAGCGCGCCATCGCCGGCAGTCCCAGCGGCAGCCCCAGCATGTTGCAGGAAATGCTGACGGTTGCTGCGCGTCATGGAGTGAAGGCCATTACCCAGGCGTTTCCCATGGCAAAGGCGAATGACGCAGTCGCCAGGCTGAAGAAAAATCAAGTCCGCTATCGCGCCGTCCTGGGAAACTAGCGCGGCGGTTTCGGCTGGTGTATAGCGACCGAACCAGACGGTTAAACCTGGGTGCCCCACATCTCGATTTTGAGATGTGGGAATTTGCGGGACGCGCGAACCTGGGGCATCTCGGCCCATCGCGCGATCGGATACTTCCAGCGTTTCCTCGAAAAGGCGAGTACAATTCCATCTGCCCAGCGTTATGCGAAGCTTCGCATAATGCCGGTTATGGAAAGCCGGACGTTATGAAAAGCGCGGCATAGATTTGCCGGAATTTCGAGGCTTGCCCATGC
>JAKAAZ010000229.1 GCA_021802085.1 Acidobacteriota bacterium
TGATCGGCAGCCCGACGATTCCGGAAGTGACGCTGCATCTGGCGAACGGCAAGACATTCTCGATCGTCGCGAAGAATGTGTCCACTGAAAATAAATATGTCATCGCGGCCACGTTGAATGGCGCACCACTCCATCAAGCATGGTTCCGCAATGAGGATATTCTGCGGGGCGGACGGCTGGTGTTGACTATGGCCGCGAAGCCGAAGCTATGGGCGACGGGCGCAGCGCCCCCGTCCAGCTCGACCATCTCTACTGTAAATCCGCTTTAGCGCGTGAAATCGACTTCGACCGGGACTGACTCGGCGGAGTTGGGAAAGCGTATCCGCAGTGTGTCTCCATTCCTGTCATAGTCCTCGCGGCTGAGCGGCTTGCCTGCAACCAGCACACGCGTGGGATTGCGTTGTGTGCGTATGCGCACAACGGCGTTGGTGTCTGCAATGCCATCGGCAAGGAAATTGAATTTGCCCGCGCTGGCGTGTTCCTCGCGGACTCTGCACGCGGCGGCAATCACGGTCGGCGTGGAGCTGGCAGGCGGGGCATCCAGATCAACCAACAAAAAGCGGCTGTTTGGAGCGAGGGTTACCGTGGTAAGGATGGGCAGATCGGCGTGGAAGAGGTCGATGAAATGGCCATGCAAAACGCGGGGTTTCGCGCCGGGGATGGATTCATCGAGACCAGCCGCGACGATGTAGGGGCCGCGCCGCAATACCAAGGCGTTTGTTTCATTCCATTGCAGATGGACCGCGGCGGCGGCCTGACGAGCGAGTTTGCGAATCGCCGCGTCGCCGTCTTGCTGGTACGTCGATGCGGCGGGCGACAGCCGCGCGGAGACCACCACACCACTGCCAACCTTGAACATTCCGCTTGCATCTTTGGGGATGCCCAGCGCAGCGAACAGATGCTGGCGCGGAGTTGCATAGAAATTGGACGACGTGTTCCACCACTCGCGGACCGCATTGTAAGGGTCGTCATCGTTGTCCACGACGACCAGCGCGCCGCCTGCTCGCACCCACTTTGCCAGAGCAATGTGGAACTGCGGCGTGGGCGGCTTTTGACCTTCATAGGTGAGTAGCAGCAGCTTGTATCGGGCAAGGAATCCGGGCGCGGTGGCGCTTTCAATCTGCACTGGTTCGACCGGTAGACCGCGTTGGAGCAGGGGCAAGGCCAGTCCAAAAAACGAGCCAAGGTTTGCGTCGGAAGGGTGAGGCGCCGCGCGTTCGAACATCATGGTGTCGGAAACCAGCACACCAACGTTCCGCGTTCCGGAAACTTCCCAGCGAACATTTGCCTGTTTCATATCGCCCAGCGCGCTGATGACGGCTTGCAATTCCGTCGCGTACGGCTGAGGAATTCCAACTTTGTCCGGGTTGGTTTGCGGCGCTTGCCCGGCGGCGCTGGAGTCGGCAGGATGCTTGCCATTGAAGATGCGATCCGGCCACGGCATGATTTCGAAGCGCCAGACTTCAGAATTCAGAAGGGAAGCGGTGAGCGTGCTCTCCCAGTTGGTCCGATAATCTTTCCAGGTGTGCCGCGGATTGTCCTCCACCGGATCGTTCAGGTACCAGACGCGGCGTCCGGAGGCGCGGACCAGGTTCTGCATCGCTCCGTACTCGAGGAACGCGGTCGAGAATGTGCGTTCTTTCAGGCGTCCCTCATACACATTCAGGGCACGCGCGGTGCCGGTCCATACCTGGGCAATGTAGCCGTCGGCTCCTACATCGATCAAGGAAGACTCGGGGCTGACGATGTCCCAGTGCGCATAATTGATGAGCGAATGGGTGGCGACATAGCAGGGAATGGTGGCGTCGTGGGCGCGGCCGTATTGTTTTACGGAGTCGAAAATTTGGCCCAGCGTTCGGCGATACAGGTAATATTTCAGCTTGGAAGCGCGATACTGCGCATCGGGAGAAGAGTCGGGCGCCTGCCAGTACTCGCCATAATAGGATTTCCATTCACGCTTGAAATTGTCGGACCAGCCGGTGGCGGCCCAGTATTCCGGTTCTTCCAGATAGATGGCGCCCGCGCCCGCATCCAGCGCCTGCTGGACACGAGAGGAGAGAAAGTGTCCGTAGGCCGCTTTCGGCGAGATGTACGGTGTAATCCGGGCCATATCGCCATGCAGTCTCAGTTGGCCGTTTTTGAATTGTTGCGCTTCGTCCCAATGACGCTGGCCGTCGAAGTTGCCATCCAGATAATCCTGATACGAGCCCCACGCCACACCGGTCATCACCTGAACCAGGTAGCCGTGCTGACGCCATGAATCCAGACGCGCAGGCATGGAGGGATCGATGCCGTAGACCATGGCAACGTCGGCATTCAAGTTGACGCGCGGAGACCAGGGGCGATTGGACTGGAAGCTCAAGCGCTGCTGGTTGCGTCGCGCGTTTCCGTCCTTGTCCGCGGCGACATCCTGGGCAAAGAGCGGACGGGCGAGCAGCAGGGATGTGATGGCCAGCACAGCGGCAGCATGGTGTTGTTTCATTCCAGATTTCTCCAAGGACGCGATGGGTCCGATACGTGGCGCAGTTTTATGGGCGCTACAAATTATCCATGATTGACGAAGAAAATGCAGCGACGATCTGGAATGTGCTGTCGCTGATGGCCTCTTCGGCAGAAAAGCCGGCATGGCTGGCCTTTTTAGCATAGTGACGTTGCTCACAGACCGGTTCGCATCTCTTGACGTACAAAGAAGCCAGCGAGGACGGAAGTCCCGTCGGAACAACCCGCGTAGCGCAGGAACAGCGACGCGGCAGAGTGAACGGCACGAAGGAACATTGCCCTGGAGCACAGCAGGAGGAAGCATGGCTGTCTACCAAGTCCTGCCGCTGATCGACGGGATGCTGAACCAGGCCGATGGTGGTGGAACTGGTAGACCCAGATGGAAAGCATCTGGATGAAAGGAGACACGACGCATGACACCCGCTCTGATTTTGGCGTGCGGCAACCCCCTGCGAGGCGACGATGGCCTTGGCGGATGGATGGCTGCTCAGGTTCAGGAGAAATTCACCAGCTCCCAGGTAAAGGTGGTGGCATCGCAACAGTTCACGCCGGAGTTGGCCGAGCCCATCAGTACAGCGGACACGGTGATCTTCCTCGACTGCTCAGCAAAAGAAGAGCCTGGGAAGGTTTCCTTGCAGGTGATGGCGCCCGCCGAGAAGCTTCCTCGACTGATCAGCCACCACATGCATCCTGCCACCCTGCTGCGGCTTTCTCAGGAACTGTACGGAAGAATTCCGCGGCATGCCTATTTCATCACGGTCGGCGGAAAGTCGTTCAAGATGGGATCGCAGCTCAGCGATGCTGTCCGCAATGCGGGGCCCGCGGTTCTCACGCTGGTCGCGGAGATCGTGCAAGGAGCGAACACGCTGCGCTGGAACCTGCCAGGTTCGGAACAATTGGTGGCAGACGAGTCCGAACTCACGACCGTTTGATAGACTGAGCAGGCGGGCGGGAGTAGCTCAATGGTAGAGTAGCGGCTTCCCAAGCCGTTGGTTGCGGGTTCGATCCCCGTCTCCCGCTCCAGAGGAATTCTTGTCTTCGCACACCGTGGTGTTTCCCGCTTCACTTCCCGTATTATGGGTATGACAAAAGGGGAGATTTCCATGCGCAGGTTCGCTGCTTTTCTTGTTGGAGTCATGCTTTGTTGCACTGGCGCTCACGCACAACATGTATCTGGAAATGCCTGGGAGCTGGGGCCGTTTGAGCGTCCGGCGCACAGCGGACCCGTCATTACACCCAATCCCGCATCTGTTTTTCTGGATCCCATTCGCAACGAACCTGTTCACTGGGAGGCGTTGCATGCCTTCAATCCAGCGGCGATCGTGCGGGATGGAAAAATCGACGTGCTGTATCGCGCCGAGGATGATACGGGAGCCATGAAAATTGGCGGGCACACATCCAGGCTAGGTCTGGCTGTCAGCACCGATGGAATTCACTTCACAAGGAATCCAGCGCCCGTTTTCTTTC
Source organism: Acidobacteriota bacterium (assembly GCA_021802085.1). Taxonomy (GTDB): domain Bacteria; phylum Acidobacteriota; class Terriglobia; order Terriglobales; family Acidobacteriaceae; genus JAKAAZ01. The sequence continues at coordinate 3,967 of JAKAAZ010000229.1, forward strand.
CTGCTCGCGACTCGCAGATGCAACTGGAATGGCCCGGCGGAACGGAGGATCCGCGCATTGTCGAAACTGCGGATGGGATGTACGTACTTACGTACACGCAGTGGAATGGCAAGATCTGGCGAGTGGGAATTGCGACATCGCGCGATCTGATTCACTGGACAAAATATGGGCCGATCTTTGCCGATGTGCCGGGAGGGAAATACGACCATCTGGCGTATAAATCCGCGGGTATTGTGACGCGCCTTGCCGGCGGTAAATTGGTTGCTGCAAAAATTCACAACAAGTATTGGATGTATTGGGGGGAAGTAAAAATACGGCTGGCGACTTCGAGCGATCTGATCCATTGGACGCCGGTGGAGGACACGCACGGAAATGCCGTTGTGGTTCTTGCGCGCCGCTCCGGCCATTTCGATAGCGCCTTCCCTGAAATGGGACCACCCCCGCTGCTTACCGAGAACGGAATTCTGGTGATCTACAACGGCAAGAACGATGCGAAGGATGGAGATCCATCGCTGGGGCCGGGGGCCTACTCGGACGGGCAGGCTCTGTTCAGCACGCAGGATCCAACAAAGCTGATTGCTCGAACGGATCAGCCTTTCTTCAAGCCGGAAATGCCGTTTGAAAAAACAGGGCAGTACTCCGCGGGCACGACCTTTGCCGAGGGACTGGTTTTCTACAAGGGAAAATGGTTTTTGTACTATGGGTGCGCCGACTCGATGGTGGGTGTCGCCATCTCGGCGGATAGAAATCCCGCGCTGCATTCCGAGTAGAAGCCGTAAAGGCGGTGATCGTGCCAAACGCCCACCGACCTGTCGATCACGATCGACGAGCTTTGTCTACGTTTTTTCCCGCGACGCAGTCGCTGTAGCGGGTCCGACAGACCGATGTTCGGCGCCGCAGAAAAATCGATCGCTCTGCAACAATAGCCTTGGCCCAAAAGGGTCTGGCGGCATATTCTTAACCAATCTAGCCGATGAACCGCGCTCTCCATGAATGTATTTTCAAGAATCCGGATCCCGACCGGCGTCTCCAGTCGACTAGCAAGGAGAGATATCGAACCGATGTGCTACGAGCTGTACGGATAAAATCCAGCAAGAGCTTCTTCCATGGTGAACTTGTGACGAAACTTCCAGCTTATGTCCTGTTTTTCTCTCTGGCGATCGCGGTGCCGATCGTTGCCCATGCCGCAGCTAACCCCGTCCAGCGCGCATCGCGAACCAGCCCATCCAAGTCAAGAAAGGCGTATGTAAAAAACCAGAAGAAGCAAAAAAAGAAGTTGAGAAAAGCGCAAAAAAAGTCGCAAAAACAAATGAAGAAGAGCCACAAAATGGCCCACTGAAAAATAGCCAAAGATATTTGAAATTTTGAAGCCAGCGGTCGTCTGTCCGATGATCTTGTTATCCCGACGAGAGCAAAGGGAGGCGACCGATGGAGAGGTTCACCAAGCTGTTTGGCAGCCTGATC
>JAKAAZ010000230.1 GCA_021802085.1 Acidobacteriota bacterium
TTGAAGGGTATACCGTGGAAAAATAACCTCCACGCAGCTTTTCCTTAAAGAGAGCCCGTATGCAGTGATCTTCGCCACCCAATAGCATCAGGAGAAACGCTCGAATCGCATGTATCCAGAGGAGGGATGATTTTTATGAGGAAATTGCCCCATGTCTTAACGGCTTGGCTGGTGATCGTGTTGTTGGTAGGAGGTATCCTCGCGGCCGGTGTGCAGAACGCCACGGCAGAGAATAACGGGCTCGAGCGCACACCCGTGCTCGGCTGGAGTAGTTGGAGCTTCCTCCGCGAGCATCCCACGGCAGCCAGGATCGAAGCCCAGGCGAGCGCCATGCAGAACTCAGGCTTGCAAAAACTTGGTTATGAATACGTCAACCTTGATGACTTCTGGGAACAATGTCCGGGCAGTCAGGGCCCCAACGTCGACCCCTATGGCCGCTGGGTCATAGACTCATCGAGATTTCCAGCCGACGGAGATACCAACGGCATCCAGGTCGTCGCCGACCACATCCACAGCCTCGGGATGAAATTCGGAATCTATGTCACGCCCGGTATTTCCAGCCAGGCAGTCGTCAAGAATACGCCGATTCAAGGCACGCCCTACACCGCTGCCCAGATTGCGGAACCGTCGATAGCGGAGAACAACTACAACTGCAAGGGCATGGTCCGCATCGACTATAGCAAGCCCGGAGCACAGGCGTACATCAACTCATGGGTCAATATGTTCGCGTCCTGGGGCGTCGACTACATCAAAATCGACGGCATCAGCGACAAAAACGTGCCCGACATCAAGGCATGGTCAGGAGCAATCCGGCAGAGTGGGCGCCCCATGGTCCTCGATGTCACCCAGGGAAGTTACACACAAGCAATCGCCCCGACATTGATGAAGTATGCGAATCAATGGGAATTCGCACCCGACGTTGAATGCTATAGCTGCGAGAAGCACGGCAGCAGCTATCCGCTGACAAGCTGGAAAGATGTCGAGAAACGCTTCAACTATGTTGCCGAATGGCAGCCTTACGCCGGTCCGGGAGGCTTCAACGACTATGACTCCATCGAGGTAGGCAATGGCAGCAACGACGGGCTTACCCCAGTCGAACGTCAGACCCAGTTAAGCCTGTGGGCCCTCGGATCGTCACCCCTCATCCTGGGCGTCGACCTCACTCACCTCGATCTACTGGACCTCAAGTACCTTAAGAACACTGCTGTCCTCGCTGTTGACCGGGATTCGATCGCGGCCAGGAGGGTTGTCAATACCGGCACCCAGCAGGTATTCACGAAGAAGGAAGCAAACGGAGACGTAATTGTCGGTTTGTTCAACACCGGTAGTAAGGCGGAGACCGTCTCTGTAACGGCGTCCGCCGCCGGGCTTCCACAGAAGGAAGGCGGCTATTCGCTCGAAAACCTGTGGACAGGCAAGATGGAAAAAACAGGCAGCACCATCAGTGCCACTGTTCCATCGCATGGCGTCGTCCTATATCGCGTTAGAGCATTTTCCCTGTAGGTCCAGACCGAAGCGGGGATGTCGGCGCAGCTTTTCCGTGAAGAAAAGCTGCACTGAGTTGAATTTGGAAAAACTGGTTATCCATTTGACTCAGGTAGCCCCAAGGGGTAGTGGTCAGACGCGTTGCTGGGGTTGAGCCAAGTCTACGATCTGCCGATAAGTGGTTGGTTCCGTTGCCACAGCCTGTTGGGCGAGGCGATAAAACAGTTTGCCCCGGCTGCGCGACTTGCGCCGGTTGAAGCGGAATGCGAACTCGTCCAGGTAATCCTGGAGATGTTCGACCCTGCCGGCTCCTGATGCGTCCCCAGTAGCCATCGCTTCAGTAGGGAGAAGACGCGATGGACCCGCGGCAGCAGGTCCGACGCCTGTTCAGCGTGGTCCTTAAGATAGGTGATCCTGTGCCGGTAGTCGTTAGCTTCCAGCGGCAGGTACCCCAGCCAGCCATCGGTGTGAACGGTGCTGCCGGGTTCGATGCTGTCTTGAACGAAGGCAAGCAGGCTCGACGACGAAGCGTCTGGGATGTGCCGCAACCGAATGCGTCCGATCCCACGGCCATCTTCCTCGGCCCCCACTACGATCAGCGCCTTGTCTTCCGTCTGTCGGCCGCGCACCCCTTCTTCGGCGCCGCCCAAATAGCTCTCATCCACCTCGACGGTGCCTGCCAGCCGTTCGCGTCCGGGCCGGATCATCGCCCGCCGCAGCTTATGCAGACACGTCCAGGCCGTCTGGTAGCTGCCCCATCCAAGCACCTGCTGAAGGCCCACCGCGCTGACCCCGTTCTTCTGACTCGTCATCCACCACAATGGCCCGAAACCACATCGTCAACGGCGTCCTCGTATCCTGAAAAACTGTTCCCGCCGTCACCGAGATCTGGTGGCCACAACCGGCGCACTGCCGGCGTCCGGAAGCCAGAGGCCATGCTTTGCCCATCCCGCAGCGGGGACAACGAAACCCACTTGGCCAGCGAAGTGCAAACAGATACTCCCGGCAGGCTTGCCCGTTGCTGAACCGACGCTCCAACTCGGCCTGCGTGCGAGGATAATCCTCGATCTCCATAACCGAAAACGCTACAGGTTGGGGCTACCTGAGTCAAATGGATATCCAGTTTTCTCTAAAATTGAAAGCCAACATCCGCAAGCTTGTCGATCTTTAAACCCTTTCGCTGGTCTTCCTGAAAACTCCCACTTATTCATTGAGAGGTACATAAAAAGGATTGTGATGTCTACGTGCAACGGAGAGCGTGCGTCTCAGCCGGTGTTGCGTAGACCTGCGGCAATGCCATTGATGGTGGCGGCGATTGCGCGTTGCAAGGTATCGCTCGAATCTCCGGCACGTTTGCGGCGCAACAGTTCCACTTGGATCAGGCTCATGGGATCGACGTAGGGATTGCGCAGGCGAATGGAGCGCAGCAGGACCGGATTGGTTTCCAGCAGAAGTTTTTGCCCAGTCACGGCGAGGACAGCGCGGCGCGTACTTTCATATTCCGACTCGAGCCGGGTGAATACTCGGTCTCGAACCGAAGGGTCGCGCACGAGCAATGAATACTGCCTGGCGATATGGAAATCGGCTTTCGCGAGCGACAATTCCACGTTGCGGATGAGGTCGATGAACAAGGGAAACTCCCGCATCATGTGCTGGAGCATGGGCAGGTTTCGCTGTTCGATGGACCGCTCGAGTGCATGGCCGACGCCGAACCAGCCTGGCACGCCATGGCGGCTCTGCATCCAGCCGAACACCCACGGGATCGCGCGAAGGTCGGCAAAATTGCTTCTGGCCTTGCGGCGTACAGGGCGCGAGCCGATGCGGGCAAATTCCAACTCATTGACGGGCGTGGCCTCCGCGAAGTATTCGAGCACCGCTTCATCTTCCGGGATGTTCTGGCGGTAATATCGGTAAGCGATCGCGGAGAGTTCATCGAGGACTTGTTCCCAGCCGGACAACATTTCTCCGGTACGATGACCGCCTGGACGGCGCGCTTCCGGGCGCGCCAACGCATCGAGCGATGCTGCCACCATCAACTCGAGGTTCCATTCGGCGAGCACCACGTCGGAATATTTCCAGTGCAGGACCTCGCCCTGTTCGGTGATGCGAATTTCTCCGTTGAAGTCGCCGATAGGCTGGGCATAGATGGCGCGATGCGTGGGCGCGCCGCCGCGACCGACAGTTCCGCCACGGCCGTGGAACAGGCGCAGGTCCACGCCGCATTCCCGGGCGACGGCATGCAGGGCTCGATGCGTTTTGTACAGCTCCCACGTGCTGGTGAGCATGCCGCCATCTTTGTTCGAGTCAGAGTAACCGAGCATCACTTCCTGGCGGCGATTCCAGGACTCCAGCAGCGGTTGATACGCCGGCGTGGTCCATATTTCCCGGCAAATGGCGGCGGCGCCACGCAGATCCTCAATGGACTCGAACAGGGGAACGACTCGGATGGCGGCGCGATCTTCCCCGGCGATACAGGAGACTTGATGGATGCGCGCAAGATGCAGGACGCGCCAGACATCATCCGCGCCGGTGGCGCCACTGATGACGAATTGTTGCATCGTCTCTGCTGGCTCCTGCTGCTGGATCTGCGCCATGGCGCGAAAGGTAGCGAGTACGTCGGCGGTCTCGTGCGAAAGCGGGCTGGAGAAATTTTCCTGGGACGCTTGCTCCGTGCAATTTTCTTCAATCTCGCTAAGGGTCTGGGTAAGCTGGCGGGCATGTTGACGGATGTCCAGCGTGTGCAGATGCAACCCGAATGTGCGGACTTCGCGCACCAATGGATCGATAAGAGTGCGCGCGAGGCGAAGGCCTTTTTTCTCCGCCAGGCTGTCTCGCAGCAGACGCAGGTCCTCCAATAATTCCTGGCTGGAGCGATATGGCTGCAAGGTCGCGCAGGCTGAGGCATCCTGCAGTTTATGCGCGGCCGCTTCCAGTCTCATGCGAATGCACAGAACAAACCGTCGATGCAGTTCGTGGGGGTAGCGACCCTCGATGCCGGCTCCAGAGCGCTCCAGGTAGGACATATACGATTGCAGTTTGCGTTGCAGCGCCGGGGCCAGATCCACCCGCTGTGCGGAAGGCGTCAGCAGGTCGAGAATCAGCTGGATGCGCGCGCAGTAGTGCTCAATCAATTTACGGCGGGCCATGGTGATCGCTTGCCAGGTCACTTCCGGTGTGACAAATGGGTTCCCGTCGCGATCGCCGCCAATCCAGGAACCGAATCGAATCACCTGCGGTAAGTCGTTCGGCTCGACTTCGATTCCGTATTCGTCACGGAGGGCGCCGGCAATTTCCTCAAAGAGCTGGGGAAGCGTTTCGAAGATGGCAATGTCGTAATAATCGAGGCCAAGTTTGATTTCATTTTGGACGGTGGGGCGATGACTGCGAACTTCGTCGGTCTGCCATAGAGCTGTGATCTCCGCCAGAATGTCCTCTTCGCGGGCGGCCAATTCCTCATCCTGCAAGGGAATCCGGTTGAGGCTTTCGAGCGTCTCGCCGAGACGTCGTCGCTTGAACAGGACAGAGCGCCGCGCGACTTCAGTGGGGTGGGCGGTAAACACAGGAATGACGCAAATCTTCGCGAGGAATTCCATCGCCTCGCTGGCGGTGATGCCCGCCTCGCGCATACGCCGCAATGTGCCGCGCATCTCGCCCGGCTGGGGTGCGCTCTGGCTGCCGCGCAGGCGGTGTGCCCTGCGGCGACGCTTGCGATGATTCGTTTCCGCCAGGTTGATCAGTTCAAAGTAGAAGGCGAAGGCCCGCGTCAGTTGCTCGGAAAATCCCGTGTCAAAATTCTGAATGCGCGCGATGGCTTCAGACAAAAGCGAATCGGCTTTTTTTGTGTCGCCCTTCAGTCG
>JAKAAZ010000016.1 GCA_021802085.1 Acidobacteriota bacterium
TCTTCAAATGCGCGCGCCACGAGCTTGTGTTTTGGAAATCAGCAGTAACTATGTAGTTAACATGCGGGTCGGTAGCTTGGCAAGGAAATTATGTTTCGAAGGCGACCGGCGCCTGCACGGCTCTTCCACTCCACGGAAGATACCGGCTCGCGGCAAAACTCGATAGTCTATAGGTAGAGTGGAATTGTGGCAGGCATTTCGTCCGTCGCGTTTTTTCAGCTTTGGCAACGAATGAGTCTCCGCCGAATCTAATAGCTTGATACCGATGAAGATCCGTCAACTAAAAAAATTGCCGGGCGCGTTGATGGTAGCTCTGATGCTGTCGGCGGCGGCCGTCGCACAAGTCTATACCAGCCCCACTGTTGCGCCCGACACCGTGTATGGCAGCGTGACTGGGGGGCCGGCGATGCCAGATGTTCTGCCTCTGTCGCTCGATGACGCCATCCGTCGTGGTTTGCGCTTCAATCTGCAGACTGTTCTGGCCATGCAGAATCAGGACATTGCCTCCGGGGAACGCCTGGAAATCATCAACTACCTCTCGCCGACTGTCACCTGGGAAGCGAAACGGAGCAGACTTCAGATCAATCTGGCGACGGAGGGTTTCAACTCCAAACTTATCGATAGTTTCCCACCGGGAATCATTCTTCCTTCCGCATTGAACAACATCCCTGCGGTGGTTACGGTGAACGTGGTTGTTGCCCAGGCCAATCTGGATCAGACTCTTTTCGATTTGCATTCGCTGGAACTGTATCGTGCGGCCAAACAAGAGATCCGCGCCGTCGACTATGGCTACCAGTCGGCCCGAGGCGTGGTCATCCAGACGGTGGCCGACTCCTACCTCCAGGCTTTGGCGGCGGCGGCAAATGTGGCCAATGCCCAGGGGCTACTGGCCACCAACAAGGAGATTCTGCGGCAAGCCACACTCGAACATCATGCCGGAGTCTTGCCCAAGCTGGACGAACTGCGCGCGCGTGTCCAGTACCAGCAACAGGAGCAAGCGGTCATCGCACAGCAAAACGCGTTTGAAAAAGCAAAGATCACGTTGAACCGACAAATTGGACTCGCCGCCGATCAGGAAATCCAATTGACCGACACGACGCCCTATGCGGACCTGCGGATGATCCCGCTCGACCAGGCGCTGCAGATGGCCTATGCCAATCGCCAGGAGTATCTGCGTCTCCAGGCCGAGCTGCGGTCGGCCCAATATCAAAGCCGAGCTGCCCGCGACGAACGTTTGCCAACGCTCAGTTTCAAAGGGAATTACGGCGTGACCGGAACGGTCGGGAGCATTTATCACGGAACGTTTCTGGCCCAGGGGACGCTGAGCATTCCGCTGTTTCGGGAAGCGCAATTCCGTGGTGACCGCGACGTTGCCGATGCAGCTACTCGAAACGCGATGTCGCAGCTCGCCAACTTCCGTCAGCAAATTGAAGCGGAGATTCGCGACAATATGCTCGACGTGGCTTCCGCGCGGCAACTGGTCACCGTTGCCCGCAGCAACGTCGATTTGAGCCGCACCTCGCTGGCTGACGCGACAGACCGCTTTCGCAACGGTATCGACAACGATCTTCCCGTCGTCGAGGCACAGTCCTCTCTGGCCTCCGCGGAGGCGCAACTGGTCAACAGCCTCTACCAATACAACGTAGCGAAACTCGCTCTCGCCCGAAGTATCGGGATCATCGACCGCGAATATCGCGCCTATCTGGGCAGCCCCGCGGATGCGGCCCAGTCCGTCGATTCCGAGTTCTCCGATCATGCTGTCCGCGCGGCGGTTCATTGACGCGGAATTTTTCATCCAACCCGGCAACATTGAAAAGAAAAGGAAAACCACATGGAGATGCGCATGATCGGATTGTTCCAATTGGAAATCAAGGACATACAGCGTCGTATCCAGGCTTGCGATCCTAACTTGGTAGACCTCAATGTCATCCCGTCCGCTGCTCAATCGATCTCGAAAGGAATTGCCTGATGGCTGACTCCCGTTCCGATGCGCTGGTCCTCTTTGGCGTAACCGGCGATCTTGCCCACAAGATGATTTTTCCGTCACTCTACGCGATGGTGAAACGAGGCACCCTGAACGTGCCGGTCGTCGGCGTTGCCTTTCCGAAATGGACGCTTGCGCGCCTGCACAAAAGGGTGACGGACAGCATTCGCCATGGGGGTGGGATCGACAACAAGCGCGCGCTCCAGAAGCTTCTGTCTCTGTTCCAGTACGTCAGCGGAGATTACAACGATCCAGCCACGTTCGCTGCAATCAAAACGGCCCTCGGCAGCGCCCGTCGCCCCGCGTACTATCTGGCCATTCCGCCCGCGCTTTTCGGAACAGTGATCCAGGGGCTGGGCTCTGCACGCATGGCCGACCATGGGCGCGTCATTGTCGAAAAACCGTTTGGACGCGATTTGGCCTCGGCACGGGAGCTGAACCGGATCGCCCAGTCCGTGTTCCCTGAAGATTCGATCTTCCGCATCGATCACTATCTCGGGAAAGAGGCGATCATGAACATCCTCTATTTCCGCTTCGCCAATTCGTTCCTGGAGCCGATCTGGAACCGCAACTACATCGCCAGCGTTCAGATCACTCTGGCAGAGAATTTTGGCGTGGAAGACCGTGGCGCCTTCTACGAAACCGCTGGCTGCCTGCGCGACGTAATCCAAAATCACCTCTTCCAGATCGTCGCGCTGCTTGCCATGGAGGCACCCTCCGGCAGGGACTTTGGGGCCGTACAGGCCGAGAAAGCGAAGGTCTTTAAGGCCATGCGCCCACTTCAGCCCAATGACCTGGTCCGCGGCCAGTATGCCGGCTATCGACGGGAAATCGGCGTGGCCAAGAATTCCGATGTCGAAACGTTCTGCGCTTTGCGGCTCTCCATCGATTCCTGGCGCTGGGACGGTGTGCCGTGGTACCTGCGCTCCGGCAAATATCTCGCCGATACCGCGACCGAAATCCTGGTGGAATTGAAGCCGCCGCCGCAGAGACTGTTCGCCGACTCAGTGTCTGCCGCTGAACGGTCCAACTATCTGCGCTTTCGGCTTGCCCCCGCTGCGGCCATTGCCCTTGCGGCCCGCGTCAAGCTTGCAGGCGAGGAATTTACCGGGGAGACGCGAGAACTCTATTTATCCGAAGAACAGCCGGGAGAGGAAGCGCCTTACGAACGTCTGCTAGGCGACGCCATGATGGGCGATGGAGCGCTCTTCACTCGTGAGGACTCCGTAGAGGCTGCCTGGGCGGTTGTCGACCAGGTTCTGAAGAAACACCACCGGGTTCGCCCGTACCGGCGCTGCGGTTGGGGCCCGAAAGAGGCCGACGCCATCATCGCCGCGGACGGCGGTTGGCACAATCCCATCGTGACCAAGTCCTCTGGCGGATAAGTGACCAGTCGCCGATTTCACTGGAAGCGGACCGAACCTGAGCGAGACCGCTCTGTCGCGACTGGGTATATCCCGCGTGAGCCACCCCACTAGAATACTTGTGTGCTGGTTCGCGATTTTCATTATGATTTGCCGGCGGAGCGGATCGCGCAGCAGCCGCTCCAGGACCGCGCAGCCTCTCGTATGCTCGCGTTCGACCGCGCTACGGGCGCGGTCCAGGACAGTTTCTTTCGCGACTTCCCGCAGCGATTGCAGCCGGGCGATTTGCTGGTGATCAATGACACCCGCGTGTTGCCGGCCAGATTGTTCGCTCGCCGCGCTGGAATCCATGCCCAGGCCATCAGTCCTCGGAATCCAGCGTCGAAGCAGCACTTGCACGGTATTGTCGAGGTTCTACTGACCGAGCAGCACGCGCCTCTGGAATGGAGCGCGCTGGTCCATCCTGGCCGCAAATTGCCCGTGGGCGAGCGTTTGTTTTTCTTTGCGCCGGGAGAACAGGAAGCAGCTTCCGACGCGGCCGCGCTGTTGACCGCCGAGATTGTCGGGCGCGGAGAATTTGGCGAGCGGCGATTGCGCTTTGATCCGGTCGCCGATTTTTACGCCATTCTGGATCGCATCGGACACATGCCGCTGCCGCCGTACATTCATCGCGACGATGAACTCTCCGACCGCGAGCGCTACCAGACCGTCTTTGCATCCGTGCGAGGTTCTGTGGCTGCGCCCACTGCCGGACTGCACTTCACGCCCGAGATTCTGTCGGCGATCCGCGCCCGCGGGGTTGAAGTCGCCAGCGTCACATTGCACGTCGGCCTCGGAACATTTCAGCCGGTCCGTGTCGAGCGTCTGGACGAAATCACATTGCACACGGAACGGTATACGCTGCCGGAGCCGACCGCGTTGGCGGTAAATCTGGCGCGGCGAGACGGTCGTCGCGTCATCGCGGTTGGCACCACGACGGTTCGCACCCTGGAACATTGCGCCCGCCAGGCCGAAGATGGGGAACTCCGTGCCCATTCCGGGGAAACGCAGATGTTTATCTCTCCCGGCTATCAATTTCGTGTGGTGAGCGGCCTGCTGACAAATTTCCACCTGCCGCAATCGACGCTGCTGATGCTGGTGTGCGCGTTTGGCGGCACGCAGAAGGTACTTGCGGCCTACAATCATGCGGTTGCTGGGCAATATCGCTTCTTCTCCTATGGCGACTGCATGTTCCTCGCGTAACAGCGGTCAGTAGTTTCGATAGACTCGATAGAGATGGCCAGCCCGCCGACCAAACCCGCCGTATTTCTGCTCGACACCATGGGGTTCATCTTTCGCGCCTACCACGCCATGCAGCGGCAGCGCCCCATGTCGACGCGCACTGGCATTCCCACAGCAGCCGTGTACGTTTTTGTGAACATGCTGAATCGCCTGCGGAAGGATTTCAAGCCCGAATATTTGGCCGCTGTGTTTGACGTCAGCACGCCGGTGTTTCGCGATGAACGCGCCAAAGATCTGAAGATTCGAAAATTCAACAGCGCCACGCAGTCTTTCGATGAAGTGGAGTACGCGGGCTACAAGGCCAATCGGGCGGAAACGCCGCTGGATCTGGCGCAGCAAATCCCCTACATTCGTCGCGCGCTGGAGGCGTTGCGCATTCCCATCCTGCAGCAGGAAGGTTTCGAGGCCGACGATGTGATCGGCACCCTCACCCAGCAGGCGTCCAGGCTGGGCCATCCAGTGTACATCGTGTCGAACGATAAGGACATGATGCAGTTGGTGGGCGACAACGTATTCGTGTTGAACCCCGCGAAAGACAATCTGGTCCTCGATCGCGCTGGCGTTGTGGCCGCGCTCGGTGTGACACCGGAGCAAGTCGTCGATGTGATGGCGCTACGCGGCGATTCCATCGACAACATTCCCGGCGCTCCGGGCATTGGCGATAAAGGCTCCGTCGAGTTGATTCAGCAGTTTGGCAGCGTCGAATCCGCGCTGGACCATGCGGACGATGTCAAACGCAAGACCTACCGCGAATCGCTCTTGAACAATCGCGATACGGTCCTGCTCAGTAAAGAGCTGGTTACGATCCACTGTAGCGTTCCTCTGGAATTGGACCTGCAGCAACTGCAAACTCAGCCCCCCGATCCCATCGCCTGTCGCGATCTGTTTACGGAGCTGGAATTTACCACCCTGATCAAAGAATTGGGTGTGGGAGAGAAGCCAAAGCAAACCGCGGAGCTTGTCCTGCAGCCGACGATTGAGGATATGGAACAACTGCTGGTTGCCGCCCGCGCGGGAACGCTGACTGTGGCGAGCGAACATGCGGCGGCGCAGGAACCCGAACCAGACGAGGAGGAAGCAGCCGAACCGGAACCCGCGCAACAGACTCTTTCGCTGCTGGATGCAATCGACTCGGCGGAAAGCGCGCTGGAAAATGCCGCTGCGAACAAAACCCCACCCGCAACGTGCTTTGCCTTGGGATTGGCTGCCGACGATAGCAAAGCGTTTCGCGTGCGATTTGAGGGGGAAGCGGCCACTCTTCTTCGCGCCGCGCTGGAAGACGCGACTCTTCCGAAGTCTGTCCACGATCTCAAGGCGCTGTTGCGCGCCACGCAGGCGCAGGGCATTCACCTCGCAGGCGTGCGCGACGATCTGATGCTCTACTCGTACCTGTTGAATCCCACCCACAGCAGCCATCGCCTGGCGGATGTCGCCGCACGCTTCGACAATCAATCGTTGGGCGGGGAAGCAGAAGAGGCGCTCCCCATGGCCGCGGCGACCATTGCGCGTCTCGCGCCGCAACTGCGTCGGGCGGTCGAAGATGCTGACACCTTGAATGTCTATGAAACCATCGATCTTCCGCTGACGCCCATTCTGCTCGATATGGAAGAAGCCGGTGTCCGCATCGATTCCGCATATCTGCAGCGTATCTCCGCGCGGTTAGGCGAACAGATGCATGCGCTGGCGGAATGCATTTACGGCAATTGCGGTCATCGCTTCAACATCAATTCTCCCAAGCAGCTCGGCGACGTTTTGTTCAACAAGATGGCGCTGCCGAAGCCTGTCAAATATGGCCGTGGCAAGGTCGTCTCCACGGCGCAGGATGTTCTGGAGGAATTGGCCGAGCATCATGAAGCGCCGCGCCTGGTGCTCGAGTATCGCCAGCTGGCCAAACTGAAATCGAATTATTCAGACAGTCTGCCTCTCCTCGCCGACGCTCAACATCGCGTGCATACCACATTCAATGCCGTCGGCACGGCCACCGGGCGCCTTTCGTCCACCAATCCCAATCTGCAAAATATTCCCATTCGCACCGAGCTGGGCCGGGAGATTCGCGCCGCATTCGTCCCCGCGGATGGCAACGTTCTGCTTTCAGCGGACTATTCCCAGATCGAACTGCGCCTGATGGCCCACTTCTCTGAAGATCCGTTGCTGCTGAAGGCGTATCGCGAGCATGTCGATATCCACGCGCTGACGGCGTCCGAGGTCTTTGGCGTTCCTATCGATGCCATGGACAAAGAGACGCGCAATCGCGCCAAGGCCGTCAATTTCGGCATCGTGTATGGCATCTCTCCATTCGGCCTGGCGCAGCAGCTAAACATTGAACCCAGCGAAGCCCGTACCTATATCGAGCGTTATTTCGAACGCTATAGCGGAGTGAAGGCGTTCATCGAGCAGACGCTGGAGCAAGTGCGACGGACGCAAAGCGTGCGCACTCTCTTTGGCCGCGTCCGCCCCATTCCCGACATCACCAGCCGCAACGCCAATATGCGAGGCTTCTCCGAGCGCACCGCGATCAACACGCCGTTGCAGGGAACCGCCGCGGACCTGATCAAGCTGGCCATGATTCGCATCGCGCGCGAACTTCGCGAACAAAAATTGCGCGCGAAAATGGTCTTGCAAGTCCACGATGAACTCGTCTTCGATGTGCCGAAGGAAGAAGTCGATGAAGTGCGGGAACGCGTGCGGCAGGCGATGGAGCAGGTGATCGAGCTGAAAGTTCCCATCATTGCGGATGTCGCCGTCGGCCCCAATTGGCGCGATCTGGAATAAAACTCATTTCAGCCAATGTAGTTGCGATCTTGAAGCGTATGCCCAAATCAGACCCCTAGCTCGGCGCGAATGGCTTCCGCGATGCGGTTGGCATGGTGCTGCATCAATTTCTCCGACTCGGCCTCAATCATCACGCGGGCCAGCGCTTCGGTACCGGAATAGCGAACGACGACCCGGCCGTTTCCATGCAGTTCCATTTCCGCGTCGCGGACGGCGGCAACAACGTTGGGCAGCGTCTCCAGGGGCTGCTTCTCCCGCACGCGGACATTCACGATCACCTGCGGGAACACCTTCAAATTCCTGGTCAACTCCGACAGCGATTTGCCGGAGCGTTGCACAATATCAAGAACAAGCAGCGCGGTCAGCAAGCCATCTCCGGTGGTGCTGCGATCCAGGAAAAGCATGTGGCCGGACTGTTCTCCACCCAGGATCGCGCCATTCTTCTGCATCTCTTCCAGCACATACCTGTCCCCAACCGGTGCGCGCAGCATTTTGATTTGGTCTGTCCGCAGCGCGGCTTCCAGACCCATGTTGGACATGGTGGTGGCTACTACCAGATTCGCCTTCAGCAGATTGCGAGATTGCAAATCGCGCGCCGCAATCAGCAGAACAGCATCGCCGTTCACCACTCTTCCATGCTCATCGGCAAACAAGGCACGGTCCGCATCGCCGTCAAAGGTCATGCCAAAGTCAGCTTCTCGCGCCAAAACTTCTTTGGCGACAACCTCAGGATGCAACGCGCCACAATGGTCATTGATATTGCGGCCATTCGGAGAAGTATGCGTCCAAAAAATGTTGCCGCCAAAGTGCGTCAGCAATGAGGGCGCAATCGCGCTGGCCGCGCCATTGGCGCAATCGATAACGATTGTTTTTCCGGCCAGGCAAAGATCTGGCACTTGACTGCGCAAAAATTCGATGTAGGCCGCAGGCAGCGAAGGATCCAGTTCCGGCGCCTCGGTCTTGGCAAAGTCTGGCTCATGCGTCTGCGAAAGCTTTTCAAAAATCTCATGCTCGATGGCCAGCTCCACCGCGTCAGCCAGTTTGTAGCCATCGCCGCCAAAGATTTTGATCCCGTTGTCTTCCCAGGGATTGTGCGAAGCGGAAATGACAATGCCTGCGGTGAATCCGCGAATCCGCGCCAGGTAGGCCACTCCGGGTGTTGGAATTACTCCGGCGCTGGTCGTTTCCGCCCCGCCCTGGCGCAGACCGTGGCTCAGCGCGGCGGCAATTTCGGTGCTGGACTCGCGGGTATCCATGCCGACCAGCACGTGCGGATTCGGCCGCTGTTTGCGCAGCGAATGCGCCACGGCCAGTCCAATCGCGTAGACAGTGTTTCTGTCGAGCGGGTACCGCCCGGCGACACCGCGAATTCCGTCCGTTCCAAATAGTTTTCTCATCGTTTTTTTGGAGGATTTTCCTTCGTTTTCATTTCTGCTTCCGAATCTCGATCGATGACACTTGCGTGCGCCTGTCCGCGCGCGAATCGAAGCCGTAACAGATCGCCGGCATCGAGGCTTTGCGAAGTCTTGACCAAGCTGCCATTGCTGTCATACACCAATGCGTAGCCACGATCCAGCACCGCCAGCGGCGAAAGCGCCAGCAGCCTGTCGCCGGCGCGACTGCTACGGTTCCGGCAGCGTTCCCCATGGGCATTCCAGGCGCGGGTTAATCCCATGTCAAAAGCCCGGAGACGTTCCCCTTGCAGACTCATTTGGCGACGAACATCCTGTTGCATCAGGTGCGCCTGCGCCATGCGGATGCGCTGATCAACAGCCGCGCGCATTCTGCCCCAAGATGCCTCCAGCCGGAAGCGCAACTCATCGACGCGCTGCTGGCGACGGGCCAGGCCATGTTGTACACCGGCAAAGACGACGGCTGCATTCGTTTGCGCAAACCGTTGCCGCGCCCGCATTCTCTGGTATTGAACCGCGCGTTCCATCCGCGCCGCCAACATCCCCAGATATTCTTCCACGCGATATTGCGCGTCCGTGATGATCTCCGCCGCCGCTGAGGGCGTAGGGGCGCGCAGGTCCGCGACAAAATCCGCAATCGTAAAGTCCGTCTCATGCCCAATTGCGGAGACCACAGGAATTGTCGATGCCGCGATCGCGCGCGCCACGCCCTCGCTGTTGAAAGCGGCCAGGTCTTCCAGCGAGCCGCCCCCCCGGGCCACGACCAGCACATCGACGCACGGGTTCTTCTGAAACCACGCCAGTGCGTCCACCATTTCACTGGCAGCAGCCTCTCCCTGCACGGCCACCGGGTACAGCAAAACATGCGCTCTGGAATGACGCCGCGCAAGAACATTCAGAATGTCGTGAATGACCGCGCCCTTGGACGAAGTAATAACGCCAATCGTTCGCGGATACATCGGTAGAGGACGTTTTCTTTCCGACTCGAACAGCCCTTCCTCTTTCAAGATCGCGTAGAGCTGTTCGAACGCGACCTGAAGCGATCCCTTGCCGCGTGGTTCCATGGACTCCGCGACGAGTTGCAGTTGTCCCCGGTCCTCGTAAACGGAGACCCCGCCGCGCACCTGCACTTCCAGTCCATCTTTGGGGACGAATTTCAACAGCCGTGCTTTGCCGCGAAACAGCACCACGGGCAACTGGCTCTGGTCGTCCTTGAGGGTGAAATAGATGTGCCCGGAAGAAGCCTGGCGAAGATTGGAAATCTCCCCTTCCACACGCAGATCTCGATATTCTTTTTCCACGTGGCCGCGAATTTCCGCAACCAACTCCTTCACTTTCCACGGTGGACGCGCCAGATCGCTGGCTTGCGGAACCAGAGCGGCAGATGGAAACAGCAAATCCATCTGCGGGCGCGAAGCGCTTGCGGACGGCCTCAGGTCCCACGGCGCTTTGTCCCGTGATGATTTCGATGACGGACTCATACGTGGGTTCTCAACGGGTCTTGGATCTCGCCTGTAGCAACTGGTCCACAGCACAACTTGAAAATGTCGGCTTCAAACGATGAGTCTAGCATTCCATCCCGTCGGCAGCGTGTCTCGTAGGACCGTTTCTAGCGCCGCAAGCGGCTCAACAGGTAGAACAGGAACGAAAGAATCGCACTGAGCAGAAGGGAGGTAGTAAAAGGGAAGTAGACGACGGATCGCTTGCCATGCCAGGAGAAATCACCGGGCAAACGTCCCAGCGGCAAGCCGGACTTTTCCGCCGCCAGCACGCACACGCCAAGGATCGCGACGAAAACCCCGGCATAGATCAGCAAACGTCCAAGTCCCTGCATCCAGTCCAGTGTAGGCCCGCGGAGACCCGCCTGCTTGCACTGGCGTTTGGCATTATCTGGAAATCTTTGCGGAGCAGCGAAAGTCGTGGTTGAATCGGGTGGAGACCTCACCATGCGTCTGCTCACCCTCATTGCCGGCCTGGTTTGTCTGGCGGAAGTGCTGCTGGACGCGTTTCAAACGATTATTTTGCCGCGTCGGGCGAGCGGGCGACTCCGCGTTTCCAGGTTTTTCATGACCGCCACATGGATTCCATGGCGCGCCCTCGCCAGCCGGATGCGGAATAGTCGTCGCCGCGAGAGCTTCCTCAGTTATTTTGGCCCGCTCTCGTTGTTGCTGCTGGTGGCCGTTTGGGCCTCAGGACTGATTCTGGGCTTCGCATTGATCTTTCACGCGCTCGGGTCACCTTTTGCGGATTCCCACTCGGTTTCCAAATTGGAAACCGACCTCTACGTTAGCGGGACCACGCTGTTCACGCTGGGTCTTGGCGACGTCGTTCCATTGACGGTGTCGGGACGGTTTCTGGTGGCGCTGGAGGGTGGAATCGGTCTGGCCTTTGTCGCCGGCGTCATCGGTTATTTACCCGTGCTGTATGGCGCATTTTCCCGGCGAGAGGTCAGCATCATCCTGCTGGACGCGCGGGCCGGCTCGCCGCCCACTGCCTTGGAGCTATTGCGCCGCCATGCGGGTCCCGCCGGCGAACTGGCCTTGCAGACCCTGCTGGTCGAATGGGAACGCTGGAGCGCCGAGTTGCTGGAAAGCCACATCTCCTACC
This sequence comes from Acidobacteriota bacterium, assembly GCA_021802085.1. Classification (GTDB taxonomy): domain Bacteria; phylum Acidobacteriota; class Terriglobia; order Terriglobales; family Acidobacteriaceae; genus JAKAAZ01. Next base: position 11,421 of record JAKAAZ010000016.1, read on the forward strand.
CGCAACTCTGTTTCTTCCGCTCCCAGCACGACAATCAAAGCTGGCTTACCGCGCTCGTGGCGATGCTGGACGCATGCGCCGTGCTGATCGCCACCGTGGAAGGCGATGCGGTCCGGCAGGCGCAATTGACCTTCGTCATGGCCCGTCATGCGGTGCTCGATCTGGAGCATATCTTTGCTTCGAAATGGACTCGCCCCAGCCCGGATCGCCTGCCCCCCGCCAGCGTTCAGGACCTTTGTTCGCAGTTGGCCGATGCCGGCTTCACGTTGTGCGCGGGAAATGCCTCCATGGAACGATTGCGGGAATTGCGCGCCATGTATGAACCCCAGGCCTATCGGTTGGGACGTGTGCTGATGCAGGGATTGCCGCCCTTTTATCCCGAAGCTGGAAAGACAAGCAATTGGACCACAATCGCGGGCCTGCGTTCGCAAACGGAAGCTTCTCTCTTGTCCGGCGACCAAAGAAAGGGCTTTGCGGTCAGCAATGCAGCTTCCGATGACAGCCATTCCTTCTAGTTTGCCCTCAACCGCCGTGAGCGGCCAGCGGAGTTCCGCTAGCTCAGACACTCCGCAGTGAACATCAACCACGCCAGCGCCGCCAGTTCAATCCACAGCAGAATCAGCAGCCACCAGACCAGCACAGGAGCGGCGAACATATAGTGCGTCGTGAGTGCCTGCGTCGGCTCAGTTAAGCTGGCCGCGTAATTGCTGAAGGCGCTCTCCGCGCGATTGAGCGCAGCCATGAGAGGTACCTGGGCTTGGCCGGCGGAACTGGCCGCCGAACCTGCCGCTTGGTCCAGCGCCATTTTGAGTTCAGCCTCGCTGGCGCGAATCTCCAGCAACAATCCCTGGCGATGGCTATCATGCGCGGCCCATCGCTCCAACCCCTCGGAGTCTGCCTGGATCTGCGTCCTCTGCAAACGGTAGTCCGCCTGATAGCCGGCAGCCGCGTCTTCCTTGCCCCCGCCGGTCATTCCGAGTACATCCATTGCGGCGCGAGCAGCAGCTACTTTCAGGCGCTGGCTGTGCTGATATCCAGGATTGAAAACAACATCGTCATGAGAGGCCGCGACAACGGACCGCAGCGCTTCCTGCATCATCAGCCACGCGGTGGCCGCAGTCGCAAGCAATAGCAGCGCCGCGACCGCGCGTCGAGTTCTTGAGAGTGCCTTCAATGGAATGTCCGGGTTGAAACGGCGAAGACCGCCGTCCGCCTCTCCATCAGAAATTCTACGCCGTCACCGGCTCCAGCAAACGGGCCCAATGCCGCTCTTTCCGTTCCGCGTGGGCGCGCTTGTGATAGGCATATCCGGCGATCAGCGGCAGGGCCAGCGTTGCTTCGCTGTAGACCATCTGCTCGTAGGTCGTGTCCACCTTGCCCCAGGAACTGGCTTCCTTCAATGTGCTGGAGGACAGCGCGCCGTCCCGCACGTCGGCCACGGTGATCTGGACCGCGTATTTGTGCATGGGTGCGTCCGCGCCCAAAACATCCGCCGCCACCACAATGTCCTGCGCGAAGTTCTTCGGCACGCCGCCGCCGATCATCAGCAGGCCGGTGGTTGGATTCGCAATCTTCAACTGCGTCAGCTCGTAAAAATCCTTGACGGAATCGATGGAGACCTTCGGCTTATCCTGACGCGCGTGCTGATGCGCCACCAAACCGAAGCCAGCCGAGCAATCGCTGAACGCCGGGCAGAAGATGGGCACATCTTTCTCGTATGCGGCCAGCACAATCGAGTCCACGCCTCCCTGGGCCGGCGTTTTCCCTTCCTGCTGTAAATACGCACCCATGGCGCGGATGAATTCCCGCGAGCTATGCGGGCGCGTCGGCAGGGAATCGGCGACTTTCTGCGTGGTTTCGTCGCAGATGCGCAGCTCTTCCTCGTCGATGAAAGTGTCGTAGATGCGGTCAATCATCAGTTCGCGCAGCACGCCGTCCTGCATCCCGGATTTGAACTCGTCCCCGGCGATGTAGTGCCGAAAACCAAGCCCTTCAAAGAAATCCTGATCGACAATATTGGCGCCCGTCGAAACGATGGCGTCCACCATGTTGTTGCGCACCAGGTCGACGAAAATCTGCTTCAGACCCGCGCTGATCAGCGATCCCGCCAGGCACAGAATCACGCCGCATTCCCGGTCGCGCAGCATCCGCTCGTAAATCTCCGCCGCGCGCGCCAGGTCGCGGGAAGAATAGGCCATGGAATGCATGGCGTCCACCAGAGCGCGTACGTCATGCTGCTTGATGTCGATATGTTCAATGGGTTGGCTGAGAAGTGTTTTCTTGTCCGGCATACTGCTCAGGATAGCAAATTCATCGCCGCTGCGACCCGTGCGGTCGTGTGAATATCTCCCCGCCCGGCTAAGAACTCCGAGGATATATTTGCCTTCTTTTCGCGCTGGATCAAAAATGCTCTATCGCTGCGAGCGTGGCTTGCGCGCCCGTATCTTGAAGCGGATCGGCGAGCCTTCAAAGCCGAAAGCTTCACGAATCTGGTTTTCCAGAAACCGCTCGTAAGAAAAATGCAGCTTCACGTCTCGGTCCGTGAACAGCACGAACGTCGGCGGAGCGACCCCGGCCTGCGTCATATATAGGATGCGCATTCTTCTGGACATCGGCACCGGTGCGCGCTCAAAATCCACCCGCTCCAGGAATCGATTCATTTGGCCAGTCCCCACGCGCTTCTGCCGTTCGGCAGCGACTCGAACCACCGTGGCAAAGACCTGCTCGATGTTCTCGCCTTCCGCGGCGGAAACGAAAATCACCGGAACATAGGCCAAAAACTTCAGCGCGTACCGTAATTGTTCCTCAAAAGCTTTGCGGTCTGCGGGCGGCTTGCCATCGGTCCGTTTCGTGGTCACCAGGTCCCATTTGTTCACCACGATCACCATCGACCGGCCGCTCTCATGCGCGTAGCCGCCAATCGTGGCATCCGCCGCCAGCACGCCAGCCGTTGCGTCGACCACCAGCAGCGATACATCCGCGGCTTCCAGATGCTTGCGCGCCATCAGCACAGAGAGTTTTTCAGCCATCTCGTGCGTCTTTCCCTTGCGACGAATTCCCGCCGTATCGATGAAGCGAAATTTCTGTCCGTCGCGTTCCACCAGCTCATCCACGGCATCCCGCGTTGTCCCGGCAATCGGCGAAACAATGGCCCGCGCCGTTCCGGTCAATGCATTCAATAGCGTGCTTTTGCCCACGTTGGGCCTGCCGATGATGGCCACGTTGACCTCATCCGGGGCCTTCGCGGGAACCGATGGAGTCTCTTCCTCACCCTCGGGCAAAATTTCTTCCGGCTCGCCGTTACCCGCTGCGACAGGTTCCTCGTCGTCATCTTCCGCAGCGAAATCGTCCACCGGCAGCACCGCGAACATGGCGTCCAGCAGATCGCCAATCCCCGTGCCGTGCTCGGCAGAAACCGGCGCCATCTCCTTGAAACCGAGCTGGCGATAGTTTTCCGCCTGCGCCAGCAACGACTCGACATCCATCTTGTTCACAGCCAGAATCAGCGGTTTGCCCAGGCGCAGCAGCAGTCGCGCCAGTTCCATGTCAGGAGCGGCCAGCTCCGTGCGCCCGTCGACCACCATCACCACGGCGGCGGCTTCATCGAACGCAACCTTTGCCTGGCGAAAAATTTCCGCCGGGATAAATTCCTGGTCCGAAGGCAGAACGCCCCCCGTATCGACCAGCCGCGCGTGTCGTCCCGCCCATTCCACCACCCCGTAGATGCGGTCGCGGGTAATTCCCGGTTCGTCGCCGACAATGGAACGGCGAGAACGCGTGAGACGATTGAACAGCGTCGACTTGCCCACATTCGGACGGCCAACAATTGCAACCAACGGCCAGCGTGCGTCCGCGGAGGGATTCCGGCGTCGGCGATTGCGCGATCCGGATTGGGTGCCTTTTTTTAGGGGAGTCATAGCATGGGAACGGCGCTGCTCCAGAACGTGGGAAAACCGCCCTGCTTCTCTATTATAGGAACAAGCAGTATTTGGAGTGCTTCTCGCCCTTGCCCCCACCATCCGCCACGGAATCCTCGACCGCTCGCAAGCTGCCCCGGCTGGAAGAATTTTTCTCGCCCGGCGGTATCTTGTCGCGCTCTGGATTGCCCTACGAATACCGGCCCGGCCAGTTGGAAATGGCACGCGCTATGGAGCGCGCCTTCACGGAAAAACGTCATTTGATTGTCGAGGCTGGCACCGGCACCGGCAAAACGCTCGCCTACCTCTTACCCGCGCTGCGCCTGGGCCAGCGCGTCATCATTTCCACCGGAACGCGAAATCTGCAGGAGCAGATTTTCTTCAAGGACATCCCATTTCTTGAGTCGCTGCTCGGCCCGCTGAACGTTAGTTACATGAAGGGTCGCGGAAATTATCTCTGCCGCCACAAGCTCTATGCGCTGCGCGATCAGCCCATCCTGACCGGCATCGACATGGTCGATCAGTTCAATATCATTCGCGACTGGGAGACAACGACGGAACACGGCGACCGCGCCGAACTGACGACGATCCCCGAGAACAGCCCGCTGTGGGGCCGCCTCGACGCGCGCGGAGAAGCTTGCCTAGGCTCCTCCTGCCCCAACTACGAGCCTTGCTTCATTACCCAGATGCGCCGGCGAGCGCTCGAAAGCGATATCGTGATCGTCAATCATCACTTGTTCTTCGCGGACATGGCCATTCGCAGACAGGCCCAGAATGCGCCCGACGCAGGCGTGCTGCCAGAAGCCGCAGCCGTCGTCTTTGACGAAGCGCACGAGTTGGAAGAGATAGCATCCAGCTACTTCGGCGTGAACATCAGCAATCTGCGATTTGAAGAATTGGCCCGCGACGTGGAAATTCTGCTGCGCGCCAAGAAATCCTTGTCCGCATCGCTCACCGCCGCTGCCGAACTGGTCCGCGAGCGTGGGCGCATGTTCTTCGCTGCGCTTCCGGAGCCGAAAGGCGCGGAAGGACGCATGCCTTTCGCGGATCGGGAAGAGTTCCTGGAGCAGTCCGGCGATGTCTATCTCGGCCTTGTCAATGCGCTCGAACGGCTCACCGGCGAACTGGAACGCCTGCGCGGCGTGGAAGAGGCGAGCGGCCTGAAAAAACGCACGACCGATCTCGCCAGCCAACTGACGTTTCTGCTGGAATCGACAGATCGCGGATTCGTGTTCTGGATCGAGCGGCGCAGTTCCACCGGCATGAGACAAGCTGGCAGCAACACCTGGCTGCAGGCCACGCCGATTGAGATTGCCTCCCTGCTTTCCAATGATTTGTTTGAATCCATTCCGTCGGTCGTGCTCACTTCGGCGACGCTGACGGTGCAGGGAAACTTCGACCACATTCAACGCCGCCTTGGACTCACCGGCGCCCGGCAGCTCGTCGTGCCATCGCATTTCCGCTATGGCGAGCAAGCACTGTTATATCTGCCGCCCGACATGCCCGATCCTCGCGATGCTGGGTTTACCCTCGCTGCGGTGAATAAAATCTGCGAGATTCTCGAAATCACCCGCGGCCGCGCTTTCTGCCTGTTCACCAGCTACAGCCAGATGCGGCAGGTACACGAGCAGTTGATCGCACGCATTGGATTTCCCCTGTTGCTGCAGGGTACCGCGCCACGCAACGCGCTGCTGGAAGAGTTTCGCATCACGCCCAACGCAGTATTGCTTGGGACATCCTCGTTTTGGCAAGGTGTGGACGTTCAGGGCGAGCAACTCAGCTGCGTCATCATCGACAAGCTTCCATTTGCCGTGCCCAGCGATCCCGTAGTGGCGGCGCGGATGAAAGCCATCGAGGCCGATGGCGGCAATCCCTTTGCCGAATATCAAATTCCTTCCGCTGTGATCGCGCTGAAGCAGGGCTTTGGCCGCCTGATTCGATCCTTGAACGACCGCGGCGTCCTGGTGCTGCTGGACCCGCGTCTGCAGCGCCAACGCTACGGCCGCGTATTCATGGAGAGTCTGCCGCCCTATCGAGTGACGCAGCGCCTGGAAGATGTGCGGGAATTTTTCGCGTAACCGCTTGTCGCCGCCTGGAAATGCCTTGACAAAGCTTTTGTCCGCCGTCGAGCATGGTTCATTCCGTTAAATCCATCGAAGAGGCTCTGTGCCGATGCGATCTTTGCTCACGTTCCTTGCGACCGCTTGTCTGACGACGGTTTCGTTTACAGGTTTCGCGCAGACGGCGAAATCTCCGCTGGCACCGTATATCTCTGTGTCCGATCCCGTGATTGCACTCACTCACGTGGGGATTATCGACGGCACGGGGGCCGCGCCGCTGCCCGATCAGACCGCCGTACTCGACCATGGCAAGATTGCTTCTATCGGCCCGAGCGCCAGCGCGAAGATTCCCGCTGGGGCGAAGGTTCTCGACCTGCACGGCGATACTGTGTATCCCGGCCTGGTGGGCATGCATGAGCATCTGTTTTATGTGGAACCGGGTAGTGCGGCCCTGCGTGAGTTGGTCGGCGGAGAAATGTTTCAGACCGGTCCGCGGCTCTATCTCGCCGCTGGTGTTACGACAGCACGCACGACTGGCAGCATTGAGCCGTATGCCGATCTGAACATCAAGCGGTCCATCGACAGGGGCCTAAAGCCGGGACCGGATTTCGGCGTCACAGGCCCTTATCTCGACGGTCCAGACCCTCTCATTCCTCAGCTGCACCAGCTTTCCGGCCCTGCCGACGCCACCCGCACAGTCAATTACTGGGCTGACGAAGGTGCCACCTCGTTCAAGGCATATATGTTCATTACGCCGGACGAGTTGAAGGCCGCTATTGACGCTGCGCATGCGCATGGGCTGAAGATAACTGGACATCTCTGCTCCGTGGGATTTACTCAGGCAGCAGACATGGGGATCGATAACCTGGAACATGGCATCGTTGTGGACACTGAATTTTATTCTGGTAAGAAACCGGGATTGTGCCCGGAGGATCGGGCTGCGGGCCAGGAGATGGCAGCCAAGTTGGACATGACGAGCGCTCCTGTAATGGCAATGATTCACGACCTGGTGGCCCATCATGTAGCTGTTACGTCGACCCTCTCTGTATTTGAGATGTCGGCGCCGAACCGCCCGCCCCTGGCAATTCTTTTGCGGGAAAAAGATTCGATGATGCCGCAGGTGTGGACGAGTGTGCTGCAGACCAGGGCGCTGATTGCCGAACACGCAGACAAGTCCATCATGCCGGTGCTGATGAAAAAAGAAATGCAGTTTGAGCGCGAGTTTGTTGCCGCCGGCGGTCTGCTGATGGCGGGCTGCGACCCCACCGGATACGGCGCCGTGTTGCCGGGATTCGGAGATCAGCGCAACCTCGAACTTCTCGTGGAGGCGGGCTTTACGCCGGAGCAGGCGATCCAAATTTACACGCAGAATGGCGCGAAATATTTGGGGCGCGAGGACCGTATCGGTACGATTGCCGCGGGCAAACAAGCCGACCTGGTCGTTGTAACCGGCGATCCGGCGAAAGACATTTCCGCTGTCGAGCACGTGGATATTGTCTTCAAAAAAGGCGTGGGGTATGACCCGGCAAAGCTGATCGAATCCACCCGAGGCATGGTCGGTATTCGGTGACGGCGCTCACATTCAACCAGCCGGATTCTGCTGCTACCATGGGGAAAGAGCGGGTGCGTGGGAGGCATCCGCGCGTCACGCCCATGTCCCGTAACCTCTACATACTCTCGGCCGCGCTGATCGTTTTCGCGCTCGCTTCCTTCGGCATGTCCTGGACCCATGGCTCCAACGAGCCGGGTCTTCCCGGCGAGGCGCAAGTGTGGCGCATGATGGCGCTCACTCTCTTTTTGCTCGGCGCGCTTTCGTGCTTGTTCGGCACCCTTACAAATCTGTTTGAACAGGCCAGCCGCCGCCACGAAGAACGCGAACGCCGCCAGAACAAGCGGCTCTGAGATCGATCGGGCCCTGCCTGTCGATCGGCGGTAGCGGAGCAAACGTCTGACCTACTTCTCAACACGTCTTTCTACCGGATTCATGCGCGCTCGATACAATGGATGAGGCGGGGAAATTCCCTCGTCGGCAAAGGAAAATCATGTTCGAAGTTACTGTAGAAGCGGGATTTTCCGCGGGCCATTACCTGCGCAATTACCGCGGCAAGTGCGAAAATCCGCACGGACATAATTACAAAGTCCGTATCACCCTGCGCGGACGCGAGTTGGATGCCGCCGGCCTGCTTCTGGATTTCAAGCAGTTGAAGCACGTCATGCGGCCGGTGATCGAGCGGCTCGATCACCAGATGATCAATGACATCGCGCCGTTCACAGAATTGAATCCGTCGGCGGAAAATCTGGCGCACTATTTCTTCGACGAAACCAATGTGCAGCTGCGCGAAATGACCGAGGGTCGCGTCACCGTCAAGGACTGCACCATCTACGAAACCGACACCACCACCGCAACGTATTACGAGTGACTCCGTGGTCCTGATCGAACTCTATGTGTCCGTTCAAGGGGAGTCGAGTTTCGCCGGCCTTCCCTGCATTTTTGTGCGATTGGCGGGCTGCAATCTCCGCTGCTCATGGTGCGATTCGGAATACACCTTCAGCGGCGGCGAAAAATTCACGCTTGACCAGGTGGAGCAGAAGATCGCCGCGCTGGCGCCGGTCAAGCTGGTGGAATTTACCGGCGGCGAGCCGATGCTGCAAGAGCGAGAGTTGCTGCCGATGATGGATCGCCTGCTTGGCAACGGCTACACGCTCATGCTCGAAACCAGCGGCGAGCGGCCATTGGCCAATGTCCCAAAGTCCGTCCATAAAATCATGGATGTGAAATGTCCCGCGTCGGGCGAAAGCGGGCGTTTCCATTTAGCCAATCTCGACGCGTTGACTTCCCGCGATGAGGTGAAATTTGTCATCTCCGACCGCGCCGATTACGAATTTGCCCGCGACTTTATTTGCCAGCACAACTTGGCAGCGCGCTGCGGACATATTCTGCTGTCGCCTGCGTTTACCAAAACTCCCACGCCAGAACGCACGGCGGAAAACTGCGTACTCGATCCCCGCCTGCTGGTGGAATGGATGCTGGCCGACCATTTGCCCGCGCGCCTCAGTCTGCAGATTCACAAGTTCGTCTGGGAACCCCTGAAAAAAGGGGTATAGAGCATTTCTCCGAATACTATGGAGTGGTGGTAGTTTTGCGGTGAAGCCGTTTTTCGATCGAACGGCTTCATGAACTTCTCCTCTCCATCTGCACCTTTAGGAGAATGCTCGAGTTGTGGACAAGGACCCAATCGCTATGGAACCACTCGATCGGAACCCAAATTCAACATCCCAAGACACAGAAGCAGTCCTCACTCCCACGACCGTTAGCCACTGCCCCACGCTGAATGAGGCGCAAATGCTGGTCAGCCTTCTGGCATCTTTCGGGATCGAAGCGCGGATCGAAGGTGAAAATTATTTTCGGATGTTGGGCAGCATGGTTCCTGGAATCGACGGAATCAGAGTGCAGGTACGGCAGGTGGATGCGGAGGCGGCGCTGGAAATTTTGAGCCAGGGCTCGGAACGGATGACAATGGAAGGGTAGGAATATTTCTTTCGGTGAATGGAAGACCATCTCAATGAACGATGAGAGCGTCCTATCTGCCCGTCCCCGAGCCGTTGTTTCGCTCTCCGGTGGGATGGATTCTGCGGTCTGCCTCGCGCTGGCCGCGCGTGACTATGACGTATATGCGCTTCATTTCGGCTACGGGCAGCGCACAGAGAAGCGAGAGTTGGCCAGCGCCCGCGCTGTCGCGGAGCACTTTGGCGTCCAGCAATTCCTCCCGCTGAAGTTGGAACTCTTTCGCTTGATTGGCGGCTCGGCGCTGACAGATCCGAACATCGCCGTGCCCAATGCTCCCGCCACCAGAAAGATCGGCGAAGAGATCCCTGTCACCTATGTTCCCTTCCGCAATGCGCATTTTCTGTCCGCCGCGGTCAGTTGGGCAGAGGTTCTGGGCGCGAAAATAATCTTTATCGGCGCGGTGGAGCAGGACGGTTCCGGCTACCCCGATTGCCGGCCAGCCTACTACGCCGCCTTCAATCAGGTTATTCGAACCGGAACAAGGAATGGCGATATCGAGGTGCTGACGCCGCTGATTCATCTAAAAAAAAGCGAAATCATCCGGCTCGGCATGGAATTGAATGCCCCATTTCATCTCACCTGGTCCTGCTATTCCGGCGAGGAGCAGGCCTGCGGAGTCTGCGATAGTTGTGTCCTGCGCCTGCGAGCCTTCCTGGAGGCCGACTCCACCGATCCAATCCATTACGCGAGATACTAAAGAAAAAGCGAATTCGGGGGAATGTGAACCCACAGACTTCGCGCCTGCGTTCCCACGAATGCAAATCTCAGCGCGTCGAGAAAATTGGTCGCCAGATGCTTCTTTGCGCCGTTTGGCCTTAGAATGACTTTGGAGCTTGGGTAGCGGCGCTGAGTGAAAATCACCGTGTCGAGAATGTATTGAGGAGACTGGGAAATGAAAAAGGTCGTGATCGCTTTATTTTCAAGGTCCGCAAAAATGTCTGCGGCAATTTCCGCACTATCGTACGCAGTAATGTGTGCTGCCCTATGCATCGCAGCGGGCAGTTGCGTGGGTGCAACATCCGTTTGGGCGCAGGCCGCTTCAGGCGCCCCCGCAGCGTCCACGGCCCCGCCGGCGGCGTCGGCAGCAGCCACCGCGAAGATTCACGGTCACGCCCAGGACCCTTTGGCGCAACCCGTGCCGAACACAAAGGTAGAAATCACTACCGACGGGAAAACGCCTCTCTACACATTTACGACCAATGACTATGGCGACTATCAGGGAGCCGGCATCAAGCCGGGCACGTACACTGCCGTCCTGTTCGGTACCATCGTGGGCAAGGACGGTAAGCCGACGCAAGGCATCGTCGATTTTCAGCAAGGAGTCAAGCTCACTGCCGGTCAGGACACCCAGGTCGATTTTGATATGACCCGTCAGGAGTATATTTCCAAGCTGCCGCCCGACGTGCAGAAGCATATCGCCGAATTGCGCAAGGCAAATGCCTCCGCGGAACAGGCGAATACCCAGATCAAGAATGTGAATAAACTCATTATCGATGCCCGTACCGCGCGCAAGGCCGGGAATTTCGATCAGGCCATTGCCCTCGACACCCAAGCCACCCAGGGCAAACCCGACGTAGGCCTGACATGGTACGAACTGGGCGATAGTTATCTGGCCGCTAAGAAATACCCCGATGCCGCTACAAACTATCAAAAAGCCTTGACCCTGCTGACCGCCGAGAAAGCCCCGAAACCGGATGTCATCGCCGCCGCAGACAATAATCTCGGTGAAGCGCTGGCGGATTCCGGTAAAGTCAGCGATGCTGTTGCAGCCTACGAGGCGGCCGCCAAGGCCGATCCGACTCAGGCAGGCATGTACTTCACGAACGAGGCCGTCGTGCTATTTAAGACCGGACAAGGCGATGGCGCGGGGGCAGCGGCGGACAAAGCCATCGCTGCGGACCCGACCAAGCCGATCCCGTACTACATTAAAGGTTGGGCCTTGGTGCAACATGCGACCGTTGATCCCAAAACGAATAAGATTGTGCTGCCTCCCGGTTGCGCCGATGCCTATCGCAAGTTCCTGGACATGTCCCCCACGGGACCGCTAGCAGACGACGCGCGCAATATCCTGGCGCAAGCGGGCGAGACCGTCCATGGGTCGTATAAGAAGCATTGATCGCACAGTTCGTCCATGCAATAGAACGCGCAACAAAGCGGCTCCCGACTGTACGTGGGTGCCGCTTGTATTTTTTGGGACGGGGCTTTCCTGTTGCATAGTGGCTCGATGAGCGACTTTTCTTCAGCTACCCCGCCGAGAGGCCGTCGCTTTCGACTTCGCTGACAGCAATTCCGCTTTCGCAGAGCCAACCCAGGTGACGAAAAACCAATCGCCGTCCGATGCTTCATCGCGCGAGATGGTCGCTCCCATTTCCTTCGCCGAGGCATGCTTCCACGTCGCTGCACACTCCGCGGCCATTCTTTCCGCCAATGCATTCAAAGCGCGGCATTGCGATCTCCTCCGGGCGCTCGGCCGCGTATTGGCTGCGCCCGTCCTCGCGGACCGCGATCAGCCGCCGTTTCCCCGTGTCACCCGCGATGGTTTCGCCGTGCGCGCAGAGGACATCGCCAGCGCGACACCGCTGCGCGTAGTGGGCCAGCTGCGCGCCGGAGAACCATGGCCCCCCGGAAATCCGCCGCTTGCCGCTGGGGAAGCCGTCGAAATCATGACGGGCGCCGCTCTGCCGCCCGGAGCCGACGCCGTATTGATGGTCGAACATGCACGGGAAACCTTGGCCGGATCGATCGACGACAGCAGTGCTGAAGCGTCGCAACACCGAAGCGTGACGCCGCAGGTAGGGCGAACCCTCACCGCTGGCGAGAATGTGGTTCCCCGGGGCAGCGAAGCCCGCTGCGGAGAGCTTTTGCTGGAGCCCGGCACGCGCCTTGGCCCGGAGCACATCGCGCTGGCTGCATCCTGTGGTCTTCGTTCCATCCCTGTCTTCCCACAGCCGAGAGTCGCGATTCTCGCTACCGGAGACGAACTGGTCGAGCCATCTCTACCGTGGCCTGGTTTCGAGCCTCCCGCGAATCAAGAGAAAACGCCCATCCAGTCCCATCAGATTTACGACTCGAACAGCTTCGCGCTTTCCGCCCTGCTCCGCCGCGCCGGCGCCATTCCTTTGCGTCAACGCCCCGCGCTCGATCAACTCGACGACCTGGCTGACTGCATCCGCCAAGGGCTGGATGCAGCGCCCCTGCTGCTGCTGACCGGCGGCGTCTCCAGGGGAAAATTCGATCTGGTGGAGGATGTGCTCGCCAGCATGGGTGCGGAGTTTTTCTTTACCGGCGTGACCATGCAGCCCGGCAAACCTGTTGTCTTTGGGCGCGTCCCTGCAACCGCAACCCGCTCCCCGCGCTACTTCTTCGGGCTTCCCGGGAACCCAGTCTCCGCCATGGTAACGTTCCGCCTCTTTGTCCAACCCGTATTGGCCGCCATGTCCGGGGAGCAACGCTGGCAACCGAACATGGCTCTGGCAAGGCTTGCAGCCGACCTGCGAGTGAAGCCTGGTCTCACCCGCTTTCTTCCCGCCCATCTGGATACCTCGCAACCAGTCGCAACCGTAACCGCTGTCCGGACCCAGGGTTCCGGCGACCTCGCCGCGAACGCGCGCGCAAACTGTTACGTGATCGTCCCCGACAATTGCGACGTTCTCGCAACAGACCAGATCGTGCAAGTGCTTCTGCGCTAGATATCCTGCTACCCTGTTGGTCATGAGCAAGCTTTCCCATTACGACTCCGCAGGACATGCGCGCATGGTGGACATCGGCGCGAAATCGATCACGCAGCGCCACGCGGAAGCAACAGCGCTGGTCGAGCTTTCCGCTGCCGTGCTCGCCGCTCTGCCCGCCAATCCCAAAGGCAACCCGCTGGAAGTCGCGCGCTTCGCTGGCATCCAGGCCGCAAAACGCACCGCCGATCTCATCCCGATGTGCCATCCGTTTCCGCTCACCTTCGTGGACGTCCTTACCGAGGTCCAATCCAATGGCGTCTTCATTCGCGCCACGGCGGCGACCGAAGGGCGCACTGGCGTGGAAATGGAGGCCATGGTGGCAGCCTCCGTTGCCGCTTTGACCATCTATGACATGTGTAAGGCCATGGATAAAGGGATTGTGATTCGAGAGGTTGCGTTGCAGCGAAAATCTGGCGGTAAGAGCGGCGACTACCAGAGGACTTCTGCATAGCGGAACCACTCGGGCACTTCTTCACATCGGGGACACTGTATCGCCGGGGGTTTAAGAATGCAGGAAATCGCTTCTTTGTTGCATATTGTTGCGCCGCCCATTGTACCGATATTGCCCGTAATTGGGCGCCATGTGCATAAACTGGTGCTCGGTTCTTTCGTCCTCAGCGGAGCCCTGCTTGCCAGCTTCGTCGTTTACTCGCTGGTCTTTCGCTTTGTACTTCGCAAGACCGTCGCGCCCGACCACCCCAGCATACTGCGCCGCTTCCGCAAGCCTGCGCTGTGCCTGTTCCTGATCGCTGCTACCATGCTGGCGATTCCCGCCTTTGGCATCTCCGAGTATTTCAACGACACCGCCGAGCATGCACTTCATATTTGCTTCATCCTTTGCATGGCGTGGCTGCTGATCGCTGCCGTCTACGCCGTGGAAGACATTCTGATGCGCCGTTACGACATGCACGCGGCCGATAACCTGCGGGCGCGGCGCATCCGCACGCAAATGACCGTGATGCGGCGACTTGCAATAGGCTTCATCGGCCTGCTGGCCATTGGACTGATCCTCTACACGTTCAACAACACGCGGATGTGGCAATACGGCGCCGGACTGCTGGCCTCCGCTGGTCTGGCATCGCTGGCACTGGCGGCGGCCGCCAAGTCCACCGTCTCGAATCTGCTGGCCGGCATTCAGATCGCCTTTACCGAGCCGATCCGACTCGACGACGTGGTGATCGTCGAAGGGCAGTGGGGCCGCATCGAAGAAATTACCGCCGCATACGTGGTGGTGTGTATCTGGAATCTGCAACGGCTCATCGTGCCGCTCAGCTATTTCATTGACCATCCCTTTCAGAACTGGACCCGCACCTCCGCCAACCTGATGGGCACTTTTTATCTCTACGCCGACTACACCTGCCCCATTGCGCCCTTGCGACAGGAACTCACCCGTATTCTGAAGACTACGAATCTCTGGGATGGCAAGGTAGATGTGTTGCAGGTGACGGAATTTACTCCGCAGGCCATGCAGATTCGCGCGTTGATGAGCGCCGGTGACTCCGGCAAGCTATGGGACCTGCGCTGTTATGTTCGCGAACAGATGATCGCCTTCCTGCAGAAGAATTATCCGCAGTGCCTGCCGAAGCAGCGCATCGCCGAGCTGCAGAACGCGCTATGGGAGCAGGTGAACGAACATCTTCAGTCCTCGCCGGAACCGAGTCCTGCGCAGAATGCATAAGGCGATCGAGACATGGGCTAGCGGGAGTTTACTGCGAAGCGAGAGGTTCTTCCTGAGCGAGTGGATCTTAGAACTTATCCGTAAATAGTGAC
>JAKAAZ010000231.1 GCA_021802085.1 Acidobacteriota bacterium
TTGCCAGCTTTGTGGAGGCGGTCGTTGGCCGTCCCGCCCAGGTTCCCAGCGCGGGGGAACGTTCGCGCGCGTTGGAGCTTCTGGTTCGGCTGATTGAAAACTCCATGGCAGTGCCGTTGAAACTTGGCTCGTCGCTGGGGGAGCAGCCGGACTTTGTGTGCAGTCCCGAGGTCTTGCGGTACATCTACGCGCTGCGCGGAGATCGCAATTTCAAAACTGGCCCGCTGACGGTGGGCAACGAGAAAGTGACGCCGCTTTCGCTGCATTGCTGGCAGGCGATCGAGCAGCAAGGGCCCTTGGATGTCTCCGCATTGCAGCCGATTCTGGGCCGAGATATTACAGAAGCGGCGATTTCTCGCGCGCTACAGGAGCTTTGGTCCGGAATGTACATTTTTCCGGTACTGCGCGCAGGCGGCGAACCGGCGCAATGGGAACTGCTGTTCCGCCGCTTCCCCAAGCCGGTGGCCGCGGGAGCCAGCACCGGACACGCTGAAGCACAGTCGGCCATGATCTCCCTTTATTTACAGGCATCGGTGGCGGCACGCGAGGAAGAAATCCTGGCCTTCCTGTCTCCTCTGGCTCCGCAATCGAAACTGCGCGAAGTCATTCGCGGATTAGGCTCGATGCGTCAGCTTGACATCCTCGACATCGGCGGCCGCGCCCACGTGGCATTGCAGGGAGGCCTGCTGCCGGAGATGGTGGCGCAGCTCTCGGAGGCACAGTTTGCGGCTTTGCCCGAACCACACGCGATCGCGGGCGAACCTGAGGTTGCGATGGAAGCCGAGATTGAGAGCGAAGAGGAGATCGGGGACGGAAGCAAGATGGAGTCCGGGATACAGATTGAAGCCGTCCCGCCGCCGGCTGCGCGTGCCTGGCGGTCCCAGCCACTGGAAGATTCGGACACATCCAGACCGTCCGAGACAAAGAAATTTGTGCCGAAGAAATTTGCCGCGCGCGACTCGGAATCGAGTCGACCACCGGGACCGGGTAGAAGTGCAGCGCGCGGTTCCGGCGAAGAGAGAGCGCCACGACGTCCGTTCAGCGGGGGACCGCGCGGCGGCGCGGGTGGATTTTCGCGTCCGGCAGGCACCTATACGCCGCGCCCGCGAAGTTTTGCGCCCCGCAGCCTGGCTGCCAGTGCGGAAGAGACTCCAGGCGGCCGTCCAAGTCGAACCGGACCGGCCCGGTTCGGACGCGACCGTGACGCTGGCTCTTCGCGCGGGCCTGCATCTCGCGGATCGTTTTCTCGCGACCGCGGCGAGCGCAGCCCGAAAACGCAGGAGCGAAAGGGCTACGCCGCCAAGGGACACGGAATGGGAGAACGCGCGAAACGCTGGGAGAAGTCCGGCGAAGTTCCTGAGGCCCCCTCGACCGGCGGAAAATCGTTCGCTCTCAGATCGACGGGCTTCAAGTCCTCCGGATTCAAACCGGGCGGGTCGAAGTTCCGCGGCTTGAAGCCGTGGCAATCGAAATCATCCGGCGCCGACGCACACGAAGAGAGCCCGAAGCCATGGAAAAAATTCGGCGCAGCGGGCGGTGCCAGGGCCGATTCGAAACCTGGGAGCGGCAAGCCCTACACAGCAAAGCCAGGCGGATGGAAAGCCCCTGGATTCAAAGCGCGCGGCGCCAAACCATGGGCCGCAAAATCCGGCGACGGAGAATCTTTCTCGCGTCGTCCATATAATAAGGGCGGTTCGACGGAAGGAAGCGGCCCCCGGGAAGCAGGGGAAGGTGGGAAACCCTGGCAAAGTTCCCGCGTCGGTGCTGGCGACCGACCCGCAGGCCGGAAACCGTATGCGACGAAGTCTTCTGGATTCACGCGGTCCGGATTCCGATCCGCAGGCTCCAAATCAGCCGACGCCAGGTCAGGGGACACAAGACCCGCAGGGGCGAAGCCCTGGGCCTCGAAGGGCGCGGAATCGAGAATTGGCTCCGCGAAATCCTACGCAGCCCGGTCCGCCGACAAGTCCTACGCCAAGGCTGGCGGCGCAAAACCGTGGGCCAAGCGATCTGCCGCCTCCGCCGGGGCCGCGGAAGGCAAGCCCAAGCGCCGCGAACCGAAAGAAGGGTCTGCGGCTGCGCCACGCGAGAAAAGCGGCGCAAAGCCGTTCTGGGCGAAAAATCCACGTGGCGGTAAAGGATCGACGAAGGCCTCCCGCACGAATCGCCCGCACGGGAAGAAGACGGCCAGAAAGAGCGGCAAGAAGAAATGACTCCATCCGCCAACGGGCGTCTACGTCCCGTCATCGCGATCGATGGACCGGCGGGAGCCGGCAAAAGCACCCTTGCGGCGCATTTGGCCCGCCGTTTCGGGCTACTCAATCTCGAAACCGGGGCCATGTATCGCGCGCTCGCCCTGAAAGCGCTGGAGACCTCTACCGAGTTGGGGGATGAAGCTGCGCTGGCGCGGCTGGCCGAAAGCACGCAGATTGCTCTGGAATCGAGCCCGAACGAAAGCAATCGGGTCCTGCTCGACGGAAAGGATGTCACGACGCGCATCCGGGAGAAAGACGTGTCGGAGGCGGCTTCGCAGGTGAGCGTGCATCCCCGAGTGCGTGCCTGGATGGTCGAGCGTCAGCGGGCCATGGGCGCGCAGGGCGGGGTGGTCATGGAAGGCCGCGACATCGGCACCAAGGTGTTTCCGGATGCCGAGCTGAAGATCTTTCTCGACGCTCACGATGAAATCCGCGGCCAACGCCGCTACCTGCAAAGTGCGGGATCGACGAACGCGCCCACAGCGGAGGCCGTGCTGGCCGCCGTTCGCGACCGCGACACCCGAGATCGAAATCGCGCAACATCGCCGCTCGAACCTGCGGCAGATGCCATCCATCTGGACACCACCGGCCTGACGCTGGAGCAGGTGTACACGCTCGCCGAGGATTTAGTGCAGGCGAAGATCCCCGGCTGAGATGCGCAGTCCTACCCGATCATGCCGACCCTGATCGTGCATCTGGATTGCATCCAGTGGACATCCAAGTATTTAGAGTCTGTCCGCGCGATGAGGCCATCTGGAACGTTCTCGTTATAATTATAATAGGTTTAGGCTCGGGGTAATTCGGGCGCTCTCGTAACATATGCATGCAGCAGCGATGCGATCGAACTCTCTAACCCGCGTCGGCAAGGTCTCCATCGCCACCAGCGTCCTCCTTCTGCTGCTGGCAATGATGCTGCCGGTGTGCCATTTGCATCCGCTCCTCGACAAGGCCGCTCCGGATCATTGCGCCATCTGCGTCTCCCTGCACGCGATCCCGCCGCTGGGAGTCCATGTACCACCGGTCGTCCACCTGTTTCAAGCCGGCAAAGTACTTGTCGCTTTCGTCGCCGCGCCATCCAGCCTCGTACCCCGCTTCGCTTCCAGCCGCGCCCCACCCCCGCCAGCCTGCTGATCCGGTTTTTTTGATCCGATGGTTCGATCAACAGCGCTCTTTCACCGTTATGGGAGGAATTTCCCGATGAGGCGTGCGGCATATCTGCTGACACTTGCAATTGCATTTCTATCCTTATGCGCACCGACATCTTCCGTCTGGGCGCAGGGTGGCACGGGCGGAAGCGTGCATGGTACGGTCACGGATTCGACTGGCGCCATTATCTCTGGAGCGACGGTGGAATTGATCAATCCTGTCAGCGGTCTGCATCGAACCACCACCACAGACGCGTCCGGCAACTTTTCGATCTCGAACATTCCCTTCCAAAGCTACCATCTGGCCGTCAAGGCCCCTGGATTCAATGCGGTCCATCGCGATATCCAGCTATTGACGCCCGTCCCTGTCGATTTGAATCTGGCCATGGACGTTGCTACTTCCAATACGACCGTGACCGTATCGATCGACAGCGAGGACTTATTGAGTGGCAATCCCAGCTATCACACGAACATCGATATGTCGAAGTTCAATACGGTCCCGAATGACGATGCGCAGAACGGACTCAGTGGGGCCATCACTCTGGCGAGTCCAGGGATTGCCGCCGATTCCAATGGAATGTTCCATCCTCTTGGCGAACACGCGGACACAACAGTGAGCATGGACGGGGAGCCGGACTCCGACCAACAGAGCCGCAATTTCACCAACCAACTTACGTCCCACGCGATCCAGTCGATGAAGATCATCAATGGCATCATTCCGCCGGAATATGGGGACAAAGCCAGTCTCATTGTTCAGACAACCACGAAATCCGGCTTAGGGGATACCAACCCGATCGGGAGCGTTACCGGCAGTTACGGTTCTTTCGGCACCAGTATGATGGACGCAAATATCGCAAAGGGATCGAATCAATGGGGCAATTTTCTCGACGTGAATGGCGTCAACGGCGGCAGGTTCATGGACACTCCGGAATTCGCGGTAATGCACGCCTATGGGAATAACGAAAATTTTTTCGATCGCATGGACTTTAACCCAACGCCGAAGGACACGTTGCATCTGGATGCGAATGCCGCGCGAACTTGGGACCAGAATCCGAACCAGTTCGACCAGGAGGCCGCTGGCCAGGACCAGCGCGCCGAGATCTTTACGTATAACATTGCCAGCTTCTGGACGCATCTTTTGAATGCCCGTTCACTCTTCGCCATGGACGCATACATCCGCCAGGACAATTTCCACTATTTCCCCAGCGCGGATGTCTTTGCCGACACGCCTGCCACGCTGGAGCAAAGCCGCAGCCTGCAGAATTTCGGCATCCACATGAGTTATTCCTACTCCCATGGGATACATAACATCAAGATGGGAGCGGCAGTCTACCAGACCCCCTTGAATGAGGGCTTTGGCTTCGGGATTACCAGCGCCACTTACAATGCTGTGTGTCAGAAGGCAAATGGAACGGCGGTCGTTGCGCCTGGAATCACGAATCCAAATGCTTGCGCCACGGAAGGCTACCAGCCAAATCCAGGCTTTCTACCCGGGGAACTCCAGTACGATCTGACACGCGGGGGCAAAGAATTCACATTTAAAGGGCACACCGATATTAAGGAAGAGGCGCTCTATTACCAGGACAATATTGTCTGGCATAATTGGCAGTTCTTGATTGGAGCGCGGGGGGACAACTACAACGGCATCAGCCGGAAATACATGCTGGAGCCGCGCGCCGGCGTGACATACGCGTTGCCGACGGGGACGATTATCACGGCAGGGTACGCGCGCCTGATGCCTACTCCCTACAACGAAAACCTCATCTTATCCAGTTATACGGGAAGCGGTGGGCTGGCCAACAATTTGGGGGCCCACGGGCAACATCCGCTGACGCCGGCTACGCGCAACCAATATAACGTCGGCCTGCAACAGGGATTCGGAAAATATATTGTTATCAGCGCGCAATACTTCTGGAAATATACGAA
>JAKAAZ010000232.1 GCA_021802085.1 Acidobacteriota bacterium
GTCGTGGAGGAGTGGGACTACTGCGGTGGGGCTGCGTACACCACGATCAACATCACCGTCGGTGCGTCTTCTGCGCCGACCCTCACTCTCACCGCCAATTCACCCTCGATTTCTTCCGGGAGTTCCGCCACGCTGACCGCGACTGCGACCAATACTACCTCGGTCGTCATCACAGGAACCGACGGCAGCATGTATACCATGTCGGCCAGCGGCGGAACGCAATCGGTCAGCCCGACCGCGACCACAACCTACACGGCGCAAGCCAGCGGAGCTTTGGGAAGCACTACAGCGACCGCAACCGTCACTGTGGTTCCGGCGGGTAGCGCCAACGCCATCACCCACGTCGTCTTCATGCTGCAGGAGAACCACACCTTCGACAACTATTTCGGCATGCTCAATCCGTACCGCGAAGCGAATGCGACCAACGGGCAAGCTTGGAACGTCGGCGATGACGGCAAGACCTATAACGTGGACGGCATCGACGACAAGCTGACCACCATCAGCAACCCGGACGACGCAGGCGACGTGTACAAGCTGTACAAGTTCACCACCACCTGCATCGACGATGAAAGTTCGGATTGGCTGGCAAGTTACGGAGATGTCAACCGTTACAATTTCCTCACAACGCGCCCGATCCTGATGGATGGATTCGTCCACAACGCGGAAGGCTTCGCGAAGAGTTGCGCCGCTTCTGGCACTTGTTCCGGAAATTTCACCGATCTGACCGGCGAGCGCTCGATGGGATACTACGACCAGGAATTTCTTAACTACTACTACTACATTGCCTCGCAGTTCGCGGTCTCCGATCGCTGGTTTTCGCCGGTATCGAGCAAGAGTGTTTCCAACCGCATCGCGGTTTATACGGGTGGCACCACCCAGGGTCTGGTCTTCGACCCCGGCAGCGATGACCACCTCGCCTCACTCAACATCAACAATATTTTCGAGGAGCTGGACCAGGCAAAGGTGTCCTGGAAGATTTACTACACCTCCACCGATGGGTATTGTCTCGCCGGAGGCGACTGCCCCGGCGGAGGCGCCGACTATCCGGCGATCTACTTTACTCACCTGACCTACGCATATCAGTACCTGCGCGCAAATACGACAGGAACATGCGCCGCCCCGACCCAGCCATCCAGCGTCGTCGGCGATACCACGAACTCATTCTGTATCGATACAGCCCATATTGCCCCACTATCCTCGTATTACACCGACCTGGCCAACGGCACGCTTCCCAGCTTCGCCTTTATTGAAGCCGGGTACGGACTCAATGACGAGCATCCCGGCTCGAACGCATCGATCCTGCTCGGTCAGGCAGAGGTGGCAGAAGTGATCAATGCGTTCATGGCTAGTCCGGAATGGAAGGATTCCGTCTTCTTCCTCAGCTACGACGAGGGCGGCGGTCCCTACGATCACGTCCCGCCCGTGGCCGGCCACTCGAACGCCAACACCGACGCCTCATTGGGAACGATCCCGGATATTTCAACGATTGCGGTCAATCCCGATACCTACAACCCTTGCCTGCCAACCGGCGGCACGCCCACGCTCCACTGCGACCTCCGGTCGGATGACCCCGGAGCTCATTCTGGCGATGCCGCGGCTGTCAATGGCTTCGCCGCCCAACTTGGCTTCCGCGTGCCGAACCTGATCGTTTCGCCCTTCATCAGGAAGCATTATGTCTCTCACACGCCGATGGATCACACCGCCGTGATCAAGTTTGTGGAGAACCGGTTCATTGGCCCCAATGCCCATCTGACTGCCCGCGATGCAGCGCAACCCAACCTGCTGGAATTTTTCGACTTCACGAACATCCCATGGGCAACCCCGCCGCCGCCGCCCACCCCCGTCAGCGCGGCATCGCTGGGCTACAATCCATGCGAGCCGACAAACATTGGGCCGTAGCTTCCGCGGCGAGCAAATTTCGTTCCATCATGGTAGGCACGCTTGGACTGTCAAAGGGTGTCACCCCAACGCATCGCCAGCCTGGTTCGGCTTGATTACAGGAGAACCCGCAGAATGATGGTCGCGCGCTGATTCTCGGATGCAGCGAGCCGACCTGACCGATTGCGTCCCGAACAATGATCGCCTATTGCTCCAGGATCTTTTCTTCCCGAGTTGCCCACAGGATGCCGCCCACCACCTGCGCAATGCCGACGCATCGCGTTAGTACTACAGTTGCACTTAATGGATTTCCCCTGATTTCCATTGCGACCCACTTGCGCGCTGCTCTCTAAAAATCAATAGCTTACAGCCCAGCTACCCAGACGATTCGCTATCTGCAACTGTAGTATTAGCGTTGGGTGGTTTGACATGCACCCCATCAACCTCCGCCACGGCTTGGGCCCAATGTTCCACGCCTGCGCGTCACGGGCTGGCCGCACAATCGCCATGATCCCATCCCCAATCAACACCATGGCGGCAAAATGCGACAATCTTCGAGTGTCCATCGGTTGCTCCTCTCCCCGGTTCTCTTTCTGATGGTCAGTTGGGAGTGAGGTTATTGGTTCACCGTCAAGCTGCGCTCCAGGTCGAAGGTCACAACGCTCTCAGCCGGCAGCACCAGGTCTCTGTTCCCCGTGAATGCGCTGCCAGCTGCGCCACCGCCGCCACCCACCAGCCCGCCAATCAGGGCTCCCTTGCCACCGCCCGCCAGGCCGCCAATCAGTGCCCCAAGACCCGCGCCACCACCGGTCATGAAGAGGGAACGCTTGCCTTTCCCCTGCTCCACCCGCTCCACGGTACTGGTTCGAACCATATAGGAATATCCGCCTGCCCTCAGGCCATCCAGCCGGATGGCCAGCACCGCCTGGCCCTTGAATCGACCCAGTGGCCTTGCCTCGATGACCACCCCGCGCGCCTGTGCCCCGGCCGGAATAACGGTCCGGCCATTCACCTGAACAGGGCTGACCAACGTTCCATAAAACGGATCACCCGCCTGACTCCCTTTGGTGGAAAGGGTCTGCCCCAGCCGAACCCGCACCCTCGTTCCTGCGGGAACTACGATGCTCTGAGCGCCCTGTTGCGGCGGGGGTGCCCCCTGATATCCAGAAGGGGGAGGTGGCGGCATACCAGCGCCACCCTGCGCCGACTGGCCGTTCATGGAAGGAGGAGGCGGGGGCGGCGGCATACCAGGGCCACCCTCCGCCGACTGACCGTTCATCTGCGCGTTCCCAGGGTTCGGCCCGTACGCCATGGTCAAATTGTTAATAACCGTCTTCACGCCCGCGACCTTCGACGCGTCATTGCCCGCAAGTTCACGCGAACCTGGTCCGTTCACGCTGCCGGCCAGCGTCACCGTACCGTTATTCGCTGCGACTGAGATCGGCTGCCCTTGCAATGCTGGATCGGCCCCAATTTGCTTCTGTACTTTGGCGGAAAGCTCGCTGTCTGTCGGCTTCTTGTTGCAGCCGACACTGAGACAGACCATCACGGCCAACGCCAACGGCAGAGCAAGAATGTTCGAACGCACCTTGCGAGTCATAGCACCTCCAGATGAGCATGTTTTATCTCATTCTACACAGCCATCAAGCGTCCAATCGAGATCGCCGATCCGGCGGTAGTCATCACGCGCAACTTTGAATGTTCACGCCAGCTAAGTGGACACTTCCGCAACTTCCACCTCGGGTGTTGACCTGCGTCGGTGGGTCAGAAAGTACGTCAGCATCATCGCACCTGTAACTGTCCCAACCACCACGTCGATGCCGGGCATCCCGCGAACACCCCACTCCGCGTACCCTTTGCCGTCGATGAACACCATGGCCGCAACCGGCACGTTCCCCAGCGAGTTGATGATCGAGTAGCGCGCGCTCCCGCTCTTCCCGGACCGTCCAAGAAACTCCAGGACCACCGCCGTGAATCCTGCATAGCAGGCCCCGATCGTAAACAGAAACAGCGTCGCTCCCGCAAAGTAGATGGACGGCCCCAGCGGCCCCAGCCACAGGATCGCCAGCGTCGCTTCATTCATCAGGCAGACTGCCAGATAGGCCACGGGAGCCCGCACCCGCGTCGGAATCAGGGGAAATGCAATCGCACCCGCGACCATCAGCAACGAGCCTCCCACGCCGTTGATCCAGCCCACCTGGCGGCCGCTGATGTGATACTCCGCCGCCAATCCCGGCAGCAGTTGAATCATCGCTCCGCTGCCGATGGGGAGCAGGCACGTCAGACTGTAGGGAATGGCCTCCCAACGCAGAAATGTGGCTTTCGCCTCGTGCGCGATACTGGCAACCGTCTCCTGGAACCCGTGCTCGCGGACGACGCGCTGTTCCGGCGCTGCCAGCGCTGCCAGCGAGGGCAGGGCAATCATGGCGGCTGCGATCCAGCCCAGCTCCCCCAGGTGCAGTCTCTCCGAAAAAAAAGCCAGCGCGAAGAGAGCGACCGCGCCGAAGCCGAGCGATCCCGCTTGATAGAAGCTGCCCGCGCGGCGCCGGCCTGTTTCGCTGTGCAGGCTGCCCATCATTCCGCCGCAGCCCGCGATAGTCAACTGGCCAAGGCAGGCGCTCAGAAACATCAGCGTCACAGCGCCGCGACTCGCCAGGCGATCCCGCTGGAATGCCGCGAACATGCAGATCGCCGCGGCGGTTGCTGCGACCATCAGCCAGGTGCGGCGACGGATCCAGAAGTCCGTGATCGGACTCCACAAAAAATAGATCGTCTGGGGCAGGTTCAGCAGCGCGATAATTTCGGCCCCGTGCGCCATGCCGACGCCCTGGCCTCGGAACAAATACGAAAGACCTCCTCCGATGATGCCGTTGGAGAGCACCGCCATGGGAGCAATCAGCAGTCCAAACAGCCATGGCCGCTCCAGCGGAGCAGCCGAAATTCCCTCCGCCGTCTGTTTGGAATCGCTCGTATCCATCGCCCCGAGAGTATCACGCACCTTACGGGAATCTTCCCCTCTGTATCCGGCGGCGGCCTTGTTTCAGGGCACGACTCCAATGGTGCCGCAACGGTTGCGAAAGAGTTGTGGGCAACACAGGCTGCGGAAAAACTCTCGGTTTTGCGGTAGTTGCAGGAACTTTCCGCAGGTAGATTCACCCAATGAATATGCGTGGAGACGATCGGAAGCAGACGGCGATGTACAGCTATGTAACCTTGGCACAGCGGATACCGATGGAGCATCCGGCGCGGTAGATTCGCGGGCTGATTGACCGCGCTGGAGCGGATGGATGCCGAGTTGGAGAACTTAGAACTTATCCGTAAATAGATGTGGTCTGTCTCCAGCAGGTCAAGGCCGCGGCCAAGGAAAGCAAGGCGACGTAGCTGGCCTCCGATTTTTCAAAGCTG
>JAKAAZ010000233.1 GCA_021802085.1 Acidobacteriota bacterium
TGTCCCCGAGCGGCTGATTCATTGGGGAACCGCTTGAAAAAGGCGTAAGCACTGATCGTCGATCTGCTCATGTGCTCATTCTAGATAGGTTAGCTCAGGGAGTAAAGTGTATAATTCCCAAATATATGTGTCGCGTATGTTGTGTCGGGCGGACAATGATTTTACGTGGGGTGATAGTCCAAATTGGGTAGCCGCAAAATAATGTTCGGTCTGGGAGGGGCAATTTTGACCGTCTCTATAGGGCTCCTAGGGACTGGCTGGCCCACCTTTATCACCGCACATGCTTGGATTGTTTGGGCTGGCGTGGCATTAGGTATTGTGCTGCTTATAGCAGGCTTTGTAATTTCCACCAATCAGCAGTCGCCGCAGATGGCGCCGAGCTCTAATACCGCGGGTCGAGATAACTGGGGGAATCAAATCAACGCGCCGGGTTCAACATTCAATCTCTCAGTGCCAGATGCCTCGCTCCCTGAGGCCGAAAAACCGGCAACAATTTCCCCTCCTGAACCTACGGAGCAGATGCTCGCACGAGAATTGCCGACCTTGTCTTTGGACTTTGGTAACGGGAGGGTTAGCTACCATGGCGGTCGTTTTGAGTTCGATGAAAACGGCAGCCGTTGCATCACGATACGCGTATTGAATCGTCCTGCGCGTGAGCCAGGATCGACTAGCGTTAGAGCGCGTTCCGTTATTGCGCATTTAACTCTCAGCTACAGTTTGACAAGTACCGCCATAGCCTGCGCATATTGGGTAGGAAGGCATGAGAACCGGATCAATCTAGAACCTGGAAAGCCAGAGGACCTGCTAGTCGCGCTCATTGATCATCCCCTCATGTTAAAGCTGTACGACAACCCACTTCCTTATCCACTCGAAACGCTTGCTTGGGACTCCCCTCTATCTATTGCCGCACATCAGGATGCCGAGCCAAAATTGTTTTCATGGGTCGATGACATGAATGTCGAGGGAGAGGTATTTCTTATTTCGAAGATGGTCAATCAAAGCACTACCCTGGCATATAAGAAGTTCAAAATATTGAAAAGCGGGACAGAATCCGGCCTGCCTTCATTTAGAGTGTGGTGGGTGGAATGAAGCACGAATACCACGAAGGGCTGAATGCATGATAGGGTTCTCGCTAAACCAGCGAGAAAACTGCGTCTAGTGCGTGCTCCAGGTCTTATCTTTGGAGTTGCAAATATCTTCCAGAAAGCAGTCGGCGCAGCGAGGCTTCCGAGCAATGCAAGTTTCCCGGCCAAAATGGATCACGCGATGAGAGAAGTCGATCCAGCTCTTCTGGGGAATCAGCCGCATCATGTCCTGTTCGATTCTTTCCGGCGTCGTCGACTTGGTTAATTCCAGCCGCTGCGTGATCCTCATCACGTGCGTATCCACCACCACTCCCAGCGCGATTTTATACCAGGAACCCAGCACAACGTTGGCCGTCTTCCGCGCCACTCCGGGGATGGTCAACAACTCCTCCATCGTCTGCGGCACTTTGCCGCCGAATTCCGCAATCAATCGCTGCGCCGCGCCGATGATGTTCTTAGCCTTGTTGCGAAAAAATCCCGTCGTCCGGATCATCTCTTCCACTTCCGCCTGCGAGGCCTGGGCCATCGCCTGTGGAGTAGGGAAGCGCTGGAACAGCGCCGGCGTCACCATGTTCACGCGAACATCGGTGCACTGCGCGGAGAGAATGGTCGCCACCATCAGCTCCCACGCATTCTTATGGTGTAGCGCGCACACGGCGTTGGGATAATGCTCGGTCAGCCGAGCGAGGATCGTCCGCACCCGCTGCGGATTCGTTGGATCGACCGCCGGTTTCTTCTTCGCTGTCTTACGCGCCGCCTTGACGGGAGTCGTCTTCTTTACAGGTTGCACCGACGCCGTCGCGCGCGGCGTGTTCTTCGAAGCTGTTTTCTTTAACGAACGTGCGGCGGACACTGCTTTATCCAACCCGATCCAGCATTTCCTGCGCCGTCATCCGCACGCAGGTAAAGATCGGATAGTCCTTCAGCGTATACGCGCTGATTTCCGTGCCCCGAAGCTGCTCCACAAGGTCGAGAAAATCTTCCGGATAATTGGTCTCGAACGCCACCACAAATTCCTGGTCGTCCAGGCCAAACGAATACGTGGTGTTCAGCTTCACGCGCGGGTAAAGATGTCCGACGCGAATATGCTCCGTCATCAGCCGTTGCCGCTCATCCTTCGGCAGCAGATACCAGGCGCGCGTCTTCCAGAACGGATACACGAAGATATATTTCTGCCGCCCCGGACGCAAAAATCCACGCGAATCCGCCTGTCCTTCGTGCTCATGGCCAATCAGGTATTGCGATCGCTTGGTCATCGCCAGATAACTGAACGCAGTCTCAAGATAGCCGCCCATCGGCGTCGCCATCATCTCCGCCGTCATTCGATTCACGTCGTCCACCGTGGTGCAAATGCGCCACAGCATCAGGTCGCACTCGCTGCGCGTGCCCACAGTGGAGTAGGTCAGCGTCAACATTCTGTCTGCCTGGTTCCAGCTTTCGATCACGGCGGCCAGCGCCTGTTTGTGCGCGGCGCGTTCTTCCGCCGGCAGGCGCCGCCATTCCGGCATCACCTTGAAGAACTGGAAGGAGACAATCTGCCGCTTGATCTCTTTTTCCTTGGGAGCGTCCTTCGCGGCTGCAATCTGGCTATTAGCGGCGGGAGTGGCAGTCTCCATCGCGATTTCTGGTGTCAGGGTGTCTGTCATCGGATTCTCCTTGGTGGTAGTCTCCATGCTAGCAAAAACCATCTCATGTAGGATTCACGGCGAAACAGCGCCGTGCCGATATACTGCTGGCATAGCGCGTCAAAACACTCGATGACAGAAAAAATCCTTATCTTCCTCGTCCCATGGATTACGGGCATCATCTCGCGCATCGGCTATCCGGGCGTCGCCCTGTTGATGGCCATTGAGTCGGCCTGCATTCCGCTGCCGTCGGAAATCATCATGCCCTTCGCCGGATATCTGGTGTATTTGCACCGGTTCAGTCTGTTCTGGGTGGCAACCGCCGGAGCCATCGGCTGCAATCTCGGCTCGGCAATTGCATACTGGATTGGCGCGTACGGCGGCCGCCCGCTCATCGAACGCTATGGGCGCTTTGTGCTTCTCGACCGTCACGATCTCGACCGCACGACTCGATTTTTTGAGCGTTATGGAACCATCACGGTTCTACTCGGGCGTCTGCTTCCCGTGGTGCGAACCTTTATTGCGTTGCCCGCGGGAATTGCCCGCATGAGTCAGCTGCGATTTCATATCTACACATTTGTCGGTTCCTGGCCATGGTGTTTCGTTCTGGCGTATGCCGGAATGAAACTCGGCAATGCGTGGGACACCGATCCACGCCTGAAAAATATCCTTCATCGCTCGGACGCCGTCGTTCTTCTGCTGTTGTGCGCGGCTGTGGCCTGGTTTCTCTGGACCCACTGGAAACGTCGCGGCGCGGAAAGCGAAGCGTAGCGGCAAATCCGGGCGCGTTCGGTTCGCTCTTCGATGCCTGGAATTCGAGCGATCTATCCGCCAGCCAGCAGGATGGGCAGCGTTGGCGTGGTCGACCCTCCGGCATTCTCCAGCGTTACGCCGAAAGCCTTCGCCTCAATTCCTGCCGGCAGGTGCGGCAGCAAAACGCTAGCCATGCCACGGGCATCCGGTTCAAAGGTTCCAGCCGGAATCGGCGCAGCGCCATTCGCGGGAATCAGCCACAGCTCATAGGTCTTATTGGCCGGCAAAGGGGTGAGGTTGCTGGCGGTAAACACCAGCGCTCCACGCTCTTGCAGGTAGACGGCATCCCCTTCCGGTTCGGGATGTGCATGGGCGCCGACAAGCGTCACGCGCCGCGCATGAGGAGAGGTCAGCACATCCAGTACATCCCGCGCGCGAACAGCCGCGGCGTTCGATTGATGCAACTCCGCAGTTTCTATTTGCAACCGATGCTGCATTTCCCGATTTGCTTCGCGAACGTGGACCGCATAGAACAGCAGGACCACCGCAGCCACCCAGCCGCCCCAGATCAAGCCAGGATTGGGACGACGAGCGCGAGTCGTGGCAGTGCCGCGGGAAGCGTCCGAAACGGGCTTGGGAAAAGTTTTGATGGGGGCCGATCTGCCCGAGTTCCCAGGAAGATGGATGCCCGCCGCCTGAAACAGTCGTTCCTTTGCCTCTGCCGGCGGAGGCGTCTGAGGAACGGACATAGCGACCAAGGCCATATCTGCCTGGATATCCTCCACCAGGGACCGGCAATCCGCGCATTGCCGCACATGCTGGCGTACGCGATCGATCACCGCGGCAGTCTCCGGCTCATCGGACGAACCCATGGAATAGAAGATCAGATCGTCCAGTTCGGGATGTAGATCGGGCGTCATGCGGGCACGTCCAGGGCCTTTCGTATCGAGATCAATGCGGAACGTATGCGTGTCTTGACCGTTCCCAGTGGCTGTCCGGTCCGCTCTGCGATTTCTGTGTGCGTCTGCCCTTCAAAAAAAGCCATCTCGACCGCCTGGCGCTGATCCGCCGCCATGGTTTCCATCACCGAGCGCACTTTTGCAAGCATCATTTCCCGCTCGGCTACATCTCCCATGTCCACGGTATTGGCGAGTTGGAGATCGTCGATATTCTCAAGCCTCCGGCCGCCGCGGATGCGGTCAATGGAGCGGTTGCGCGTGACTACCGCAAGCCATCCACAAAGGCTGCCGCGATGCTCTGCGAATACCTCCGGTTGCTGCCACAGCTTCAGAAACACTTCCTGCATCACATTTTCCGCCGCGCCGCTGTCTCGCAGCACGCGCATGGCGATGGAATAGACCATGGTCGAATACAGATCGTATATACGCGACAAAGCATCCGGTTGCTTCCTCCGCAGTTGGTCCATCAACTGTTGGTCCGTCAGCGTGCCGTCTTGCGGGGGATTCGCGGGCAATGGGGTTCGGCTCGATGGATAAAGATTGACTCTGGAGTAAATACACCCAGTAGACACTCTACCGTACACGGTTCCCATTTCCAACGCAAAGACTCGCTCTCTACGCATTGCATGGCAGGAAAGCCGCGCTTGCCAAAGTGACCCAAACAGGAATGGCTTCAGGTACCCCACTGATTGGTATTTACTTTGAGGTGGGTATTTACTTGACTCAGGTGACCACAACCTGTAGTGTTTGCGGCGGTGGGAGATTATCCGCGAGATCTGCTGGAGTTGGAGCGCCGCTTTTCGAGCGAGGCGGCTT
>JAKAAZ010000234.1 GCA_021802085.1 Acidobacteriota bacterium
CAAGCAGCGGGAGCGCGGCTACGACGAAGCCACGATGGTGGAGAGTTTCGTGGTGCTGAACGCGGTGGGCGGCGAGCGGGTGGACGACTTCCAGCATCTTCGCGACGATGCCGAGCGCGATCTGGAAGGCAAGCAGGCCGGCCTCGCGCATGGAGCGCTTATCTATATTATTGAATTGACGTTGACCGCGTTGCGCCCGCTCTCCTGGTCGTTCATGGCATAGTGCTTCAGGTCGCCGATCACATCCTGCGACTGAACTCCTTGGCCAGGTTGCCCACCATGGTGCCGGCCAGAAACGGGTCTTCGCCCTGGTATTCGAGGATGCGGCCATCGCGAGGCTCCCGTACGAGGTTCACTCCACCGCTCAATGACATGCTGTAGCCCTGTTCGCGCAGCTCGCGGCCGATGAGCGCGCCATACTCGAATGCGGCCTTTGGATCCCAGGAAGACGCCTCGGTAAGATCGCTGGGCAGCGCCGACGAATACCTTGCCCATCGCCGCGCCGCGCGTCACGCCATAAGCCGAATCTACCATCTGAATCGAGGGAATCCCGAGGCGGGGAATGGTCGCGGTGTAGCCGGCGCCGCCATTGGAATCCGTCGGCCCCTTGGAGAAGAGCGGCATGTCCTGCCCGTGCAGCAGTGAGATCTTCTCATCGAGCGTCATCTCTTTGATCACCGGATCGGCGTGTTGATCGGGCGACAGGCTCGCATCTGACCACGGGAAGTGCTTGGCCTGTGGCGCCCCTGGCATCTGCGCCATGGCGGTCGGCAGTGCAATCAGCACTATGAAAACATCGACAAGCTGCAGTTTTTCCTATCATCAGTTTCTCCGAACTCTTTCTTAAATCCTTCAAAGTCTTACAAGTCTTCCGGCGGCGGTGTTCCCATCTCCCTGGGCGGCTGCCACGTCATTACGTCATTACGTTTGCGGGGGCGCGTCGATTCTGCATCTCACTGGCCATGAACTCTACGTATGGGCCGATGTGGTTGAAGAACAACTTATACCCGCTCCTTAAAACTTCGGTTCAGTAATCATGCCAGTTTGGGCTCTGTGTCGGAGTCACCGCCTCTTTACATACAGGCCGCGTTGTGCGCGGTGGGGATGGTAAGAAATGTGACGCTGGCGGGTGCGAGCTGCACCGTTCCTGCTTTGACCGGCTGACCCGCAATGGGCGGAAGTGAGCCATCCACACCTGCTTCTAATTCCGTTCCATTCAGCGAGACCGTGGTGCTGGTGAGGTCTGGCGCGGTGAGCGTGTAGCGGTCGGCGGGGTGCCGGAGGGCGAGGGACTGTTCGTTCTTCGCGTCGGTGTTGAGCGCGAGGAGCGTGACGCCGCCCCGCTTCCCTTTCATGCATTGGGCGTAAATGCGCAGCGGCCGGTCTTTCGGCGTTCCAGAATCGAGCACGACCGTGCCCATCGTCCTGTTCCACAGCAGAGCGGCCCAGTAGTCAGGACGCGGGTCGAGGGTCTGCTCATCGAGCAATCCGTAGTCGCTGGCGTCGAGCGTGTTGTGCATCAGCGCCTGCACGCCACGCTGCGCGAGCGAGCCCATCTGATCGAGAAAGCGGACGGTGTCCACAAACTGTGCCGCGAGCGGGTCGCCGCCGCAGGCCGCTTCCGCAGTTTCGGTGAGCCACATCGGTTTGCCGGGGAGGTACTTGTCGCGCAGCGCCGCGTAGAAGGCTTCCACTTTGTCGGTGCGGTCGAGCCAGTCCGGCAGCAGCGCCTGCTCGGGAGTGATCGCCGAACGGCCGCCAAGGCAGCGGCGCGAAACGGATCCATAGAAGTGATAGGAGAAGACATCGAAGACGGGCCCTGTGGCCTGCATCATGTCGGCGGTGCTGATCAGCTTGATCATCATGCCCGGAGGTCCCAGGGGCATGCCTTCGCCGACGCTGCCCGGACCGAGGTAAAGAGTGTTCGGCGACTCTTTGCGGAGGAAGGTGCCGAAGGCTTTCGCGTCGCGGGCGAAATCGGCGGCGTCATAGCCGGCAGGAGCACCGCCGATGGCGGCGAAGGTGGGCTCGTTCATGAATTCGGTAGCGGCGATGTGGCCACCGATCTTTTGTGTGTAGTCGAAGAATTTCTTTGCCTGCGCGGGGGTCCAGACGCCGTCGGCATTGCGCGTGCCGGCGCTGACGGTGACCGAGGTGACGATCTGGGCGCCGATGGCGTGCGAAAAGTCGACCACGCCTTTCCATTCCGCCCGGGTCAGGACGCTGCCGAAACCTGTGGGGGCCTTCTGCAGAGCGGGCTGGTTGTCATCCTGGAAGTACGTGCTGTTGCGCCAGGTTCCGCTGACGCGGAGGTAGACGGGCCCGAGGTTTTTCGCGAGCCGGCGCAGGCGCGGATTATCGAGGTGGATGGGAGGCCGGGACTCGTAGAGATTCGCCATGGCCGCCCGCATGGCGGCGGCATCGTGCGGCGGGGTCGCCGGCGCCTGGCTCTGATCACGGTATGGCTTCCAGAAGCGGCCGCCGGTCACTTCGACCATCTCGATGTTGTACGAGAGGTAGCGGGGATCGACCGTACCGAGTTTCGTCATGATCGAGGGATCGACCGTAACGGCGGACGTGGCCTGGGCACCGAGGAAGCCGGCGGGCATGGCCAGCAGAGTTAGGAAGAGCATATGGCCGAGTTGGGAGCCCTTTCCACGATTCATCGAGTTCCTCCAACGTATGGATTGTTAATTCGTTCCAAAACAGACCTGTGCACAGAAGTTTGTTTGACCTTGCCCTCAGAATGCGTACTCCGTAACGGGCCGGTTCTTGGGGATATTAATTCATCCCCGTCGTAGTCGTGGCGGTGGTCATTTCCACAGCCTGCCTCGATCCACCTCGAACTCTCAGGTGGCGATCTTCATCGTAGCTTTTATCCAGTTTTGCTCGAACTCGATCAGGCTGAGATACTGCAGCGTCGAGTGCATTCGTGTTCAGTTATACCAAAGCAGCCAAGAGATAGTTTCATCCTTGGCATCTCGGATCGCTTCAAAACGTTGGCCGTGCAGTCGTTCCACCTTCAACGAACTAAACAACGTCTCCAAGCAGGCGTTGTCCCAACAGTTGCCTTTGCGGCTCATGGACGGCACGATGCCATGCCCTCTGACTCATCTTCTACAGTTTGAGTGTGGTGAGTGACTGTAAGCCATTGATACTCTTGAATGTGGTCGTCAATTTTTGCAAAATGTAGTGTCACATCATGTTCGGTTAACAGGACTATATCTGTTGATATGTTTTCATATGTAGTGCTACTATAAGCACGCAGAGGTATGCGGCGTGTTTATTCGCACTCAGTCGAACGGGTCACGGACGTATCTGCTCATCGTCGATAACCAGCGCGTGGACGGCAGAGTTTAAATAGGAGCAGAGCGCAGCGCATTCCATCCTGGCCAGGAGTCCAAGACTCCAACAAAGGCCGTATACATTTGCGCAGACCAGCCTGCCACCTTCATTTTTCGCTTGCATTCACGCGGCGGACCATACATACACAAAATGATTTACACCCTCGGGCCGGCTAGCCAATTGTCCGCAGTTGTTCCCTAACTCGCAGCCATGCATCTGCAGGCAGTCCCCTCAAATTCCTCCCTGCCGCAGCTAAAGTGAACCCGCAGTTCCTGGATGGCTGCGCTGTGAATCTGCGACACGCGCGCCTCGCCCACGCCCAGCACCACGCCAATCTCCTTCAGCGTCATTTCCTGCACATAATACATCTCCAGCACGCGCTGCTCTCTCTCCGGCAGCTCCGCCACCGCCGCCGACAAACGTGCCGCCCGCTCGCTGCGCATCGATCGATCCAGTGGATCATCCTCGGCCGAGCTTGCAATGTCGACCCGCTCCTCGTCCGCTGGATTGTCCGTGCGCGCCTCATGCAGGCTGCCGATTTCCAGACCCTTCACCGCGTTCACCAGGGACTGATAGGCTGCCAGCTCCATCCCCAGTTCGTCAGCCACTTCGCTCTCCTCCGGCTGACGGCCAAAACGCTGCATCAGTTTGTGCGTCGCCGCTTCCATCTCCCTCGCCTTATGTCGCAACGCGCGCGGCCCCCAATCCAGCAGCCTCAAACTATCCAGAATCGCGCCGCGAATACGGATCTGCGCATACGTCCGAAACTGAACATCTTTCTTGCCATCGAACTTGTGGAACGCGTCGATCAGGCCCACCGCGCCCGCGCTCACCAGGTCCTCCAGCTCCACATGCTGCGGCAGCCGCGCATGGATGCGATGCGCGACAGATCGCACCACTGGCATGTTCTCCAGCAGAATCTGCTCGCGTCGTATCGATGTCCAAGGTTGGGAAGTTATCGTGACTGCTTCGGCCGCCGGCCATTTTTGCCGAGTTGGCGGCGCCCAGACAGCGCCGGAAATCATCGTTGCAGGAATAGAAGGTTGCGTTGTGGAAACGGGGGACGTTGCCATCGGATCTCACTCTCATTTCGTGGACGGACAAGAATGGGGGAGCAGCGAAAATTCCTTGCCGTCTGCTCTAGAATTGCGCCCGTCGCAAAGTGAAATCAATCCAAGAAGAGTGGGATGTCCGCCCAGCAATTCATTTCGGCACGCAGCCGTCCCGCCCTCCCATTCCGGGAACCCTGTACGAAGGGGATCGAGATGGTGACGCTGGATTTTTGCCTCGTCGAGGGAGAGTTAACCCGCAGCCGGGTAGGATCGAACGAGTTGTCATCCTATGCGAAGCACCTCGCGGTTGCCTGCAGCCCGGGTATCCCATCAATCTCTTCGGGTCTGATTCCCCGCCGCTTGCGGCGTAGCCTTCATCTCGCGCTGTTTTGAGAAAAATAGACTACGTTATCAGATACCCCGCTGCTTGCGGCGGGGTTATTCATTCCTAGCGTCCTGAATCTTAAAGAAATGATTTTCGGCCTTGTATCAGGGCACGACTTCAGTCGTGCCGTAAATGGCGCAAAACAAATGGGCTTTACAGGCTGCGGAAAAACTCCGAATGTATGGCTGAAAGACGAAATTTGCGGGATGGAAAACAATCAGTCAAGCCTCACGGATCGCAACTCTCCCCCCACTCAAAGTTTG
Organism: Acidobacteriota bacterium; assembly: GCA_021802085.1. GTDB lineage: Bacteria > Acidobacteriota > Terriglobia > Terriglobales > Acidobacteriaceae > JAKAAZ01. Next base: position 5,046 of record JAKAAZ010000234.1, read on the forward strand.
CGAACTGCAGAAACTAGACAGCGTCCGGACCGCCCACTGCATCTTACTAGGCAAGCTAAATGAGGAGAGTACAGCATGGTCGCAACCCAGGAAAAAACAACCAGGAACATCGGCAACGACGCGGCGAAGTCCGAATCTGCTCGCCGTCCCAAAATTGATCGCACGGCGCCTGCCGGAAGCGAGAATTCCC
>JAKAAZ010000017.1 GCA_021802085.1 Acidobacteriota bacterium
GTCCCATCCCCACGGAAATCCACGCCGAGGCCGTAAAATAGAGAATAGGTCGCAACCAGCGATCCAGCAGGTACATTTGAAACGAATTTTTTCTCTTCTCTTGCTAGCGGCATTCGTCGCCGCCGCTCCTATTGTTCGTGGGCAATCGGCGCAACATACTCAGGTCCACGATGCGACCCCGTTAAAGCCGCCTGCGGGCGCTCGCGTTGCGATTGTGGAATTCGGCGACATGGAATGTCCCATGTGCTCTGAAGTCAATCCCCTGTTGATGTCCGCTGCCGCGAAGTATCGCATTCCCTGGGTGCGCTATGACTTTCCGCTGCCCTTCCATATCTGGAGCTTCCAGGCCGCCGTGGATGCGCGCTGGTTCGATACCAGGTCCAAACAATTAGGCGACGATTTTCGCAATGCCGTCTTTGCCAACCAGCGAAGTATCGAGACCCAGCAGGAATTGCGCGCGTTCGCCGACAAATTCGCCCAACAGCACGGCATCGGATTTCCATTTGCCGTCGACCCGCAGGGAAAACTTGCGGCGGAAGTGAAGGCTGATTACGCGCTGGGCCAGCGCGTCGGGATTGAACACACCCCCACCATCTGGGTTGTCACCAACCAAACGACCGGGGTGCCGTATGTGGAAGTCGTCAACCCGGCCAATCTTTACCAGATCATCGATGAAGCCATCGCGGAAACCGCCAACGAGGGCCACAGCCCCGCGCATACCGCGAGCCACGCGCACCACCACACTGTCAGCCAATAGCCACGCATCTCTGTATCGCCTCATCCATGCCGCGATCCTGACCCGCGCGGCATCGGCCCTTGACGCGCCGTGTCCGATATCGCGGCCCTGCCGGAACACCCCGCGGGCCGCGTCGCCTCTATATATTTGAATCCTCCCCCCTCGAATGCTTGCCTTTGTCCCCGCCTCTTCGCAGTACACTGAACCTTCGATCAACCTCACACATGAAAAAACTACGCGTAGGCATTCTCTTTGGCGGTCGCAGCGGCGAGCATGAAGTCTCTCTGCTCTCCGCGGCCTCGGTCCTCCAGGCAATTGACCGAAAAAAATACGATGTCCATCTGATCGGCATCACTCGGGATGGCCGCTGGCTCACCGCTGGCGATGCCGCCCACCTGCTGCCTTCTTCCACAGGCGCCACGCAGCATTTGCGTGCCGGTGATCCCGAAGCGACGCCCGGAGCCGCATTGCTGGAAAGCGGAGAAGAAGTGCTGGTCGCGCCCGTCCCTGCGAGCGCGGAACATGTCGGCGGTTCTCTCGCCACCCTCCGCTCCAGCGCGGAAACCTCTCTCAATGTGGATGTTATTTTCCCTGTGCTGCACGGCACGTTTGGCGAGGACGGCACTGTCCAGGGTTTGTTCGAGCTGGCGGATATCGCCTACGTGGGCTCCGGCGTGTTGGGCTCCTCGGCGGGCATGGATAAGGATGTGATGAAGCGCCTGTTCGCCGCCGCCAAACTCCCCATTCCAAAACATGTCACTGTGCTGCGTCGCGACTGGCGGGAAAATCCGCGCAAGGCAACGGGAAGCATCGAGGCCGCCCTGCGCTATCCCATGTTTGTGAAGCCGGCAAACCTCGGTTCCTCGGTGGGAATCAGCAAAGCGCATGACCGCAAGGAACTCAAGACAGCCGTCGATCTGGCCGCCTCCTACGATCGCAAGATCGTGATCGAGCAAAGCATTGGCGGCAAGCAAGGCAAGGCGCGCGAGTTGGAAGTTGCCGTCCTGGGCAATGATTCGCCCCAGGCTTCCGTGGTAGGCGAAGTGATTCCCTGCAAGGAGTTTTACGATTACGAGGCCAAATACCTCAGCGAAGGCTCGGAGCTGATCATCCCGGCGCCATTGACCAGGACGCAGACAAAACAGGTCCAGCAAATGGCCATCGATGCCTTTCGAGCCTGCGATTGCGCCGGCATGGCCCGCGTCGACTTCCTCATGGAGCCGGGCGAACCCAGCAGCGCTCGCCCAAAAAAGATCTTCCTGAATGAAGTGAACACCCTCCCCGGCTTCACCAGCATCAGTATGTATCCCAAGCTGTGGCAGGCCACCGGACTTCCCTATAGCCAACTGATCGACCGCCTGCTCGAATTCGCGCTGGAACGCCACGAAGAAAAGAAAAACAACCGCTATGACGTGTAACTCCGTCGGAAACGCAAGCACCAGCCCTACTACCTTGCTCCGAATATGACTAACCCGGTACTAGAGTGAATCTCTCGCGGCGCTTACACGAAGGCTGGCGCTCTTTCTCGCGCTGGTGCTGCTGTTTGAAGTGTTCCTCATCGCGATTGCGCCTCGATTTCACTCCGGCAGCGTGCTCAGAATGGCGAAGGATTCCCTTTTCCTGCGAGTGGACAAAGATTCTTCCTATTACATGGCACAGGGCGATCTAGCCTGGCATCGGCATCCGAATGCAATCTACGAAACGGTATTTTTCCAGCGCGGCATCGGAGGCAATTCCAAAATTCCATAGCTCTTCGTGAGCGCCTTCTTCCCTACCTATGTCGCCGCGCCTTACAATGTGGCCATGACGCTGCTCGACGCACCTCCATACGACGCGCGCAAGGCGCGCATCCAGCGCAACATCCTCATCGGCATTGTCGTTGCCATTCCATTCGTTGCCTTCTTCACCTGGTATTGGTGGAACTGGCCGGAGGAGCATCGCGTCAACCAGTTCTTTCACGCGATTGAAGCCAAGGATTATTCCCACGCATTTGCGGTCTGGAACAACGACCCGGACTGGCAACAGCATCCCGATCAGTACAAGGTGTATCCATTCAAACAGTTCATGTCGGACTGGGGCCCATCGAGTGATTACGGCGTGATTACCAAAGCCAAAATTGTCGTCACCAAGGAATACGGAAGCGGAGTTGTCATCGGGGTGCGCGTCAACAACGACCCCAAGACGCTGTTTCTGTGGGTGGAGAGAAAAGCCAAAACCATCGGCTTCTCTCCGGTAGAGCTGCGCTTTTAGCCCGGCAGATTATGGTCTCTTCTACGATTCGGCGCCTTGGACGACACCGAGTATGGGACGCTGGCGCAGCACATATTTGCGAAGCGACATGAAGGGAAGTTCCAGAGCATATCGCGAAATCACGCATACCGCGATGGTTGCACAGAAAACGATCGCAATCCTGACCCAGTAACCGACATAGTTTTCCGCCAGGACTGGATGCCGCAGCTCATCATAAGTGCGCAGGACATAGGTCTGCGAAATATATAGGCAATAGCTGATGAGTCCGAAAAAAACCATGGTCCGCGATCGAAAGATCGCCAGAAATCGCGCGCCGGAATTCTCGACTGCAATTCGAATCGAGCTATAGAAAAAAAGATTGATCGCAGATAAGAAAAGCGCGATGGCTTGGGGCGCATATCTGGGAGAGTAGATAAACTTTCCCGTTGCCAATAGCAAGACGCAGCTGAATCCAAGAATCCAGATTGCTGATTGTTTCGGCATAATGTTCCGCGTTGCCAGCGCGCCGTCTTGTCTTGGAGAAAGCTGGCATGCCAGCAGAGCGCCGAACGCCAATCCATCGCAATGAAAAAAAGTAAAGAAAAAATTGCTGTGATGAAACGCGGCGTCGATCAAGCGCAGAATCGGTTCCGCAATCACAATGGCCCACGCGCACTTTTCCACCTGCCCCACCCGCAATCTGCGTAGAAACTGCGGCCAAATCAGGTAGAACTGTTCTTCAATCGCCAGCGTCCAGTAAGGGCCGGATAATGTCAGGTGGAACACCCTGGAAAAATTCGCAAGAAAGAAGACGCTGAGGATCACTCCGCCGGTCGACTCGCCAAACCATAACCAGGCTGCCAGCAATGAGACCAGATAGAGCGGCAGAATTCGCAGCGCTCGTTTCCAATAAAAGTTGTAGTAGTAGTCAGGCGAATTCCGGTCCTTCAGAAGGATGGAGGTAATCAGGTAGCCCGATAGCACGAAAAACAGATCCACACCATATTGACCAAAGCGGCTGACGCGATATAGCCAGATTGCGGATGACGTGAACCATGCTGGGTGGGCCGGGGCGGTGAAAAGGTGATTGCAAAAGACCGCGAGAGCTGCAATCCCTCGAAACCCATCCAGCTCGAGAATGTGCCGTAGCATTCTATCCTGCTCTGGATTTCCTCGAAGACGGTTCGCCATTTCGCCAAGAGTACCATGGGGAGGCGCAGGCGTCCTCGCTTCCATGGCGCCGATTTCCAGTCGAACATTCATCGCACGGAAGCTCTTTCGCTGTACCAACCGAAGCGATATTTATACAATTGCACTTCATCGAACCGAATGCCTGACAAAATCGAAAAACGAGAGGGCCCGGAATCGCCGGCCGGATTCGAGAACCTCGCCGCCGATCCTCGCGTGACCGTTCGACGCGCCGGCCTTCCCAAGCCCGACGGCTCCTGCATCGTCTACTGGATGCAGCGCGCGCAGCGTGGTTTCAATAACGCTGCTGTCGACTGCTCCGCGAACGTTGCCAATGAACTGAATCTGCCGCTGTTGGTATATTTTTCCGCCATCTCCAACTTTCCCAATGCAAATCTGCGCCATTACGTTTTCCTGAATCAGGGATTGCCGGATATCGAGGCCGATCTCGCCCAACGCAATATTTCCTTCGTCGTACGGAGGCCGCCGCACAACTCCCTCGAAAAATTGCTGGAAGAAGTGAACGCGGCCATGCTGATTGGCGATGAAAATCCCTGCCGCGAACCGGAGCGCTGGCGCCAGGCACTTGCCCGGCGTCTTCACATTCCGTTCTGGACAGTCGACGCGGACGTGATCGTACCCAGCAAGCTGTTTCCCAAAGCGCAATATGCCGCCTACGTTTTGCGCCCGCGCTTATATAAGGAGCTGCCGAACTATCTCCACCCCCTGAAAAATCCCACGGCGCAGCATTCGTGGAAACGCCCGAAACACTTCGACAGTTATCCGGTCACCAGCGACATCGCGCTAGGCTGGAAACGTCTCGATCGCAGCGTGCCCCCGGTGGAAACCTTCACCGGCGGCTCCAGCGCCGCGCGCACACGGCTGCAATTCTTCATCGATAATTTGCTGGCAAACTATGACGAGCAGCGCAATAAGCCCACGGTCGATGGCACCAGCCGCTTGTCGCCGTATCTGCACTTTGGCCATATCGGCCCGCTGGAGATCGCGCTCGCCGTCAACGCAGCCGTCGAGAAGAACGCCTCGCTCTCCCATGCGCGAGATTCGTTCTTCAACGAACTGATCGTCTGGCGCGAGCTGGCAGTCAATTTCGTCAAGTACACGCCGAACTACGATTCAGACGAGTGCGCCGAGCCATGGGCCCGGCAGTCCCTCGCCCAACATGCTCACGATCGCAGAGAGTGGAACTACAAGCTCGACCAGTTGGAACGCGGCGAAACTCATGATGAGTTGTGGAATGCATCGCAATTGCAGATGGTCCGATTCGGATGGATGCACAACTATATGCGGATGTACTGGGCGAAGAAAATTCTGGAGTGGTCGCCCGACCCGGCGACAGCCTTCGCCTACGCCGCTACACTCAATGACCGCTACCAGCTCGATGGCCGCGATCCCAACGGCTATGCCGGCATCGCCTGGGCCATCGTCGGAAAATTCGACCGGCCATGGTTCGACCGGCCAATCTTCGGAAAAATCCGCTACATGTCCGCGGCCTCTACGGGCAGGAAGTTCGACTCCAAACGCTACATCGAGATGGTCCGCGAGTAGTCAGGTGCGGATTTTCCAGATACTGTATTCAAAATTGGAAGAGCCATTCTGAGCGCAGCGAAGAATCCAAAGAGCGATGGCAGAGCTTACGATGCGCATATCGTCTGGATTATTCACTTCATTGTGCGGAGACTGCCGTGCCCGGCTGCAATCCTCACTGTTTATTTGGATACCTGCAGCATCACGACACCATGCTTCGGAACCAGCGCAGTGTACGAACCATGCAGCGTGCCCAGGTCTTTACCCGACCACAAATCGCGCGCATGTACAGCACCGTCGAACCCCACAGCTTTGAACTGCACGGTAATGGGATAAGCGGATTCGCTGCGGTTGAAGAGAGCCACGGCCTTGGCTCCGCCCACCAGCGGCTTCATCCAAATTTCAAATGGCCCGGTTGCGCTGACACGATCTCCCTGGATGCCACGCCGGTCCTGATCGACGGCAATCACGCCCTTGTTCAGCAGGATGCTCTCGGTCGTGTCGTCCATCTGGCTTAAATCGTTGCCCGCCAGCAAAGGCGCGGCCAGCATGGCCCACAGGCTCATATGAGTGCGATACTCATCCGGCGTCATGTGGCCATTGCCCACTTCCAGCATGTCAGGATCGTTCCAATGACCGGGCGCTGCGTACTTGGACAGTCCAGCCTGCGCAAAACCGATCACCGACATTCTGTCGTAGGTATCTTTAATGTCGCCGGTGGTGCGCCACAGATTTCCGCCGACCTTCGGCCCCCAGTTCCACACCGCATCCAAGCCGTACTGGCACAGGCTGAACACGATGGGCCGGTGCGTGTTCAGCAGCGCCTGATGCATTTTCTCGTAGGCCTGCTGCATCATTTCCCACTGCTTCTGCTGGTCGTCGGGGGCTTCTTTTCTCATGATGCCGCCATAACTGCACAGGTCATACTTCAGATAATCGATGCCCCATTTCGCATACGTGTCCGCATCCTGCTGCTCGTGGCCATAACTGCCTTCGTAGCCCCCGCAGGTTTTCGGCCCCGGCGAAGAATAAATCCCCAGCTTCAAACCCTTCGAGTGCACATAGTCCGCCAGCGCTTTCATGTCTGGAAATTTGCTGTTCGACTGGATATTGCCCTGGGCATCGCGCTCCCCTTCCCAGGTATCGTCGATGTTCACGTAGACATATCCCGCGTCGCGCATTCCACTGGCCACCATCGCATCCGCGGCCGCGCGCACATCCGCATCGTTCACCGCCCGGGCAAAATGGTTCCAGCTATTCCATCCCATCGGCGGCGTGGCTGCCAGCGAGCCAGATTGTGCCTGCGCCATCGGACACGACGGGAAAACAAACATGATCCCCGCAAGCAGCAGGGCGACCAGGCTGAAATGACGAAGCAAGCGCATACTATCCTCCAGGTTTCAAATCGCACATCGAGCAAACGTCAACCATGTTACCAGCGATTTGAGAATCGGTCTCGCTCGCACAGCGCCATGGGTGCGCGACATAAAAGTGGAGACTTTGTCGCAATCCCAGAAAAGCATCGATAATCTGAGCGTACCCGGTATACAGACAATCCTGACTGGACTGCTCCAGGCTCCACTGACCGCAACCCCTATCAGCAGAGCCCCAAATGTGCCGGATTCGCTCGGAAATGGTGGCTCCTGAGGTTGAGGCACGATCATTTCCCACTTTTATGTCGCGCACCCCAGCGCCATCCAATCGCAAATCGCGCCCGGATGATTCCCTTGCTGCATGGATGCCGGTCCAGTCTACAATGTCAATCAGGACATTCGATATGTTGCAAGTGCGAATGAAAACCGTCCTTACCAGCTACGCATTTTCACGGGTAGCCTAATGTCTGGGTGCCCATCAATCCTATCGAAACTAGGGTGGGATAGAACGATGACCGCCTCACAATATCAGTGAAAATGCTTTAGAAAAGAGCGAGCTACCAGCAATAACCCAGGATGACAGATGGCGACGATCGGCACAACTCCGTTTCATGTTCTTACCAAACCCGTCGGTCCGATTTGCAATCTGGACTGCAAGTACTGCTTTTATCTGGAGAAGGAGGTGCTGTATCCCGACACCTCCAAGTGGGCCATGCCTGCGGATGTCCTCGAATCCTATATCCGACAGTACATTGAGCAGCAGGACACCGATGTGATCCATTTCGGCTGGCAGGGCGGCGAGCCTACGCTGCTGGGCGTCGATTTTTTTCGCAACATCGTCGCCCTGCAAACGAAATATGCGAATGGCAAGCAAATTGAAAATGCCTTTCAGACCAACGGCGTTCTGCTGAACGATGCCTGGGGAGAATTCTTCTCCGAGCAGAACTTTCTCGTCGGCGTTTCCATCGATGGCCCCCGAGAATTGCACGATGCATATCGAGTCGACAAAGGCGGTCAGCCCACGTTCGATCGAGTGATGCGTGGCATCGCTGTCCTCAAAAAACACGCGGTTTCCTTCAATACCCTTACCACCGTTCACCGCAAGAATTCCTACAACCCTCTCGACGTCTACCGATTCCTGAGAGAGAACGGCAGCGGACATGTGCAGTTCATTCCTATCGTGGAGCGGGTTTCCGCGCAGACGACGCAGGATGGCATGACGCTGGTTTCGCCCAGCTTCTCCGCACCGGCAAAAGTTTCCGGCTGGTCCGTGGAACCAGCCCAGTTTGGGCGGTTTCTCTGCGCTATTTTCGATGAATGGGTCAGAAACGACGTTGGCAAAACATTCGTTCAATTGTTCGAAGTATCGCTGGAAATGTGGCTTGGCATGGAAGCCAGCTTATGCGTCTTCCGCAAGACATGCGGCTCCGCCATGGCCATCGAGCACAACGGCGACCTGTACTCCTGCGATCACTTTGTCTATCCCGAACATCGACTTGGCAACATCATGGAGGCCCCGCTTGGGGAGATGGCCATGTCTCCGCGGCAAGTGAAGTTCGGGCAGGACAAAAACGATACCCTGCCAAAATATTGCCGGCAATGCGAAGTGCGCTTCGCCTGCAACGGCGAATGTCCCAAGCATCGCTTTGCGACTGCCCCGGACGGCGAAGCGGGACTGAACTATCTTTGTGCCGGTTACAAGAAGTTCTTCACCCACATCGATCCGTATATGCAATTCATGGCCGCGCAACTGCGCCAACAGCGCGCTCCCGCCAATGTCATGGAGTGGGCCCGCATCAGGGATGCAGAATTCCTGCAATCGGCAAGGCCCGGACGGAATGATTCCTGCACATGCGGCAGCGGCAAGAAGTTCAAACGGTGCTGCGGCGCATCGGCATAGCCAATCCTCTCGAATCGCAAGGCCGAGCGCTTCATCCAGCCCCTCCGCCAATGGGCCTACGCCCACCCTACCGGAACTCTTCAGAACGAGAACAACAACTCGATCTCTGGCTGCATGGCTACAATTTCCATCGCCCTCATGGTAGCCTCAACCTCAATACTCCGGTCAGCCGCTCCGGCCTGGATTGGGATAACCTCTTAGGCATCCACGGCTACGGATCATGGCTCGATCTACGTATTTGCTCGGTCGGAACCGGCCGGACACGAGCCAGTCAGGGTCGCTACTACTTGTAGGAGGGTAGGTACAAAATGCCGCGCAAGTTTCGTAGTTTTTCTCTCGCAGTGTTGAGTGTCATTCTGGCTGGAACCACGGTTCTGGCGCAGGCGCAGGACAAGAAGCCAGGCGAACCGTCTGCGCAGCCGCCCGCCGCAACAGATGCGGACATGGCAGCCCCTCCGACGAAAGAACAAAGCTCCGTGACCCAGCACACGCTGGCGTTGAACGGCCAGACAATTCATTACACCGCAACCGCGGGCAACCTGATCATCCGCGACGATAACGGCAAACCCAACGGCAGCATGTTCTACGTCGCCTACACCCAGGATGGCGCGGAGCCGAAGGATCGGCCCGTGACCTTTCTCTATAACGGAGGCCCAGGTTCCTCCACGCTGTGGCTGCACATGGGCTCGTTCGGGCCCATGCGGATTGAAACCGCCAGCCCGGAGGCAACGCCGCCGGCCCCGTATCACCTGGTTCCCAACCAGTACAGCCTGCTCGATAAAACGGACCTGGTGTTTATCGACGCCATGGGCACCGGATTTTCCAGGCCGGTGGAGAAGGGGGCGCTGAAGGATTTCCTCGGCGTCGATGAAGATGTGCGCGCCTTCAATCGCTTCATCACGCGCTACCTCACGGTGAATCAGCGTTGGAACTCGCCCAAATTCCTGATCGGCGAATCCTACGGTACGACCCGCTCGGCGGCGTTGTCGTATTCGCTGCAGCAAAGCGGAATTTCCCTCAATGGCGTGGTCCTCATCTCATCCATTCTCAACTACGGCGACGGCGCGGCGGGAACCGACACGCAATACGTCGGCTTTCTGCCTTCCTTTGCGGCGATTGCCTGGTACCACGACAAGTTGCCCAACAAGCCAGCCGACCTGCAAGCCTTTCTGGACCAGGTGCGGGCCTATGCGCGCGGACCCTATGCGGAAGCGCTCTGGCAGGGAGACAACCTGAGCGCCGCGGATGAGGACCAGGTGGCGCAGAAGTTGAGCCAGATGACCGGAGTCAGCGCCCAGTATTGGAAGGAAGCCAATCTTCGCGTGTCCGCCTCGAATTTCCGCAAGGAATTGATGCGGGACGACCGGCGCACGCTGGGCCGGTACGATGCGCGCTTTGAAGGCATCGATATGAACGCGATCGGAGAGACTCCCAGCTACGATGCGTCGGATACTGGGATCACCGGAGCATTTGTGGCCGCCTTCCACAACTATTTGACCGGCGATCTGAAGTTCAGCTCCGACGAGGCCTACAAGGCCACCGCGTATGGACCGGATTTCAAATGGGACGAAAAACACCGTCCGCCGGGCGGAGGTTTCGGTCCTGGCGGCGAACAGCAACTGCCGGATGTCGCTCTGGATCTGGGAGCGGCCATGCGTGAAAATCCGCACCTGAAGCTATTTTCCGCCAATGGCTACTTTGACCTCGCCACGCCATTCTTCAAGACCGAGTTCGATATCTCTCACATGGAGTTGGATCCAACTCTCCAGAAAAATATTCGCTTCGGCTACTATCCCTCCGGTCACATGATCTATCTGAACGTGGACGCATTGAAGCAGTTGAAAGGCGATCTGGCGGAGTTCTATGCGAGCGCGATCACGCAATAGCATTCTTCGTTGCTGTCCAGCGGGACGGATTTCCGAGCAGCTTTGTCTTATTGAGCGACGGGAACCCGTCCGGAAACCCGATTCGCGTGTATCTGGTGGGTCAGTCGGTCTATCGCGATGGATTCAACAGCATGACTGATCTGGCTTCCGTTGCCAGCAACGCCGTGGTCCGCGTGGTTGGCTTGGTGGTGGAAGACCCTGCGACCGGCAAGCCAGTCATTATTGGACGTTACATCGACAAGACAGGCGACACGGCCAAATAGCCGTGCGGCGTTCAATCTGGCATGGCTGAATCCATTGCATCGAAAGGTCACGCAACCCTGTTGCGTGGCCTTTCGATTTGGACGCGCGCAGGCTGTCGCACACGGGCCAGGCGGCCCTTTTTCTAGAGCGGATTTACAGATACTGGTTTCAAAATGAGAGGAGTCATTCTGAGGTCGCTGCGGCGACCGAAGAATCCAGAGGGGGATGGCGGCGTGTACGATGCGGACATCGTCTGGATTCTTCACCCCAAATGACTACACAAACTGTAAATCCGCTATAGTATTTCTCTGTTGCTGAGAGAGGTGAACGAGTGTCGCGAATCCAGGCTCTTGTCCTAGCTGTTCTTATCCATGTGCCCGTCTTCCTGGCGGCGCAAAGCACTTCCCTGCGCCCGCCGATTACGGGAATTGCGAAGGTCTCGGTGTATGCCTCGGATATGGGCAAATCGAAGCAGTTTTACGGAGATTTGCTCGGATTTCCGCCGATCGGCCCCAGCCCGGCGGCTGCGCCTCTGGAATATCGAGTGAACTCGACGCAATCGATCGAAGTGACGCCGCTGCCGAGCGGCGAAACGGACGATCTGGCCTACGTTGCCTTCGCCACATCAAATGCCGAATCGTTACGGCGCTATCTGGTGAGCAGAAATATCCCCGTGGAAGGGGAAATCCAGACGCAGGCGAACGGCGCGCGGTTTTTCTGGGTCAAAGACCCCGAAGGCCACCGAATCCAATTCGTGCAACTGCCGACTCGCGGTCGCCTCCTGCCAATCGCCACGACCAGCGCTGCTGCCACGCCGGAAGAGCCGATTTCGCACCATATTCTGCACGCGGGATTCGTGGTGCAGAATCGGGCCGCGGAGGACCACTTTTTTCGAGACATCCTGGGATTTCGCGAAGGCTGGCAAGGCGGGTCGAGAGAGGGCAGAACAGACTGGATCGATATGCAGGTGCCGGACGGTACGGATTGGATCGAATACATGATGCATGATCCGGCCGCCAAAACCGCATCGCAAAGCGGGGTCGTGAACCATTTCGCGCTGGGAGTGCCGGACATTCACCAGGCTGCGAACTTGCTGCTGCAACGGCACTGGATCGCCTCGGCGCGCCAGGAACCGCAGCTCGGGCACGACGGGAAATGGCAATTGAATCTATACGATCCGGATGGAACCAGGGTGGAGTTGATGGAATTCGGGCCGGTGCGGACTCCCTGCTGCTCGCCCTATACCTTGCGCCCGCCGAAACAGGCCCCAAACTAAACGGCCAAATAGACCTGAAACCAGAGCGGATTTACAGATACTGTGATCAAAATGGAAGGAGTCATTCTGAGCGAAGCGAAGAATCCAGAGGGTGACGGCGGCAATGACCAGGCGCATATCGTCTGGATTCTTCACTCCGCTGCGCGGAGCCTGCCCTGAGCGTAGCCGAAGGGTTCAGAATGACTCCCTTTCTCAAATAACTACACCTACTGTCAATCCGCTCCAGGCCCTGCCACCGGCCCGGCCGACGGGAACGCCCCGGTCTGGCAAAAAAAACGCAAATCTGCATCCCAATGGCGATAAGCAACATCAATTAAGTTGACAGCAAGTCACTCAACTGTGATACTTGAAGATGCGGCAGTACGCAAGAATTCTGTTCGACGAGGGGCATTATGGGGAAAATTATTGGAATTGACTTAGGAACCACCAATTCGGTTGTGGCTGTCATGGAGGGCGGCGAGCCGAAGGTGATTCCCAATGAAGAAGGCGGCCGCACGACGCCATCCGTCGTCGCCTTTACTAAGAGCGGCGAGCGACTGGTCGGCCAGGTGGCCAAGCGGCAGGCGATCACGAATCCCGAGAACACAATTTACTCAATCAAGCGCTTCATGGGGCGTCGCTTCAACGAAGTGAACGACGAAATGAAGATGGTCCCCTACAAAGTGAAGCAGCAGGGCGATCACATCGTCGTCGAGGCGCAGGGCAAGGATTACACGCCGCCGGAAATCTCTGCGATGATCCTGCAGAAGCTGCGGAAGGCCGCGGAAGATTATCTTGGCCAGTCGGTTACGGAAGCCGTCATCACGGTTCCCGCCTACTTTAACGATGCCCAGCGGCAGGCGACCAAGGACGCCGGCAAGATTGCCGGTCTGGACGTCAAGCGGATTGTGAACGAGCCGACAGCGGCGGCGCTGGCATACGGGCTGGACAAGAAAAAAGACGAGACCATCGTGGTCTATGACTTTGGCGGCGGTACGTTCGACGTTTCCGTGCTGGAAGTCGGCGAGGGCGTCATCGAGGTGAAGTCCACCAACGGCGATACCCACCTGGGCGGCGACAATATCGACCAGCGCATTGTCGATTGGCTGATTGACGAGTTCAAGAAGGACGAGAGCCTGGATCTGCGCGCCAAGGGCAATGAAATGGCGCTGCAACGCCTGAAGGATGCCGCGGAAAAAGCCAAGATTGAGCTGTCGACCACAACCGAGTCGGAGATCAATCTGCCTTTTATTACCGCGGATGCCACCGGCCCGAAGCACCTGGTGAAAAAGCTGACGCGCGCCAAGCTGGAGCAGTTGGTGGATGATCTGCTGCAGCGGTCGATTGGACCCTGCAAACAGGCTTTGAAAGATGCGGGCATTGACGCCGGCAAGATTGACGAAGTGGTGCTGGTAGGCGGGCAGACACGGATGCCGAAGATCCAGCAGATCGTGAAGGACCTGTTCGGCAAGGAGCCGCACAAGGGCGTCAATCCGGACGAAGTGGTTGCCATTGGTGCTGCGGTCCAGGCGGGCGTGCTCGGCGGCGAGGTGAAGGACCTGCTGCTTCTCGATGTCACTCCGCTGACGCTGGCGATTGAAACGCTGGGCGGCGTGGCAACACCTATGATCCAGCGCAACACGACGATTCCGACCAAAAAGACGGAAACGTTTTCGACGGCTGCGGACAATCAGACGGAAGTGGAGGTCCACGTGTTGCAAGGCGAGCGGCCGCTGGCAAGCCAGAACCGCACCCTGGGCAAGTTCAAGCTGAGTGGAATTCCGCCGGCGCAGCGCGGTATCCCGCAAATTGAGGTAACGTTCGACATCGATGCAAACGGCATCTTGAACGTGACCGCCAAGGACAACGCGACCGGCAAGGACCAGAAGATCACGATTACGTCATCTTCGGGGCTGAGCAAGGAAGAAGTGGAGCGCATGGCGAAAGATGCCGACGCCCACGCCGCGGAGGACAAGGCGAAGCGCGAGGAAATCGAGGCGCGCAACCAACTGGACGGACTGGTCTACAACATTGAAAAAATGTTGAAGGAGAGCGGAGACAAGGTACCTGCTGGCGACAAAGGGGAAGTGGAAAGCGCTTTGGCGGACGCCAAGAAGACGCTGGAAGGCTCGCCCAGCCCGGCGGAACTGAACGCCGCGCGGGAGAAGCTGACCACTGCTTCGCACAAGCTGGCCGAGGCCATGTATAAGGCCAATGCCGCTGCACCCGAGGGCGCAACCGCGGCGGAAGGCGCTGCCCAAACCGAGCAGCCGCAAGCCGAGGCGAAGAAGGACGAAGGCGTGATCGACGCCGAGTATGTCGACGTCGAAGACAAGAAATAAAGGCTGCGCCGGATCGATCGAGAGTAACAATCCGGCAGGCTGGTTTCGCACGTATGCAGGACATGGGTGCAGGAGTAGCCCGTGTGAATGGAGGGTGTCCTCGTGAAACAGCGGGCACCCTCCACTGCTTTATCAAGGGTTTCAAAATATTGGCGAAGGAGTTGTGATGACCGATACTGTATGGCAATGCGAGCAGCTTCGTGCGGGTCAGGTGTATAGCAAGGAAGTGTTCCAGACACGCGAAGAAGCCGAAGAATTTGTGGCAAAGATGGCGCGTGTAGCGCCGGACATTTTCTGCCGCATCGAGCCGATCGATGTCGAGAAGGTATGGAACTGAAATGATTCGCTTAGATTCAATCTAAGAAACACTCTTTATCGGGAGTCATTCTGAGCGAAGCGAAGAATCCAGAGAATGCTGATTCATAGAGCGTGTTTGGATGAGAAAACCCGGTTGGGTGTACATTCTCGCGGGAAGAACAGGTACGTTATACACCGGAGTCACCAGCGATCTGTACCGGCGCGTGCTGGAGCATCGCGAGAAAATCCGGTCCGGATTTGCCGCGAAGTACGATTGCAATCGGCTGGTGTTTTACGAGGAATCGGGAGACATTGAACGCTCGATCGATCGGGAGAAACAAATCAAAGGATGGACACGGGCAAAAAAGATAGCGTTGATAGAAGGGATGAATCCTGAATGGAGGGATTTGGCGGAAAGTTGGGGAAAACCGATGGAATTCCCAGAGAACCGCTAGTGCGATTGTGGCGCCGGCATTGTCTGGATTCTTCACTGCGGTCGTTCGCCGCGGCGAAGCGACCTTCGTTCAGAATGACTCGTCGTTGCTTGGACAGTTCAATCCAAGAGAAGAAGTCATTCTGAGCGCTGCGAAGAGATATTCCCGCTCCACAGAAAGAGTCATTCTGACCGAAGCAATATTGATTCCCACTTCACAGAGGAGTCATTCTGAGCGCAGAAACGAGGTGCTCTTCTCCACAAGAAGAGTCATTCTGAGGAGTCCGCCTTGGCGGACGAACGAAGAATCCAGAAGGTGCTGGCATAGCAAATGTTTTGAAGATGCAAATAGAACCAAGCCGAGATACTGCACGGAGAATACTCCATGATTTGTTGGCTACAAGACTTTTTTAAGAACTGGTCCGTTGCAGTTGAGGCTCTGGCGACCGTGGCGCTCGTTATCGCTGCCGTATTCCAGTGGACTACCATGCGAGCACAGGCAAAACAAGAGCGTGATCGCTGGAAGCGGGAAGACGAATTACGGGCAGAGGCGAACAAGCCGAAAGCCGTATTTAGGCTGAAGGTGAATGCTCATAAGGATGCTGGTACTCTGGCCACCCGTCTCTGTCTTGAATTGAGATGCGCCAATATCGGAACGGTAGGTTTTCTTGTCACTGGAATCAGGAGGATCGAGCAGAATGAGAATCAAACTTCAAGAATAATTACGCCTATTACGCTTAGCCAGAAACATCAGTTTGTCGTTCCGGTTGGTACGGAACAGCAGGTTGTTTTCGACGTTGTGGAGTACTTTGGCTATGATTATTGCGCCGATGCCGAAGTCAGTCTATCTCTGCAAGGGCCATTGGGGGAAACAGTAACGGATGCGCGAGCATATCTATTTCGTCTCTCAGTCGACAAACACAAGCGCGACGTATACATTCATTGTCCAAAATGTAAAAATGCAAATCCTGGGGTCATTACGGTCGACTATTTGACTCTCATGGATGAATACAAAAAAGAATACTCGAAGAAAGAAAATGAATTGAGAGAAGAATGTCCAAACCACAAATTCTGAAACTCAGATAGGCGCTATAACGTTCTCCGTGATACGCTGAACGTGTGATCCGAACTTTTCGCGATGACAAAGCGGAACGAATTTTTCGGCGCGAGCGAAGCAAGAGGTTCGGCTCGATTGAACGCGCCACCTTTCGTAAGCTCAGGGCCATTCATGCCGCCCGTTTGTTGACGGATTTGCGGCAGCCGCCAGGCAATAGATTGGAAGCGCTTCATGGCAACAGAAAGGGCCAATACAGCATTCGCATCAACAACCAACGGTGCATTTGCTTTGAATGGAGAGAACCGTATGCCTACGAAGTCGAAATCGTCGACTATCATTAGACGCTATAAAGACAGGATGCAGCCGCTTCATCCCGGTGAGTTTTTACGCGAGGATTTCATGGTCCCGCTGGGTCTGAGCGCCAACGCATTGGCGCTTGCGTTGCGCGTGCCGGCCACGCGCATCTCGGAGATCGTGAATGAACGGCGCGGCATCACCGCCGACACGGCGCTCAGGCTCGGACGATATTTCCGAATGACGCCGGAGTTCTGGATGAATCTGCAATCGCATTACGACCTGGAATCGGCAAGGGACACGGTCGAAGCTGAGATACGGAAAGTGGTGACACCAGCGCCACGGGACCGGAAGACTGGCGGCCTGAGACAGGCAATGACCGCATAAAGAACAGCCATGGCGACACAGACAAAAGATTATTACGGCATTCTCGGGGTCAAGAAGACGGCGTCTGCGGAGGAGATTCGCAAGGCGTTTCGCAAGCTTGCGCGCAAATATCATCCCGACGTGAACCCGGGAGACAAGAAGGCCGAGGAGAAGTTCAAGGAAATGTCGGAGGCCAACGACATCCTGAGCGACCCGAAGAAACGCAAGATCTACGACCAGCTCGGTTTCTACTCCGACAACATCGATCCGGCGGCGGCGGAAGCAGCGGCGCAGGGCGGCTATGGATTCCGCGGCGGGCCAGGGAGAGGCTCGCAACAGCGCGGGGCCGGGCCGGTCGGCTTTGAAGGATTCGATTTCTCGGATTTCTCCGGCGCAGGACAACGCGGAGGTGCGGGGCAACGATCGAGCGCCGGCGGAGCCTCTTCCTGGGGAGGATTTCGCGATATCTTTTCCGGCATGTTCCATGGAGACCAGCAGGAAGCCGGTCCGCAACCCGGCAGCGATCTCGAATATCAGGTGAATGTCGATTTCTGGACGGCGATTCGCGGCGGTTCCCTGAAGTTGCAAATCACCCGCCAGGTCGTCTGTCCCACCTGCCATGGCGCGGCGGCCAAGGGCGGCGAAACGGTATGCCCGGAGTGCGACGGAAGCGGCCAGGTGACGCAGATGGGCGGCCGGATGAAATTCAATATTCAATGTCCGCGCTGCGGCGGCACTGGACAAGTGCAGCAGTCGTGCGCGACCTGCCATGGTCAGGGAACGGTGGCGCGCACGGAGACGGCGGAATTTCGCATCAAGCCTGGGACGCGCGATGGCCAGCGCATTCGCCTGGCCGGCAAAGGAAATGCAGGAGCGCACGGCGGAGCGGCCGGGGATTTGTATCTGATCGTGCGCGCGGAAAGCAATCCTGTCTTTACGCGGAACGTGGATGACATATATGTAACTGTTCCTGTGACAGTTGCGGAAGCCGCCCTGGGCGCGAAGATTGAGGTGCCGACCATCGATGGCCGCGCGCATCTGAAGATTCCTCCTGGCACCCAGACAGGACAAAAATTGCGCCTGCGGGAAAAGGGCGTTCCCTCCGCGGCGGTGGATGGAAAACGCGGCGATCAGATTGTAGAGGTGCAGATCGTGGTGCCCAAAGTGCAGGATGAGCGGTCCAAGGAAATTCTGCGCGAATTGGCGCGGCTGAATCCAGACGATCCCCGCAGGGAATTGTTCAGCCAGGTTTGATTTTCCAACGGCTGCCTGGCTCTACTGGCATGGACCTGTTCGATGTGCCGTCGCCTGGAGCTGCACAGAGGTTTTTTTTGGCTGAACTCCCTGGTACACGGTATCGGTCGTGGTGGTTCCGACCAGGGTAAAGCTATCGCCGTGGCCGGAGAATGTTTCGAGTGCGTCCGAGAGGATTTCGGAATGGAGATGTTCCCCGTTATATTCGCAATGGACGCGGACATGCAGGGCGCCCTTGGCTTCGAGGTCGGTCTTCGGAGGTTTGCACGTCAGGCCAGCCTGCGCCACTTTCCAGAAGTCGATCTGCTCATTGGCGCAGAGTGTCGTTTGGGAGGTGATGGTTCTGCCATCCGTCTCCGTGGTCATGGAATCGATTTCCCATTCTCCGGGATGGAACGAAGGGACCGGCTGCTGGGCTTGCAGAGTCAGTCCGCAGAGCAGCAGGGCGGACAGCACAGGAAATCTTCTCATGGCGCGCCTCGACCCATAGACTAGCATGGCGTCCAGCAGGTCATTCCCGCGGCAGGTTATGGGGCGCGGCCATGTGTTCGCCTCGTCAGGCATTACGGCTTGGCGGCGGATGCGCATGGGCCGATCCGTTTGCCCTGGCCCTTCATTTGGATGTTCATCACCATCGGCGGATGTCCAGGCATGGTAGTGCTGGACGTGCTGGTCCCGTTTTCCGTATAGGATGCGCCATCGCTGGAGAAATGGGTCATCATGTCGACGTGCATCTCCGTCACCACCTGCCCGCTGCCACCCTTGCAATGGATTTGGACATGAACTCCGCCGGGAACACGAGTGAACTGAACTGGATCGCAGATCTGGCCCGGACGTTTCTGGTTCCACGCGTCCTCCGGGTTGGCGGCGCACACCTGCATTTCTGTGTTCATGGGCTTGCCGTTGTTCAGCACCATGGTGAGATTGACATTCCACTCGCCGGGCTGAAACGGAACATTCGGTTTCTGGGCCAGCGCAGCGCAGGCGCACAGCCCAGCGATGGACGAGACGGCAAAGAGGTTCGTGAAGACTCGCATGGTGCCGCATTTTAGCACAAGATATGTACTGAAGTCGCTTAATTTGAGTTAAGCTACAGGAAGAAGACCATGGCCACCAAGCGCAAGTCCAAAGGCGCGTATATGATTTCGTCGGTTGCCGAGATGTACGGCATCCACCCGCAAACGCTGCGTCTGTACGAGCGCGAAGGGCTGCTGAAGCCGTCGCGAACCGAGGGCAACACGCGACTCTATACCGAAGAGGACCTGGAGCGCCTGGAGTTCATCCTGAATCTTGCGCGCGACCTCGGCGTGAATATCGCGGGGATTGCCATCGTGCTGCAGATGCGGGAGCGGATGGAAGAGATGAACCGCCAGATGCAGAGCTTCGTCGATTATGTGCGGACGGAGATGCTGACGCGGGTGCAGACGGGGATCCACTCGTCGGAGCCGGGTCTGGTTCCGCTGCGCCGTCCGATCATCGTCGCAGTGCCGCGCGACACAAAAAAACGTTCCTAGCGCATACGATTTGCGCATCCAGCGAAGCAAAAACCTTCGCAATTCAGTGTTCGAAATTGGAGAGCGGCAATCCTTCGCAATCCAGTATCCTTTCTTCTATCATCTGTTCTGCTATTCGCATTTGTTCTTCTATTCATGGAAAAGCTGCTTGATTTCGTACTGGGACTTGGCCTGTTCGGAATGGTCACCTCGACCATCTACACGGCGTTGGCGATGCTGGCTGTTTGGCGATTTGTCCGCCGCGACCGGGACGCGTCTCAGTCAGTTTTCGAACCTCCTGTAAGCCTGTTGAAACCGTTGCATGGCGCGGAGCCCGATCTGGAGGCGCATCTCGCCACGTTTTTTCAGCAGGATTACCCCGCCTGCGAAATTCTCTTCTGCGCGCGGCAACTGGACGATGCCGGATTGGTTGCCGCCCGGCGAGTCGCAGCGCGCTACCCGCACGTGCCGGTCCAGTTTCTCGCCAGCGGAGAGCCCACCGTGCCGAATGCGAAAATCTTGTCGCTGGAGTTGATGGCGCAAGCCGCGCACCATGACCTGCTGATCATCAGCGACAGCGATGTATGCGTGGACCGCAACTACGTCCGCGAAGTCGTCGCGCCCTTTGCCGATGCGCGAGTGGGAGCGGTTACGTGCCTGTATCGGGGCGTCGCCGGCCAAGGAGGGTTGTGGTCGCGGATCGAGGCGGCGGCGATGTCCGTCGAAATGAGCGCGGGTGTGCTGGTTGCCGACATGATGGAGGGGATGAAGTTCGCGCTCGGTCCGACCATGGCGATACGGCGATCTTGCCTGCACGAGATTGGCGGGTTTCTTCCCATGGGAGAATACTGCGCGGATGATTTTCTGCTGGGCAATTGGGTGGCGGAGCGAGGTCATACAGTGGTGCTGTCGCGGCATGTGATCGACCACGTTGTGCTGCATGCAACCTTCTGGCCTTCCATGCAGCACCAGGCGCGCTGGATGAAGAGCACGCGCTTCTCGCGGCCGAAGGGCCACTTCGGCACGGCGCTTACATTCAGCGTTCCCTTCGGACTGCTGACGGCGCTGGCGCTGTGCGGACTACGCGGACCCCACGCGTTCGTTCTGGCCACGGCGGCGCTGGTTTGGAGCGTGGGCACGCGCATGCTGCTCGCCTATGCCGTGAGCAAGAACGTGCTGGCAGAGAAATCCGCATGGCAAAGCGTGCTGCTGTATCCGGTCCGCGACCTGTTGGGCATCTTCTTCTGGACGGCCAGCTACTGCAGCCGCAAAGTTCTGTGGCGCAATGAAATCTATCTACTGGAGCAGGGCGGCAGAATGCGCCGCATTCCTCGATAAGTGGTATAGCCCTGGGTTCGCCGATCGGCGACCGGAGGAAATCTCCTGTTTTTCAGCATCTGGCGATCAGGCACAGCATCTAACGGAGTGTAAGTAAGGAGATTAAAAACTATGGCTCCTGCAACAAGAAATTCATCCTCGACGGACCACATCACGCCGCACGCAAACCAGCATGGTGGAGAAATTCAAAAATTTGGAACGGTCATCCAGCGGCTGTCGATTGGGCTGAACGCAGAGCTTCGCGAGCAGATCGCGGAAAAATTGAACCTGCTGCTTGCCGACACGATCACGCTGCGAGACCTCTACAAAAAGAGCCATTGGCAGGTAAGCGGCCCCACCTTTTACCAGCTTCACCTTCTTTTCGATAAGCATTATGGAGAGCAGGCGGAGCTGGTGGACACGCTTGCCGAACGAGTCCAAACACTGGGCGGCGTCAGCGTTGCCATGGCCCATGATGTTGCCGAACTGACGCGGTTGAAGCGGCCGCCGCGCGGGCGTCAGGAGGTTCCAGTCCAGATTGCCGGACTCTTAGAGGCGCATGAGCAGATACTCGTAACGGCGCGCGCGCTGGCCCGCGAAGCCGCGGACATGGGCGACGACGGCACCAACGATTTGCTGGTCAGCGACGTGGTGCGCACGAACGAGCTGCAGGTCTGGTTCGTCAGCGAGCACCTGGTGAATATGCCGCTGGTCCATGCGGGCAAGTAAGAAATAATAGAGGGTAGGATGGCCACGCAGCGAATCCGGCTGCGTGGTTTTCTTTTTCCGCCGCGAGTCCAGCGCCATGCAGCGCCCCCCCCCGCAGCGAGGGTCGCCCCAGTGTAAAAAGGAAACATGCGGCGGTCCGTTCCTCTTCGTTTGGCGCAATTCGTTTTCCTGTATTTCGCAGCAGCCTTGCTTCCCTGTTCCCATGCGCAGCAAATGCCGACCCTGCGCACCCGCACGAACCTGGTGCTTGTGCCCACTCTGGTGGAAGGCAAAGCCGGCGAGCCGGTATTCAATCTGACCGCGAAGGATTTTCTGGTCGCCGATAACGGCGTCGAGCAGAAGATTCATCTCGACACGGAAACCTATAACCAGCCGATCTCGATTGTGGTGCTGGTGCAGGTGGGGCGTTCCGCGGTGCGCGAGTTTTATAAATATCAAGGCCTGCCGACCATGGTGGACGCGCTGGCGGGCAACAATCAGCATCGAATTGCGGTCGTGGAATTCGATAGCCAACCCAGGATGTTGCAGGATTTCACGAACAACTCCGATCTGGTGGAACATGCGGTCTACTCCATCCAGCCGGGAGACGATGGAGCGGCCATCTCGGACTCGGTGTGGTATGCGGTCGATATGCTCCAGGATGAACCGCCGCAAAATCAGCGTGTGATTGTGCTGCTGAGCGAAACCCGCGACCATGGAAGCCGCACGCCAATGACGGAAGTGCTGCGCAAGATCGGGCGGAGCGACGTGATTGTGTATAGCCTCGCGTTTAGCGCCGGGCGGGCGGATTTGTTCGATTTTTCCGGGGCCGGAGACGGCCCCAATTTGCTGGCCCCGGTGAAAATGGCCATTGCCGCGCTCCGCAAGAATGCCGCCGCCGCGATTCCCCATATGACGGGCGGTCAATATCTCCGATTCAACAGTGGAAAGCAGTTGGACAGTGAGATGGGAATGCTGGCCAATCAGGTGCATAATCGTTACATCCTCAGCTTTCAGCCCTCAGACCCCAAACCTGGGCTGCATGTGTTGAGCGTGAGTTTAAGGCAGCCGCTGGACGTGCGGGTGCTGGCACGAACCAGCTATTGGGCTACCTCCACGGCGGCAATCGAAGAGGATGCGCCCTCGCCCGGACCGCGCTGAAATTGTCCTGGTACTTTTTCCGAATTCAAACATCTCAGGTATGCGGGCTTCACGAGCAGATGCAGCATTGGTGTACCGTTCCTGCATCTGCTCAAGGCGGTCGATCCTATGCATTTCACAGTCCAGATTTTTCTCGATTACGGCTACTGGATCCTGTTCGGCTGGGTCCTGGCGGAGCAGTTGGGAGTTCCCCTTCCCAGCTCGCCGATTCTTCTCACTGCGGGAGCATTGACGGCGACCCATCATATGAGGATCGCAGGAATTGTGCTTGCCGTCATAGCGGGAAGCGCGATCACGGACTTCGTCTGGTTTCGGCTGGGAGGACGCTACGGCAGCACGGTCACCCACTGGATCTGCCGGTTCTCCATGGAGGCTGCCTCGTGCGTGCGGAAGGCGGAAGTTATGCTGATGCGGCACGGCCCCGCCGCGCTGCTGATGGCGAAGTTTATTCCCGGATTGAATACGATGGCCGCGCCGCTGGCGGGCCAGAGCAAGATGCGGTACCGCGTCTTCTTTGTGTACGACACCGCCGGGACCTTTCTGTGGGTCGCTTCTTTCGTTCTGGTGGGAAGATTCTTTGGCGACGCGATCCGCCGCAATGTTCCTATCTTGCACTGGCTGGGCCGCTCCGCGGCCGCGCTGGTCGTTCTGGTTGTCCTGGGGATTCTGGTTGCGCGGCTGATCCGGCAGCAGCGCTTTCTGCGCAAGATCGGGACGCTGCGCATTGAACCGGCGGAACTGAAGGCCATGATGGATCGAGGCGAGAACCTCTACATCATCGATCTGCGCCATCCGCTCGATATTCTGCCCGATCCAAGAATTCTGCCGGGCGCGGTCTGCCTGCCCCCGAATGAACTGATCGCCCGAAATTCGGAGATTCCGCGCGACCGGGACATTGTCCTCTATTGCACCTGCCCCAGCGAGGCCACCAGCGCGCGGGTCGCGTTAACCATGCGCCGCTTCGGCATTGAACGGATCCGCCCATTGCGCGGCGGTTTCGATGGATGGAAAGACCAGGGATATCCGCTGGTCGAACTCACCGGCTCCCTTGCCCGAAGCTGAGTTCTTCCGTCCGCGCCAACGATGCGGGTTTGCTGGGTTGATTCTCCCTGTGAGCGGAAGCATCGCGCAACTATCCACCGCCGCGCCTGAATTGATCTACACTGTCGATTCATCGCTTGTTTACAAAAGATTGATAACCTTGCGGATACGGGTCGTCCGTGCATCGCGCGCGTAACGCCGCGGCTTGGTTCCAGGCATTCAGGAAGGGTTTCTTGCTCCTCCCTTCGATAGCAGGGCAGGATTGCGGCTGACCTTTGCCCGCGGGAATATGTGCATCTGTGTGGTGTCCACGGGCTGGTGGGGTTGGAGCCGGCCGGGCAGGTTTGAACAGCGACGTTGGGGGCGTACGTGGGCGCAGGAATCGAAGTGCAGAATCTGAATGCCTGGTATGGCGGCACGCATACTCTGCACGATATCAATCTGGCGATTCCAGCGAATCGTGCGACGGCGTTGATCGGGCCTTCGGGCTGCGGCAAGTCGACATTTGTGCGTTGTTTGAACCGGATGCACGAGACGAACCCGATCGCGCGCGTGACCGGCTCGGTGAAGCTCGGCGATCTGGACATTTATAACGATGCGCCGCCGGTAGAGATTCGTCGCCGCGTCGGCATGGTATTTCAGCGGCCCAATCCGTTTCCGACCATGTCGATTTATGACAACGTCGCCACCGGCCTCCGTTTGGGTGGAATCACGCAGCGCAGGCGATTGGATGAAATTGTCGAGCGCAGCCTGCGCCGGGCGGCGCTGTGGGACGAGGTAAAAGAGGTCTGGAAGACCAAGTCCGGCGCCAGCGTTTCCGGCGGCCAGCAGCAACGGCTTTGCATCGCGCGCGCCCTGGCCATCGATCCAGAAGTGTTGTTGATGGATGAACCCGCTTCCGCTCTCGATCCCATCTCCACCGCAAAGATCGAGGATTTGATCTTCGAACTGAAGGCGGACTACACGATTGTGATCGTCACGCATAATATGCAGCAGGCGGCGCGAGTTGCGGAGATGACCGGGTTCTTCCTGAACGGGTATCTTGTCGAGTTTGATGCAACCACAAAAATTTTCACCAATCCGACGGACAAGAGGACAGAAGATTACATTACAGGCAGGTTCGGATGACGCGCACTCGATTCCACCAAAATCTCGATGACCTGAAAGAGAAGCTGCTGGTGATGGCGGGTATGGCGGAACAGGCGACGCAGCGCGCCATCGAGGCCTATCGAGTCGGGGATGTTTCGATCTGCGATTTGGTTACGCGATCGGAACCGGCAATCAATCGCATGGAGCGCGACATCGATCAGATGGCGCTCGATCTGCTTGCCATGGAGCAGCCCATGGCCATCGATCTGCGATTTATTTTGTCCGTCATCAAGATCAACGCCGACCTGGAGCGGGTTGGCGATCAGGCGGTGAACATCGCGGAACGGGTGCACGATCTGCAATCCCTGCCCCAGGTCGAATTGCCGGTCGACATTCCGAAGCTTGCTACATTGGCGGCCACCATGGTGCGGAACGCGCTGCAGGCGTTCATCGACGCAGACCCTGCCATGGCCGAAAAGGTGTTGCTGATGGACGATGAAGTCGACGAGATGAACCGCGCCATCTTCCGCACGCTGACGCGCTGCATTCAAGATCGGCCGGAACACTCGCAACAGGCGCTGGACGTGTTGATCATCGCGCGGAACCTGGAGCGGGTTGGCGACCACGCCACCAATATCGCCGAGGATGTCATCTTCTGGGTGCGCGGCGCCGATGTCCGCCATCACCTGCAAACGGGCAGCTAGGACACCACTTCTAGTACTACAGTTGTAGATAAGTGTTATGCTGTGGATGCTCTGGATAAGCGGTTCATCTGCATCTGAGATGGAAAATCGACTGGCGGGATGGAAGCGCGAGTTGCTGCGTGCGCATAGCCTGATC